>NZ_MVDI01000001.1:337203-674406 GCF_002939305.1 Chroococcidiopsis sp. TS-821 | reverse complement strand
GCGGAAATAAAAGAGAAAGTCTTGTAATGGCATTCCGCTATAAATACCGCGCTCGCCAATACCCGATTCCATCGTAACCGTGCCTAAAAAGTTTTTATTTAACTGCTGCGGCTTAATTTCTAAATAGATTTTGCCTGTATCTTTTTGTGTATAAAGCGTATATAACCCTTCGACTTTTGTCGTATTTTTGACAACTTCGTGAAATGGCTGTAAGTCAGCTTGCTTATTTGTATTTTTTGTAACTATATTTTCGGGAATATTTGGTTTCTTTTCGTCTTTAACAGGTTGTAAAAATGGCTGTCGTGCTGCTTTGACATCCTCAACTACCCAAACAAACGGTTGACGTTGCGGTTTGTCGTCTTGAAGTACCCATACTCCTGGTGGTAGGTTTTGTAAAGGGTTGTCTTCTCTCTGGATTTCAGTGGACTGTGATAGTGGAGGTATCGACGCAATTCCTGCGATCGCTGGTTTAATGCCAACAATTAATAAACTTTGTAATAAAACAACGTATAATGGTAGCCTCTTCATTCCACCAATCCCTTCACTGGTTTTTGATCGTTATAATTTATACAGCGGCGCAATTGATTCCTAAGTCTCCTCCCCCACCAGCCCCAGCACTTTGGCTATCCTGGGTTAGCATCAACTTTAGCCTTTAAGCCAAGCTTGCTATTGTGTAGCATTCCCAGAAACGGCTTTTTGTTAACGGTCATATCTTACTTTTGCACTTAACTCAGCAGGATATTGGAAAGTTATGCACAAAATTAATTGTTTTTAGCACAATGTTGAACTCTGCGACTCAAGATCTTTACAACACGTGCAAACAGTTTCTCCAAGCAAGCCGTTGTCAACGTTTACTACAACTTCAGCAGCTTGGTTTAGCACGTTATGCTGATTTCTTAACGCAAATCCGCTTGAGTGAGGTAAACATAATCTGTGTCATGCGTTTTTTTCAAAATCCTAGTCGCGTAAAGTTTCCTGAGCTTCAAGGCGCAGACTTATCAAACTTAGTTTTAGATGGTAGTAATTTGATTCGTGGAAATTTGTCAGCCGCTAATTTACAAGGAAGTAGTCTTGTTGATGCTGATTTGATATTTGCTAATTTTACAAACGCAGACTTGAGAAACGCTAATTTGACAGGTGCAACATTAAATGAAACGATTTGGCAGGGTGCTAAAGTTGAAAATTGTATTTTTGGTGAAGGTGTTGGATTGACGGATATGCAACGGCAAAATTTAATCTTACGTGCTGCTCGGTTTAATTAGAAAACGAATCACATAGGATACAAAGAACGCAAAGTCTCTTTGAAAAATTACAAGAAATTTTAGATTGACGTTTTGATATGAGTTTAACACTGCCACGAAAGTTTTTATTGCTTGGTTCAGGTGAATTAGGTAAAGAATTTGTTATTGCAGCGCAACGTTTGGGCAATTATATTGTTGCGGTCGATCGATATGCGAATGCACCAGCGATGCAGGTAGCTGATGAATGCGAAGTAATTTCAATGCTGAATAGTGATGATTTAGAAGCTGTTGTTCAAAAACATCAACCAGATTTTATTATTCCTGAAATTGAAGCAATTAGAACCGAAAAGTTACTTGAGTTTGAACAGCGTGGAGTTACAGTTATACCATCGGCAAAGGCAACAAATTTTACAATGAACCGCGATCGCATTCGCGAGTTAGCACATAAACAATTGGGAATTCGTACTGCTAAATATGCTTATGCAGCTAGTTTAGATGAGTTAGTTACATCTTCTCAAGCTATTGGCTTTCCCAATGTTGTTAAACCTATCATGTCTTCATCAGGAAAAGGTCAATCAATTGTTTATCAATCGAATGAAGTTAAAACAGCTTGGGATTATGCCATAAAAAACTCTAGAGGAGATAGTCAAAAAGTTATTGTAGAAGAATTTATTTCATTTGAAACTGAGATTACTCTCTTAACAATTAAGCAGTGGAACGCCCCAACAATTTTTTGTCCTGCGATTGGACATCGGCAAGAAAACGGAGATTATCAAGAGTCTTGGCAACCTGCTGAAATAACTGATAAATTGTTAGCAGAAGCCCAGGCGATCGCGCAAAAAGTTACCGATGCTTTAGGTGGTGCAGGAATTTTTGGAGTTGAATTTTTTGTGACAAAAGATGAGGTCATTTTCTCAGAACTTTCACCGAGACCTCATGATACAGGCATGGTGACATTAATTTCGCAAAATCTCAACGAGTTTGAGTTACATCTTCGGGCTGTTTTAGGATTACCAATACCGCATATCGAGCTGTTAGCACCTTCTGCAAGTGCAGTCATTTTAGCTAATGAATACGCCGATACGGTTTCTTATGTTGGTGTTACTGATGCTCTAGCAGAAAAAGACGTTGATTTACGTTTATTTGGTAAGCCAGATACACGCCCAGGACGACGCATGGGAGTTGCTTTAGCTAAAGGTGAGAATGTAAGAGTAGCACGAGCAAAAGCAATAAAAGCTGCGAGCCAAGTTAAAGTTGTCTAACGGTATGTTTCCCGCCTTTTTACCATCTCAAGTACAGTTGCTTAAGGAAGATGCGGCAATTGTTTTAGCCCAAAGTATTGAGCGTAAGTCGATTGTAACTCCGTTGAGTCCACAGGCGATCGCAACAGCTTATGTACGTCAAGGTACGGGTAAGCCTATTTTACTTTTGCATGGATTTGATAGTTCAGTACTAGAATTTCGCTATCTTTTACCGTTACTGGCTAAAAACTATGAAACTTGGGGGATTGATTTACTGGGATTTGGTTTTACTGAGAGAATTAGAGGAATTGATTATAATCCAGCCTCAATCAAAGCCCACCTTTATAGCTTTTGGAAATTGATTGATCGACCATTAATACTGATTGGTGCTTCGATGGGAGGCGCTACAGCTATTGATTTCGCGCTTGATTATCCGCAAGCGGTTGAAAAGTTAGTATTAATTAATAGCGTAGGCTTTAGCGGTGATTTTCCAATTGGTAAATTCTTATTCGCACCTTTTGATTATTTAGCAGTGGAGTATTGGCGACAGCGTAAACTTCAAGCCCTATTTTGGGATCGCTTTAATTCCTCACAATTAGTTGATGCTATCCGATGTGCATCGTTACATTTGGATATGCCTTATTGGTATGAGGCAATGTTGAGTTTTATGAAAAGTGGTGGGTACAATCATTTAGTAGATAAAATTTCTAAAATTAATATACCAACACTGATTTTATGGGGCGATCGCGATGATACTTTGAGTGTGAATGATGCAATGAAATTTCAACGGGCAATCGCAAATTCTCGGTTGATTTGGTTAAAAAATTGCGGTCACGTACCACAATTAGAGCAGCCGAAAATGTTAGCTTGTTGTATTCAAGAGTTTTTGAATTAGTACAACCACAAAGAGTAAAGCTAAGAGGAGGTTTTATTTTTGGCTGATTGGCAGAGAAGTTAATTTAGATATTACAGCTAATCCTAGTAGTAAAGGTGTCAGCCAATCTCCCCAGCGGACGTACAAAGTTTGTGTGGTACGTCGATAAATTGTGTCTGCGTGTAGTTCGTAAGTATTTATGCCAGATATCCACACTGTTCTACCGCGAGGATCGACGATACCTGAGTAGCCTGTGTTGGTTGCGCGTACTGCCCACCGATCGGTTTCGATGGCGCGCATGGTATCTTGAGCATGGTGTTGTGCGGGCATTGAAGGGCTGTAGTGCGCATTGTTTGCAGCACTGAGGATAAATTGTCCGCCGGCTGCGGCTTGGTAACGTAATTGTTCTGGAAACGCCGAACTGTAACAGATAACCGCGATCGCGCGTCCAAACGGGGTATCAAAGACTTGATCTGGCGCACCTGCTACCTGCTTTGCTTCTAGTGGCGATAACCGCCGAACAATTCTACCTAAAACTTGTTCAAATGGAATATATTCGCCAATTGGTACTAATTTCACTTTGTCGTAACGACTGAAAACTGTGCCGTCACCAGTAAGAGTAAATAAGCTGTTTGTATAATTTTGTCCTTGTTCGCCAAATGCACCGATCCAAGCAGTGACGCCTTTTTCTTTGACAGCTGAGTAGATAGAAGTTTGCAGTACTTCACTCCACATAAAAGGTAAAGCACCTTCGGGTGTTAAAACTGCTTCAACTCCTTGTTCGGCTAGCGTAATGTAACCTTCGGTGTAACCTGCGATCGCCCTTCGCAAGCCTTCAGGATAAAGTTTGATTGTGTTGGGAATATTACCTTGGATAATTCCTACTCTTAAAGCAGTCTCTGGAGGCTGTACCAACGGACGACTGTACAAACCAAAACCAACGAGATGCAACACTACAAAGAGTAAACAACTGCTAGCAAAGAGCGCTGATCCCTGACCCCCAATTCCTGACCTTTGGTATCTCATCCACGCTTCGGCGAGTAAGCCATTAATCGCAACAATCGCAGCTGTGACAGTGAGAGCACCAGAAATTTGACCGAGATGAAGAATAATTAAGTTGTGCGGACTTTGAGTGTAAGAAAGCGAAGACCAGTATAAAGGTCCTAAGCTCCATAAACTTTCTAAACCACACCACAACGCAACACCAATGAGAACGCGGGTGAATGTTCCCACACCTCGACTAAACGCTGTCATACACGCAGCCCAAATGGTCACTAAAACTGCGCCCCACAGCGTAATTGCAGTCCAACAAAATAGCGCGATCGCAATACTAGCAAGCCAAGGTACTCCCATCCACGTCATCGGGTGAACGCCGGTAATCCAAGATAAAGCGACACCGTGATACCCGATTCCCCACAGTAAAGCTGAGAGTAATTTGGTTTTTCGCGTTGTGGAAGATGCCACGATTACCCACAAGGGAACTAAGGCAATCCATGCTAAAAACCATGCTTCGACAGGGGCGACGGTTAACCCCATGAAAATACCACTGGCTAAAGCAGGAAAACCAAAGGTGGCTAATGTCCACCTCTGGTGTTGTTTACTCAATTTTGTTTTGACAATCGGCATTTTACTGATTGGTTAGCTCTTAATTTTCTGTCTCAGTTGCATCGCTAACATCAGGTGGAACTAAAGCAACAGCTGCGATCGCATCATCTTCATCTAAACGTTGCACGCGGACGCCAGTAGCCGAACGCGACTGCGGCGATATAGCTTTAACAGCTTGACGAATGATGATTCCGCGACTTGTCACCATCATTAACTCATCATCTTCATTGACAATTCGCAACGCTGCAAGTTGGTCTTTGAAGCCTTTGCGTGATTTGAACTTGGTTGCAATCTTGCCTTTAGTTGCCCGATTATATAATTTAAACTGCGTGACAGGTACGCGCTTACCGTAACCGCCCATCGTTACAATTAGTACCCACGGTCCTTGAGTCCCGTTTTCGAGCAATTCAGAGTTTTCTTCGGTTTCATCTTCATCTTCTGCTTCAGTATCTGCGGTAACGCTGCCATTGAGGTTTGCTAATACTGAACTAGGAAGAATATCCATACCGATCAGTTCATCTCCCTCGCGCAGTTTCATTGCTTTGACGCCACGTGTTGCTCGACCGAGAGGACGTAATTGTTCGTGGTCGGTTCTAAAATGAATTGCCATACCATAGCGCGAACCGATGATAATACTATCTTCGACACGAGCGCGTCGTACCCAACGCAGCTGATCGCCTTCCTCTAAGGAAATGGCAATTAAGCCGTTTGCTCGAATGTTGCTAAAGGCGCTGAGTTCAGTTTTTTTGATGTAGCCTCCGCGTGTCAGCATGACGAGGTATTCGTCACTACTAAATTCGTTAACTGGAACTACCGAGGTAATTTTTTCATCTTTGGGAATCGGTAGCATCTGCACTATCGGCGTACCCCGACTTGTGCGCGAACCGATCGGAATTTGATAAGCTTTGAGGCAATAGACAACACCGCGATCGCTAAAGAATAAAACACTATCGTGGTCGCAGCACGTTAAGAAATGCTCAATTCCGTCGTCTTCTTTCATCCGCGTTGCGGCTTTTCCGCGAGTAGCCCGACTTTGTGCCTCAAAAGCATCGATGGGCATTCGTTTGATGTAACCTTGTTCTGTCACCAGAATTAAAGCTTTCTCGTTGGCAATTAAGTCCGTATCGCCAATTTCGCCCTCATCTGGTTCAATCACTGTTCGCCGCGGTGTTGCATGCGTTGCTTTAATCTGCGTGACTTCATTTTCAATAATTTCCAAGACACGTTCGCGCCGTGCTAAGATGTCACGCAAATCGGCAATCTGTAGCTGTAGTTCTTCGTGTTCTTGGCGAATTTTTTCAGCTTCTAGCGCTGTGAGTCGCCGCAACTGCATTTGCAAGATGGCATCTGCTTGGGCGTCTGATAAACCATAACTTTCAATGAGTTCGTGACGCGCTGTCGGTGCATCAGCTGCATGACGAATCAGTTCAATAATTCGGTCTAAGTTTGCTAAGGCAATCAATAATCCTTGCAACAGATGATCGCGTTCCTCTGCTTTGCGCAATTCATAGCGCGTTCTCCGGCTAATGGCATCGATGCGGAAGTCTAAGAAGACATTGAGAAATTGTTTAATTGTGAGTAGTTGCGGTTCGCCATTGACTAGAGCCAACATATTGGCTCCAAAGTTCGCTTGTAAAGGCGTTTGCTTGTACAAGTTATTGAGAACAACGCGCGGATAAGCATTGTTTTTCAGTTCAATGACTATCCGCATACCGTCGCGATCGCTTTCATCGCGAATATCTGCTATGCCTTCTAGCCGCTTTTCGTTCACCATTTCCGCGATACGTTCGATTAACGCGGCTTTATTCGTTTGATACGGCAGTTCAGTAATCACAATGGCTTCGCGTTCGGGGCGTCCGCGTTGTTCGATAGTTTCAATGTTCGCTACACCACGCATGGTAATTGAACCGCGCCCAGTTGTATAAGCTTCGCGAATACCTCCTGTTCCTAATACCTGTCCTCCTGTAGGAAAATCAGGACCAGGAATATACTGCATTAATTGATTGTCTGTAATTTCTGGATTGCGAATTAACGCAACTAATCCATCGATTAACTCACCTAAATTGTGCGGCGGAATATTCGTCGCCATCCCAACGGCAATTCCAGAAGCCCCATTCAGAAGAAGTTGCGGAACGCGTGCTGGTAAAACTATCGGTTCTTGCTGCGAACCATCAAAATTATCGATAAAATCTACTGTTTCTGATTCAATATCTCGTAGCAGAGCATCACCTGTAAAGGCTTGCAAGCGACATTCGGTGTATCGCATTGCTGCTGGTGGATCGTTATCTACTGAACCAAAATTTCCATGTCCATCAATCAATGGCAGTCGCATGGAAAAATCCTGCGCCATACGCACAAGTGCGTCATACACCGAACCATCACCATGCGGGTGATATTTTCCTAAAACTTCCCCAACGACACGGGCACATTTCCGAAAAGGGCGATCCGACGTTAAGCCCAATTCATGCATTGCATAGAGGATGCGACGATGCACAGGTTTCAGACCATCCCTGGCATCTGGCAGTGCTCGACCTACAATAACGCTCATCGCATATTCTAGGTAAGACCGCGACATCTCATTACGCAGATCAGTCGGGATAATCCTATCCTGAGAGCTTGTCATATTGTGAAAAACTCCAAAAATCTGACATTATCAGTCGTTAAAGTGGAAAAATGCCAAATTATTCCAATTTACTGCTGAATATTTGTTAAATCATGCTACAATTTTAGCACATTTTCCCTACACTCTGTGGGGAAGCTAAAGCCCTACGACGTGCGAGGGGCGCAAGTTCATTCGCGATCGCACTTATGCAATCTCATCAACTCACAAACTGGAAATTTAAGTCTGAAGGTAGTGTGTGCGATCTCAGCGCGTAACTTACACTGAGGCGTGTGTAAATTCAAAGAATTCTTATGGCAGAAAACGAACGACCAGAAGACGTCTTATCACCCGAAGTGTTAGACAAAATTAAGCATCCGCCAGCAATTGACGATACGATGCAGCAGTTGTCTACAGAAGAAGTGATGAATAATCCGGCAATGACACCGCCCACAATCGATGACTCGATGGAAGAAAGAAGCGATTGGAAGCGCGAGGAGTAAGGATAAAATTTGATCGAGGATTCTATCGCCGCTTGCCATATGCTGCCAATCATTTATTCTGACGAGTTTCTCGAACACAAAACCGGACGATTCCATCCAGAAACACCAGGACGTTTAAGCGCGATCGCAACTGCTCTCAAACAAGCTGATTTTGCCCACAAATTAGAATGGCGGTCGCCAACTCCAGTAGCAGAATCACCAGCATTAACGCTTGTCGAGCAAATTCACGCGTCAGAATACATAAACCTCGTTCGCTATATAGCTAGTACTGGTGGCGGTTATCTAGAACCAGACACGCCCGTTTCACCCCGCAGCTACGACGTGGCATTATTAGCAGTCAGCGCATGGCTAGACGGCGTTAACAGCGTTTTAGTAACTCAAAACCCAGCTTTTGTGCTGACACGTCCTCCAGGACATCATGCCCAAAGCGATCGCGGTATGGGATTTTGTTTATTTTCAAATGCAGCGATCGCCGCACATTACGCGCTAGAACAACCTAATATCAACCGCGTCGCTATTCTCGATTGGGACGTGCATCACGGTAATGGAACTCAAGCGATCGTTGAAAACCATCCTCAAATCGCTTTTTGCTCGCTGCATCAATCTCCCTGTTATCCTGGTACAGGACACGCATCTGAGCAAGGTAAATTCAATAATGTTTTAAATTTACCCGTGTCGCCTGGTAGTACCATGGAAACCTATCAACTTTTGTTTGAAGCAAAGGTGATGCCATTTTTATCTAGCTTTCAACCCGACCTGCTGATTGTTAGTGCGGGATACGATGCAAATGCGGCTGATCCCCTAGCAGAGATTGCATTACAACCTCAAGATTACGGCAAATTTACAGAATACTGTTTACAGATAACCCGTAGAGTTGTTTTTGGTTTAGAGGGTGGTTATGATTTTTCTGCGCTTTCGCAATCAGTTGTCGCTACGTTAGAAAAGTGCTTGGTTTACGTTTAACTTGCAATTTGCGCGAAACTTAAGAAGCATTTGTGGTAGACACCCCACGAGAAGTCAACGCTAAGATGAATTAATTTGTCATAGTATTAAAGACATTCATATTTAGCTGGGAAAAACAGTGTAATTAAATACATTTTTCCCAATCTTGTCAGAAAAAACAATCTTTTTGAAAAGAAAAGCTCTTAGGCGTATAATTACAGGTGTAACAAATTGTTAAGAAACCAGAGTTGGTAATTTCTCTGTGGAATTTAACAGCAATAGTGTGGAGAAATAAATAAGCACTATTGATTGCCTGAAGGTGAGTAAAAAAGTTATGACAACATACATTTTGTTTGAAACTGCTTTAGAGATGGTCAAAAACGCCTACCTAGCATCTGCTTTGATATTGATTGCTATTTCTGGTATTGGCTTAGTCGCGATCGCGCTGATTGAAAGAGACGTTCCTAATTCCGATACGCATCAGCAGCATCATATTTAGTGTCATCACAGCTAGCCTATTGTCCTAAGCTCGCAAGTTAGTGCTTTTGGCTCGGTCATACCCAATAACGGTCAACAAATAATTCATCTACCCTAAGGTACATTTTTATCCTTCTTTAGATATACTTATCTGAACTATTATTTGTGCTACAGAAGGAACCTAGGGTATGACTTGCGTAGAGTTGGAAAGGGAAATCGCCAAATTGGCAATGGCAATGATGACCCAAAATTCGCAGATAGGGAAAGCTTTAATTAGTCATCTCAAAGCTCAACTTACCACCGAAGCAGTCGCTGGGATAGTTATCATTAGCATCGAGCGCGTACTTTGGTTTGATCCCAACTCAGTATTGTGGACAGTCAACCATCTTCTTCCCGCGGATATCTATCAAGAAATTCAAAATACTTTTTTGGTACATTTTTACAAGCAGTTAATTAACAAAGGTTTCGTTCCAGGAAAAGACTTTAGTATTGATGCCAAAAGTCAACTACTGTTAAATTCACAAGCTAAGATGGCAATGTTTAGTAACTTGATTGAGAACAACCTTAAAACTTTATCGCCACAAATCGCTGTAAAGTGAAGAACAGGGAAATTTCCTCTGACGCTGAATCTCTCTATAATTCGTACCTATGCCTTGTTGTGGTACTTTAAATCAATTGACTCAAGTTTTAGCCGCTAAACCGGTTTTACCCAATACTGAGGTCAACGCGCAGTTTATAGGTATTAATACAGATACCCGCACTATAAAACCAGGCGAAATTTTCGTCGCTCTACGCGGAGAGAAATTCGACGGTCATAATTTTGTATCCGTAGCAATAGAAAAAGGAGCGATCGCGGCGATCGTTGATTCTGACTTTCAATCACCAACTGAATCAATACCGTTTCTACAAGTAGAAAATACTTTAACAGCTTACCAACAAATTGCGCATTGGTGGCGTCAGCAATTTTCTATTCCGGTGATTGCAATTACAGGTTCGGTTGGCAAGACAACAACCAAGGAACTCATTGCCGCCGTTTTAGCCACACAAGGCTCTGTTCTCAAAACTCAAGCAAATTATAACAACGAAATTGGTGTTCCAAAAACTTTATTAGAACTTGGTTCAGAACACGATTACGCAGTCGTTGAAATGGCAATGCGGGCAAAAGGTGAAATTGCTCTACTAACGCAAATAGCTTGTCCGACAATTGGGGTGATTACAAACGTGGGAACTGCCCACATTGAAAGATTAGGCTCAGAACAAGCGATCGCAGAAGCCAAGTGCGAATTGTTAGCGGAAATGGCAAATTCTGCGGTAGCAATTCTCAATCACGATAACTCTCGTCTTATGAAAACTGCGGCAACGGTTTGGCAAGGTCAAACTGTTACTTACGGCTTAGAAGGCGGAGATATTTGTGGAGAAATTATCGACGCTCGTATCATTGTTAATGGCAGAGAATTCACTTTACCGCTACCAGGACGACACAATGCGGCTAATTTTCTGGCAGCTTTGGCAGTTGCTCAGGTTTTACAAATCGATTGGTCATGCTTAACTAAGGGTTTAGTAGTCGATATGCCGAGTGGGCGATCGCAGCGTTATGAATTACCAAACGATGTGATAATCTTAGACGAGAGTTATAATGCTGCACCAGAAGCAATGAAAGCAGCGTTACATTTACTTGCAGAAACACCAGGAAGGCGACGAATTGCTGTGTTGGGTGCAATGAAAGAATTGGGAGAGCGATCGCGGCAGTTGCACCAAGAAGTAGGAAACTTAGTCGCTCAACTCAAGATTGATTTATTGATGGTTTTCATTGACGGTGAAGATGCACAAGCGATTGCCCAAAATGCCACAGGTGTTTCGGTAGAATGTTTTTCTAGCCACGAAGGTATCATTGAACGGTTGCGAGAGATTGCTACAGAAGGCGATCGAATCCTTTTTAAAGCTGCACATTCGATAGGTTTAGACCGAGTTGTTAATCAATTTCGCGCTGATTTTACTTAGTAATTAGAATAGCCATTCTTTTGTAGGTAATGCGAATTATTAACTTAAATGGTGCTGGTCGAGATGTATTAGAGCAAGTAGCAATTTTATTAGTTGATTCTTTTAAAGAACATTGGACAACCTTTGATAGCGCTTTTCAAGAAGTTCAAGAATCATTAACATCAGATAGAATTAGTCGTGTTGCAGTAGATAAAAACGGTATAGTTTTAGGCTGGATTGGTGGAATAAGTCAATACAGTGGTAATGTTTGGGAACTACACCCTTTAGTTGTTCGTAGCGAGTTTCGTCATCAAGGAATTGGTAGCGCACTTGTTTTAGACTTAGAAAATAAAGTAAGGGAACGGGGTGGTTTAACACTTTGGTTAGGTACAGATGACGAAGATAACATGACGTCACTATCAGACATTAATCTGTATCCTAATGTGTGGAAACACATTGCTAATATCAAAAATTTACGCGGTCATCCTTACGAATTTTATCAAAAGTTAGGATTTGTCATTGTCGGAGTTATGCCCGATGCAAATGGTGTAGGGAAACCCGATATTTATATGGCAAAAAGTTTAAGAAATTAAATACCGTGACTTTTACCAATTACCCAATGACGGCGGAAGAAACGAGATAAAGCTGATTCTTCTAAAGATAAATAGATAGGACGTCCGTGCGGACAAGTTCTCGGGTTACGCGTGCGTTGCCATTGGTTTAAAAGCGTCTGCATTTCTTCTAAAGTTAACTCTGTACCATTGCGAATTGCACTACGACAAGCAACGGCTACTTGTGCCGTTTGTAAATCTCCACCTAAGCTAAGTTCTAATAATGCATCAGCACAATCATCGCGTGCTTGTAACATCGCTGGAATATTACGAATTGCCCACATTTGTTCGCCAAAAGGCTCAATTTCTATCCCAATCCGTTCGAGTTGCGATCGCTGTGCTGGCGAAAGAGCATTTAAAATCACTGACGGCTCTAATGCCACAAGTTGCCAATTATCGACTAATTGTTCGTACAAAACACGTTCGTGTGCAATATGCTGTTCGACTAACCACAATCCTCCCGGATGTTCTGCCACGATATAGGTATTGTTGACTTGTGCAACAGCTTTGAGGATGTAAGTAGGAGGACAGCTATTATGAGATTCTACTTTAGTGTTTTGAATTTGGCGGTTATAGTGGTAACCACTAGTAGCTTCAGCAGCTTTAATTAATTTACTCACTCGTGAGTTATGTAAAGATTCAGGAATCGTTTCAGGATGAATGCGTAACGCTTGTTCAATAGCTTGTGTAACTTTTTCTTGCCAATACTCTAAATGATGCAGATAAATTTCTGCTTTTGCAGGGTGGCGGTTCCAATTGACATGATTAGGCGCAACTTGAAGATGCAAGAAACATATCGGATAGCGATCGCGCGGTAATGTTCTTGCTGTTGCAGTTATTATGGTTTGCTCAAGTTCTGGTAATTTTACTCTACGTCCGTTGACAGCAACTCTCACCCAATCGGGACGATGGCGATGACAGCGATCGGGTAAGCCTAAAACTAAGTTGAGAAAAGCGCGTGTTGCAGTAGGTGAAGTATCTGGGTTGGGAACTTCGACTGTCAATTCTTGTAAATCACCGACACGCACTTGACGAAGCATTTGCGGTAATAATTGTTGAGAGGTTTTGCCAGCACTGATGTTGAACCACTCGCGATCGTCTTGCCAAACTTGCCAAGTCACGTGCGGGTGACACAAAGCAATCTGCTGAATTGTACTTTGCACCGCTTTCATCTGCTGTGCGATCGCAGGTAATCCTTCGCGGTAGTTGGGTAAATTGCCGAATAAGTCTGATACGGTAACAACTGTACCAGGCGCGATCGCCGCTGTTGCTGCTTCTAAGACTTTTCCTCCCGCATCGTAGCGGACGTACCATCCTTCACTAGTTAGGGCTGGACGGCTCATAATTTCTAGGTTTGCTAATTGCGTTAGGCTGTGTAGCGCTTCACCGCGAAACCCTAAGCTAGTAATCTTCCACAAATCGTCACAGCTGCGAATTTTACTTGTACTGTGTGCTGTTGCGGCTTGCCGTAAATCTGTCAGTTTCATTCCACAACCATTATCTGCAACTCGTACGCGCCATTGCTGTGTCCACAAAGCTACAACAATCCGCGTTGCACCAGCATCGAGAGAATTCTCTACTAATTCGCGAACAACCGCTGCTATCGAGTCTATGACTTCTCCCGCAGCAATTAAATTAATAACTTCTTCTGGTAAAGTATAAATACTGGATAACATATAATCCAGTGTTTGATTAACTAACAATTTAACTCAATTCCGATTGAAGGTTTTCTTGGATCAACAATCAACTAAAAATACTTAAAAAAAATTATTTTAGATATTTACCATATCATTTTAGAATTAATTATTGATTTTATTTAATTAAACGCGCTCGTCGTTCTAACTAAGCTGAATCTTCTGCAAGATGTACAAAAAATCAACCGCAGCACAGATTTTTAATAAAAATTAACACGGGGTATAATTGAAGATTTAAACTATTCCTAAAGAAAGATATTATAAACGTTCATTCTAAAGAAAGATCGTATAGTTTGTATTACTTGATAAATTGCGAATGAGCAGAAAAGAGAGGAACCTTGTATGAACAATCCTTTAGGCGGTATTATCCCAGATCAGCCACCTATTGACTCGCAGTCTAACGTCCACGAACTGAAGTCGCGTCTAGAATGGGGCGAGCCAGCATTTACTATTTTAGACATACGCGATCGCAATACCTATAACGACGGTCATATTATGGGTGCGATGTCCATGCCGATGGAAGAATTAGTAGAGCGTGCTGAAAGCTCACTCGCTAAGAGCCGTGACGTATATGTTTACGGCGAAACTGACGAACAAACAGCGCAAGCAGCACAGCAACTACGCGCTGCTGGGTTTGAGCATATCTCAGAACTCAAAGGTGGACTACCCGCATGGAAAGCTGTAGGCGGTCCTACTGAAGGTATTGTAGAGTCTAGAACTCCAGCCGGGGCAGATGATTATAATGTTGTTTCGCGTATGCAAAATCAAGCAGAAACTCAACAGAAGTAACTCCTAGCCTAACAACGTACTTTGTAAAATTTACATACAGTCATCACAACAGCTATCAAACAATCCCTTGTACTACAAATTCTCCTATCTCAATGCATAGGTTTGAGGTAGGAGATTTAATTTTTTTGTTATGGCGTAAAGGTTTTACCGCGCACTGTAATAGTTCGAGCAAACATAAAGCTCAAGATGTGCTTGGAAACACATAGTGGCGAAACATATTTGACAGTTAATTTTTTGATTTTTCTCATGGGGAAGCATAGATACTCTCTAGATTTTTTCAGGAGGAAAACACAAGTCTGGAGCACATAAGTTCGGAAAACGCATAGTTGTGATTTCTAACGTGTCAAGGTGTATGCATCGAATCGCATGATTATTTGTATCAGCAACAAAGAGAAAGCAATTTATCCCACTTAGCCCCGAAGGTTCAGAGAATTGAGCATTTTTGCTGTTGCTGCGATCGCCCACCGCAACTCCTAGCACAGTCTGACAAGTACCTGTTCGCGGGTCTACACGTTTGATTTTGTGGTTGTAAGTGTCAGCAATCCACAGTTGTTCTTGGAAATATTCTACGCCCAGACAGTGTTGTAGACGTACTTCTGCCCCTACGCCATCAACATCGCCAAAGCCAAATAAATCACCGCTACCACATACAGTTGTGACGCGTGAATCTTCTAGATTGATTTGACGAATCGAACTAACTTCACTATCGGCAATATACAAGTTTTTACCATCAGTGGTGATACTACTAGGTTGAGCAAAAGCTGATTCTGTTAGAGTACCATCCATACAAGCTTCTGCACCCCTACCAGCATAAGTGGCGATCGCCAATGTTTCGAGTTGTAACTCCCAAATTTGATGCGAACCAGCCATCGCGATAAATAAAGAATTGCCTACTTGTTGCACATCCCAAGGCGAATTAAGCGCAGTTGCTAAGCCAGCACCTTGTTGATGCGGTTGAATATTGCGACTTTGTTCGCCTGTACCTGCGATGGTTTCCACAACTTGACGCCGCACATCGATTCGACGTATTGTATGATTCTCCGTATCAGCTACGTATAGTAATTGCTTTTCAGGATCAAAAGACATTCCCTGAGGACTAGAAAATTGTGCTTCACTAAACGAACCATCGCGTAATCCGGCTTTACCAGTACCAATTACATACCGCAATTCTCCCTCTAAAGTGCTCGCAACAATGCGATGATGACCAGAGTCAGCAACGAATAAACTAGATGTTGTGGCTAACACCTTTCCAGGGAAAGCCAACGGTGTTATTAAGGGTTGGCGTTGTTTTTCTAGAGTAGGATTGAGTGCTTGTGCTGAGAGTGTCCCTGTTTGCTTGTGTTTCTCAATCAACTGCGCAACTAATTGGTCTATAGCATCGCGATGACCTTCACCAGATAGGGAATTAACTACATAGCCTTCAGGATCGATAATTATTAGTGTTGGCCAAGCACGCACCGCATATTGCTGCCAAACTTTAAACCCACTATCAACGAGCACTGGATGTTCAATGTCGTAGCGCAAAACCGCTTGACGGATATTCTCAACTTCTTTCTCATTGTCAAACTTAGCCGAGTGAATACCAATGAGTGTTAGGTTATCTTTGTACTTTTGTTCGAGATATTTTAAGTCAGGCAGGATGTGTAAGCAGTTGATACAGCAGTACGTCCAGAAGTCTAAAATAATGACTTGACCTCGCAGTTGCTGTAGTGATAGAGGATGCTCTACATTCAGCCAAGCTTGGTTTTGGGGAAGTTGTGGCGCTCTGACTCGCATAGCTTGCTTTCTTTGGCGTTTATCGTCACTCTGCTAAAATAGCAGCGCAATCAAATAACCTGGCAGTGACTCTATATAGTGATAGTGTCAACTCCAGGTTACCGATTCAGCTATAAGAAGTTTCAGAAGATCTACTTGTTTTTATTTGTTCTCAACTTTGCTTTGAGCTTCTTCCATAGCAGCTTTTTTGTCTGCCTCGTTTGGATTAAATGTTACACCTGTTTGACGTGCCTTTAGTTCTAAAGTTTCAGGAATATTTTCTCCAAGCTTTTTAATGTTTTTCAGACCGGTATCACCTATAGGGCGTTCAGCGCTATCACCAAAGTCTTCAGCTTTTTCTTTGATACGCTTCATTGTTTCACTCGTGACAGGATTCTCGTCTAATTGTGAATTAGCAGGAGCAGCCTGAGCTTGTAAAAGTACACTTTGATTGAAGACTGGAGCTACTAAGAATGTCACAGCTACCAAGAATACTGTAATGATGTGACGCAATCCTACATTTTTTAACCAATTCATCCTTAATTTCATGTTCCTCTCCGTCAATTTTGAATCGTAACTTTCTAACTTTTTACTTTTTTGGGAATAACATCTTCTCCCTAGGGTTAGAAAGTTTTTATTAGATAAGACCCTTTTTACCTACTTAGTTCTGGTTGGACGACATCATTATTATCTGTAGCAGCTGGTTCTAATTCTTCCTCTGTTGCACCTGGAGTAGTAACGTCTTCGGTTGGTGAAGGTGCTAAGTCAATTTCTGGCGTTGATGGTGGTTCTGGTGATACTGGAGTCATCAAACGACGCCGGAAGCGATTGAAAAATCCTCCAGGCTTTTCTAAGGGTTGTGCGCGTTCCAGCATCGGTGTCGGTTCGGATGCTTCTGGAAGCGTTTCTTCAGATGGTGCGTTCGGAAGTTCGGCTTCTGGTGAAGTTTGCGGTTCTGTTTCTATTTCCGGTATATCTTGTGTTGGTGCAGGACTTTCCGGCTTTTCGGGTACTGTTTCCTCGTATCCCTTGGGTAGTTCCGGTTCTATGGGTGTCACGCTCGGTGTAGGTTCAATTTCACGACGCCGGAAGCGATTGAAAAATCCACCTGGTTTTTGGTCTTCTAAATTAGCATCGCCTTTAATTGCTGGTTCGGTTGATTCTAATAGAGTTTTTGCTTCACTGTCTTGCGGTGGTTGTTGAACTTCTTCGTCTAATGGTGCTTCTGGAAGTTCTAGTTGTACTTCTGGGGAGGGTGTAACTTCAGGTACTGGTGTTGGAGATGGTGTTGGAGTAGGTGCAATACTGGGAGGCTCGGTAATATTAACGTAATTTGGATCGACAATGCCGCGTGCTTCAGCTAATGATATTTGTCCTTTAACTAACTTTCCTAGCGTATCCGTCGCTGTCGGGTCATACGTCACAAGTCGAACTGTATTATTAAAAACGTTCGGTAGAGAGTTACCTTGCTCGTCAATAAACTCTAACTGAATCCAATTTCTTCCAGGTTGCAAGCCTTGAAGATACAGCGGTTGCCAGCGATCGATAATAAAGCTTTCACCGTTAATGGTACAGCGAATACGCCAATCAGCAATATTACTTTGTTGATTTGCCTGCGCAACAAGGTGTAGTGGAGCATTGGTTAAGTAAAAATCAAGGAGAACTGGCTCTGCGCTTACTGTTCCTTGTGGCGTATTATACGTTAGCAACGGCTTGTCCAAATTAGGACTATTGTTGTCGTCCTTCGCAAAGATATGGAACGTTGTTTGAGCGTAAGCGCCTTCATTCTTGAAGCTTTCATTCCAAGGGTAAGTAGCAAAAACGCGTAGAGTATGCGTTCCCGGAGCTAAATCCGAAAAAATGAGCGGCTCGTCAAGATTGTAAACACTTATGTATGGTTGGTTATCGAGGATGACATTGAGGTGAGGACCTAAATTCAGTTCTTCGTTTTTAAAGACTGGTAAATCTTGAACTTGCAAGCGAGCGTTAATTGTATCGTCTTGCAAAATTTCGCCTGGCTGCGGACTCAAGATTGACACCTGTGGGCGGCGACTTTCTAAGCTTTGGCGTAGCTGCTGAATTACTTCAGGTGGAGAAACTTCGGCGATCTTTGTAGAACGTGGAGCAGTACTAGAAACTGAGCGCGTGGCGTCTAGATTACGTGCTTTTTCGGTAACGCGATCGCCACAACTGATCGAACTTAAGACGATTAGCCCTGTCATGAAAAATGACACAATTACTTTGATAACTTTTTGCCACCAATTTATATCCAACACGTCGCTGACCCCTTGGAACTGACGTCAAACTTCCCTAGTGTATTACTGCTATTTTTCATTAATTCTCAGTATTAGTTACTAGTATGACTGTGGTAAAAATAGCTTTAGCAAATAGGTAGCAAATATCAATCAAACACCGAACGCAAGTGAGCAACGAAATCTTTGATGCACAAAGCTTTGAGCATCTCTCCTTAATATTTATTTACTCCACAGGCGTGCATTTATTTGAACTATAAGTTTTACGAATGATTGAGCTTTGTAAATTATATGAAGATTCTCTTGACTTTTTTTCCATTGGTTTGAACTTGCATAGCAGAATTGACTTACTCTCCAGGGTTTTTGAATTATTGTTAAAATACTTTCAACACTCAGGTAATCATGACCCTATAATTCATCAGAAAGCACTTTCCACGAGCGACCTTCATTGCTGAATCAACTGAACTCCTCTTTTTTAGGATGAAAGTAATGACTCAGCCCGAAGACCGCTAGTGGCGTTCACAAGTTCTGTTTCCTTGTCTAGAGAGGAGAGTCTAAATGACGATGAGTCCTCCGGAGCGAGAGGAAAAAAAGGCAAGGGTTATCGTCGATAACGACCCTGTACCCACTTCATTTGAAAAATGGGGACAGCCTGGTCACTTTGATCGCACCTTAGCTAAAGGTCCCAAAACAACTACCTGGATTTGGAACCTACACGCTCTCGCCCATGATTTTGATACTCATACCAGCGACCTAGAAGACATCTCGCGCAAGATCTTTGCGGCGCACTTTGGTCAGCTGGCTGTGATCTTCCTCTGGTTGAGCGGCATGGAATTTCATGGCGCTCGCTTTTCAAACTACGAAGCTTGGCTAAGCGACCCAATTGGGATCAAGCCAAGTGCGCAAGTTGTTTGGCCAATTGTTGGTCAAGATATTCTTAATGCCGATGTTGGCGGTGGTTTCCACGGTATCCAAATTACTTCTGGATTATTCCAAGTTTGGCGTGCTGCTGGTTTTACAAATTCCTTCCAACTCTACGTAACTGCAATTGGCGGTTTAGTGGCAGCAGCTTTAATGCTATTTGCAGGTTGGTTCCACTACCACAAGCGCGCTCCTAAACTGGAATGGTTCCAGAATGCGGAGTCGATGCTCAACCACCACTTGGCAGGCTTACTAGGCTTAGGTTGTTTATCTTGGGCAGGTCACCAAATTCACGTAGCTTTACCAGTTAATAAGCTGCTGGATGCGGGAGTAGCACCCAAGGACATTCCCCTACCCCACGAATTCATCCTGAATAATAGCTTGATGGCAGAGTTGTATCCTAGTTTCGCCAAGGGCTTAACTCCCTTCTGGACATTAAACTGGGGACAATATGCTGACTTTCTCACCTTTAAGGGCGGATTAAACCCTGTAACAGGTGGTTTATGGTTGACTGATACAGCGCACCATCACTTGGCGTTGGCTGTGCTGTTCATCGTGGCGGGTCATATGTACCGTACCAACTGGGGTATCGGTCACAGTATTAAGGAAATTCTAGAGAACCATAAAGGTCCTTTCACAGGTGACGGACATAAAGGTCTCTACGAGAACATGACTACGTCCTGGCACGCGCAGCTAGGAACCAACCTAGCAATGCTGGGTTCGCTGACAATTATTGTGGCGCATCATATGTACGCGATGCCTCCGTATCCGTACTTGGCAACTGACTACGCCACAGCGCTATCGATCTTTACGCACCACATGTGGATTGGCGGCTTCTTAATTGTTGGTGGAGCAGCACACGCGACGATATTCATGGTGCGCGATTACGATCCAGCAGTGAACCAAAACAACGTGCTCGATCGAGTAATTCGTCACCGCGATGCGATTATTTCGCACCTCAATTGGGTATGTATGTTCCTTGGCTTCCACAGCTTTGGTTTATATATCCATAACGACACGATGCAAGCGTTAGGTCGTCCGCAAGATATGTTTTCGGACACCGCAATTCAATTGCAGCCTGTGTTTGCACAGTTTGTCCAAAACATCCACACTCTAGCACCTGGTTCTACAGCACCTAATGCGCTTGAACCTGTGAGCTATGCTTTTGGTGGTGGTGTAGTGGCTGTAGGTGGCAAAATTGCCATGATGCCGATCGCCTTGGGTACGGCGGATTTCATGATCCACCACATCCATGCTTTCCAAATTCACGTTACAGTATTGATTCTACTGAAGGGCTTCTTATTTGCTCGAAACTCGCGTTTGATTCCAGATAAAGCAAATCTTGGCTTCCGCTTCCCCTGCGATGGTCCAGGACGCGGTGGTACCTGTCAAGTATCAGGTTGGGATCACGTGTTCTTAGGTTTATTCTGGATGTTTAACACGATCGCGATCGCAGTCTACCACTTCAGCTGGAAGATGCAGTCGGATGTGTGGGGAACGATTGACCCAGACGGTACCATAGCGCATATCACGGGTGGTAACTTTGCCATGAGTGCAAATACCATCAATGGTTGGCTGCGTGACTATCAATGGGCGCAAGCAGCGCAAGTGATTCAGTCCTACGGCTCGGCACTCTCTGCATACGGTCTGCTGTTCCTAGGCGCTCACTTTGTTTGGGCTTTTAGCCTCATGTTCCTCTTCAGCGGACGTGGTTATTGGCAAGAGCTGATCGAGTCGATCGTTTGGGCACATAATAAACTAAAGGTCGCCCCAACAATTCAACCCCGCGCGCTAAGTATTATTCAAGGTCGTGCGGTAGGAGTAGCTCACTACTTGTTAGGAGCGATCGTTACAATCTGGGCGTTCTTCGAGGCGCGCATAATTTCAGTAGGTTAGCATTTAGCCATCAGCACGCGTTTTAGTGCGATGTCAGCTGATGGCTTAAGGTCAGAGGATTCACTAAACCTATGGCAACAAAATTTCCAAAATTTAGCCAGGATCTCGCGCAGGACCCAACAACACGTCGCCTGTGGTACGGGATTGCCACAGCCCACGATTTTGAGACCCACGACGGGATGACCGAAGAGAATCTGTATCAGAAGCTCTTCGCAACCCACTTTGGTCACGTGGCGATCATTTTCTTGTGGACCTCCAGCCTCCTGTTCCACGTAGCCTGGCAAGGTAACTTCGAACAGTGGATTAAAGATCCATTAAATGTCCGTCCGATTGCCCACGCAATTTGGGACCCTCACTTTGGTAAAGCCGCAGTTGATGCGTTTACGCAAGCAGGTGCGACATACCCCGTTAACATTGCTTACTCTGGTGTTTACCATTGGTGGTACACCATTGGCATGCGGACAAACAATGACTTATACAGCGGTGCAGTATTTCTCTTGATACTTGCTGGTGTCTTTTTGTTCGCTGGCTGGTTGCACCTCCAACCCAAGTTCCGTCCTAGCTTATCTTGGTTTAAGAGCGCCGAGCCACGCCTCAACCACCACTTAGCAGGTTTGTTTGGTGTTAGCTCGCTTGCTTGGACAGGTCACTTGGTTCACGTTGCGATTCCTGAATCGCGCGGACAGCACGTTGGTTGGGATAACTTCTTAACAACACTTCCTCACCCAGAGGGCTTAAGACCATTCTTTACAGGAAACTGGGGCGTTTACGCCGCTAATCCTGACACAGCTAATCATGTTTTCGGTACATCACAAGGCGCAGGAACCGCGATTCTCACTTTCTTAGGTGGCTTCCATCCGCAAACGCAGTCGCTATGGCTGACGGATATGGCACACCACCACCTAGCGATCGCAGTATTGTTCATCATCGCTGGTCATATGTACCGGACAAACTTCGGAATTGGTCACAGCATCAAAGAAATGCTTAATGCCAAGAATTTCTTTGGCACCAAAACCGAAGGTCAGTTCAACCTGCCACACCAAGGGTTGTACGACACAATTAACAACTCGCTACACTTCCAGTTGTCCTTGGCACTGGCTGCACTGGGAACTATCACTTCCTTGGTAGCCCAGCACATGTATGCGCTGCCACCGTATGCGTTCATGGGTCAAGATTTCACTACCCAAGCTGCGCTGTACACTCATCACCAATACATTGCTGTATTTCTAATGGTAGGTGCGTTTGCGCACGCAGGTATTTTCTGGGTACGTGACTACGATGCGGAACAAAACAAAGGCAACGTTCTTGACCGCGTACTACAGCATAAAGAAGCGATCATCTCGCACTTAAGCTGGGTATCACTATTCCTAGGTTTCCACACCCTAGGTTTATACGTCCACAACGACGTAGTAGTTGCCTTCGGCACACCTGAGAAGCAGATTTTGATTGAGCCAGTATTCGCTCAATTTATCCAAGCTTCGCACGGTAAAGTGCTATACGGCTTGAACACATTGCTATCTAACCCAGATAGCGTTGCTTCTACCGCTGGTGCTGCATGGCTACCAGGCTGGTTGGATGCAATCAACAATGGTACTAATTCGTTATTCTTAACGATTGGACCTGGTGACTTCTTAGTTCACCATGCGTTTGCACTAGGGATTCACACCACAGTTCTCGTTCTGGTTAAAGGTGCTTTGGACGCTCGCGGTTCTAAGCTCATGCCAGACAAGAAAGACTTTGGTTATGCATTTCCTTGCGATGGTCCAGGTCGCGGCGGTACTTGTGACATCTCAGCTTGGGATGCCTTCTACCTCGCTTTGTTCTGGGCACTAAATACAGTAGGTTGGGTAACTTTCTACTGGCACTGGAAACATCTAGGTATTTGGCAAGGCAACGTTGCACAGTTTAACGAGTCTTCTACATACCTCATGGGCTGGCTGCGCGATTACCTGTGGTTGTATTCAGCACAGTTGATTAATGGTTACAACCCATACGGTATGAACAACTTGTCAGTTTGGGCTTGGATGTTCTTATTCGGACACCTCGTTTGGGCAACCGGCTTCATGTTCTTGATCTCTTGGAGAGGCTACTGGCAAGAGTTAATTGAAACTCTCGTCTGGGCACACGAACGGACTCCTCTCGCAAGCTTGGTTCGTTGGAAAGACAAGCCAGTTGCTATGTCCATCGTTCAAGGTCGTTTAGTTGGTTTAGCTCACTTCACTGTTGGCTATGTTCTGACGTACGCAGCGTTTGTCATTGCCTCAACGGCTGGTAAGTTTGGTTAACTAGCTGTTTAAAAGATTTAGTTCGATTCCCCCACCGTGGTTGTGGGGGATTTTTTGCTTTTATAAAACTATCACTCTAACTTTGAGTCCCGATTTCTGACCTCCGACCTCTTATTTATGCTAGTTCTAGAAAAAGAAAGTTATTTATAAGCTTTAATGGCAAATTCTCGGCTCGCTCAACTTAGTTCTTATCTGCGTCCTCACTGGCGAACTTGTACAGTAGGAATTTTAGCTTTATTGATTGTTAATGCTTTAGGTGTTTATATTCCACTACTGATTCGTAATATCATTGACACGCTTCAAGTTACATTCAGTTTTGGGCAAGTTGTTCAATACGTCATACTCATTTTTATACTGAGTTCCGTCATGTGGGTTATCCGCATGATTTCGCGAGTGGCGCTATTTGGTGTAGGACGCCAAGTTGAGTTTGACCTGAAACAGAAGATTTTTGAACATTTATTAAGGCTTGAGCCATCCTATTTTGCTGCGAATACTGCGGGCGATCTGATTAACCGAGCAACAAGTGATGTCGATAATATTCGACGACTACTAGGATTTGCTGTTTTGAGTATCGCGAATACGATATTTGCTTATGCTTTAACACTTCCCGTCATGCTCGCAATTAGCGTGCAACTCACGCTAGCAGCGATCGCAGTTTACCCACTCATGATGTTTCTGGTGCAATCGTTTAGCGATCGCCTGCGCAAAGAACAACAACAGGTGCAAGAAGAACTCTCTACAGTCAGCGAACTGATTCAAGAAGACATGAGTGGCATTGCCCTGATCAAAATTTACGCACAGGAAGAAAACGAACGTCGTGCTTTTCGCCACAAAAATCAGCAGTTACTTAATGCAAATCTAAAATTAGCCAAGACACGCAATACTTTATTTCCACTTGTCAGTGGGCTTGCCTATGTTAGCTTACTCACTCTCTTGTGGCTAGGTTCAGGACAGTTGATTGCTGGTACTCTTTCTGTCGGTGATTTTATTGCTCTAATACTCTACGTCGAGCGGCTTGTCTTTCCAACCGCACTATTAGGATTTACAATCACAGCTTATCAACGTGGGGAAGTCAGTATCGATCGCATCGAGTCAATTTTGACTGTATCGCCAAAAATTCAAGATTCTGACAAGGCTATCTCGATTGCCAAAGACCAAGTCCGAGGTGAGATAATCGCAAGAAACTTAAGCTTTACTTATCCTGGATCTACAGAACCAGCTTTAAAAAAAGTTAGTTTCAAGATTACCCCAGGAGAGACAGTCGCAATCGTAGGACCAATTGGTGCAGGCAAATCAACATTAGCAAATGCTATCCCTCGTCTTTTAGATATTGAACCAGGACAACTTTTTTTGGATGGCAATGATATTACTCAAATAAAATTACACGACTTGCGCAGTGCGATCGCTTACGTTCCCCAAGACAGTTTCTTATTCAGTACCACAATCAAAAATAATATCCGCTATGGCGATCCTTTAAGCGAACAAACCGAAGTCGAATATAGTGCAAAACAAGCACAAATTCATGCAGAAATTCTCAATTTCCCTCAACAATACAAAACCATAGTCGGCGAACGCGGTATTACACTCTCTGGGGGACAACGACAGCGTACTGCTCTAGCAAGGGCTTTATTAGTCGATGCACCCGTACTAATTCTCGATGATGCTTTATCCAGCGTAGACAATCAAACTGCAACCGAAATTCTGAATAACCTTTCGCAGGGAACACAACGCAAAACGGTTGTTTTTATTTCGCACCAAATGTCTGCTGCTGCAACCGCCGACCGCATTTTTGTGATGGATCGAGGTCAAATAGTGCAAACAGGGACACACGCAGAACTTGTGCAACAGCCAGGACTATACCGTACACTGTGGAATCAGCATCAAATGAAAGAATTACTGCAATAAAGCTTTTCAAAACTAAATTCGTGCCTTTCGCAAACAGTGATAGAATGATTTCCCTATTAAATTCAGTTGGGGAAAACTGTATGTCCATTAAGCATTTCGCACCATTTCGGCGACTGAATCCTCTTATTTTGAGTGCTACTTTAGGAATTTTATTTTTGAGTAATGCACCACAAGCTTTAGCACATCACGCTACAGGAGGCGAAACACCAACGAATTTTGTTGAGGGATTTCTTTCAGGGTTAGCGCATCCGGTGATTGGGTTAGATCATTTGGCATTTGTTATTGCCATTGGTTTGATCGCCGCAGGTCAAGTAAACGGTACTATCATTCCAGCAGGATTTGTTTTAGCCGCACTTGTCGGAACTGGAATTCATTTACTCAATTTTGACCTACCAGCAGCGGAAATTGCGATCGCACTATCGGTAGTCACCTTCGGAGTGATGCTAGCAATTCCGCATAAACCTAATTGGATTATTTTGACTTGCTTAGGTGCGATCGCGGGTTTATTTCACGGCTACGCTTACGGAGAAGCAATCATCGGCGCAGGAATGATGCCTTTAGTTGCCTACTTACTGGGGTTTAGCTTAATTCAGTATGGTATAGCAATATTAGCGCGTGCGATAGGTAATTTGATCGTTTACAAAACACCAAATCGACAAATCATGCGACTTTGTGGGTTAGCGATTGGCGCAATTGGCATTGTTTTTCTGACCAATTTACTGTTTGCGTAACAACACGAGTATTGCTGGCGAATTGCAGATGATAGTTATTAAACTTGCTATTGATAAAAGATCGCCTAAAAAATTTCTCAAAACTTAAACTTGAATAATACAAAGAACTATTCTGGATATCATCCCTTGTGAGGTGACATACAGAATTTTTTTGTATGACCAACAAATAAGAAGCAGTACAGCAGTTAAAAGGATGCTTAGGACATGATAAAAGAGCAATTCTATTACTATGGCTTGCTTTTAACCCTAACCTCTGAACCATAGGTCTGCGAAGCGTCTTCTGATCTCTGACTGCTGTTACATAGAGTAAACACAGAAGTTCAAATATTCCGGAATACTAACTTCATGCTTGATTTTGATGTCAGTGATAGTGACGTCATAAATCGAGTAATTCTGGATAGTTGAATGCGAGATTAAGAGTATTAAACCGAGTCAAGAATTCATGGATGGAGAGGTTGCTCTGCTACTTTCTAATTAATGTGATTTTCTTACCCTTAGTCGCCATAGTGCCAAGATCAGCGCCAAAATAACAAACGTTGATGCGATCGCTGGTATTAACCATTGATTTTCTCTTGGCTGTGGCTGTGAGGGTGACTGCGCTACAGTTGGTGATGGCGATGGCGCAACTCCTGGTGCAACATTCACTTCATAACTTAATTCAAAAGGTTGAAAACTTCCTGCAACTCTGGGAGAACCAGTAAACTGCAATCGATATGCACCAGGTTGTGGAAAAACAATTTCAGCAGCAGGAATATTTTGATAGCGTTCTGCTGAGATGGGTTTTAAAGGTGGTTCTAATAACGGCTGAGATGACGATGATCCTGAATAAACGGCTAACTTGCAATCGCACTCAGATAAAGGAATAATTTGTCCTCCTTTGCGAGTCAGCGCAAACCAAGTTAGTGAAGTTTCCCCAGCACGTGGATTATCATTCGGTTCGATGTGTAAAGTAGCACCGACATTTGCAGCAGTTTGAACTTTGTGCGCGAAAACAGGTGATGCGATCGCCAGCGTTACGACTACACCCAAATTACCGATCGTGACGTAGCGGGGGAGCATAAAACTTCTCCAATGATAATATTGACCAAAACCAACGCGATCGCACCAACAAGACTCCTAGTGTCAGCAAGCTCAAACCGATGACAAACAAATAATTACGCCACGTCTGTTGTAGAGTTCCTAAATAATGCGAACCAATCAACACCACATGAATTGCACACAAAACTAAAGCTGGAACACTTAACAAGTGAAGTTGTCGCCAATGCTTACCCAAAGCTTTTTGCCAACGATCAAAACTCGTAAAAGCGGCTGGAGTCATTAACCCTAAAGCCGTTGTTCCACAAGCGATCGCAATTTGATGTTGCGGCAACATAAAAAATACAGCTTCCCAATTCCAACCCAAGGTATGCTGAATCGCGTGACCAACATGAACAAGCGCCAACACAAACGCCCCCACCCCCAACGTGCGACGATATTTTAATGGTTGCGCCCACACACGCCGAATCGGACGCGCAATCAGTGCAAGCATCAAGCACAACAATGCACCATGACCTGTAACATAAATTAACCCGTGTCCATCCCCCGTCCGCACCAGTGTCAATACGCCGATAAAAATCGTTAACCAACCTGCTAAACGATACAACTGACTGCGCCGATTTGTACCCACAACAGCAGTCGAGACACCCACACCCAACATCGTCGGTGCTGTTCCTAAACCAAAAGCAAATAAGATAGCCGCGCCACGCCAAAGACTTCCAGTTTCCGCAGCTTTAATTTGTGCCGCATACAAAAAACCCCATGGCATTAAACCCCAAACTATTCCTAAAGCGGCTGGTGTCCACCATTTAGTATGCAACGATAACCTTACCATTGCAGCACTTAAGCGATTGTGCAAACTACCCTGAGACAACGGATGCAGAAACGGAAGACGAGGCAAAAATTGAGGTTTGACTTGAACAATACCAAACCAAATCAGCATCAAACCCGTCAAAATGGCAATACCCTGGCGTAGCCAACTACCATCCCCCGCCATTTGTCCGCCAGCAATTAAGACAGAACCTAAAGCCCCAATTCCAGCACCTACTAAGGTATAACTAAATAATCTCCCCAAATTTAGTAAGAGATGAAATACAAATTGTTGCTGCCAAAGAGGAGAAGTCTGCTGCTGCGTCAGTGATAACGAAAACGCTGTTGTCAACGGAACACACATTCCTACGCAGTGTCCAAAACTCCCTAGAAATCCTAGAGTTATCATTAACAACAGGTCAATCATCTAATAAACTTCTTGCATAAATATTGAATAGCCTTTTTTGTCTTCCAATTTTGAGGGACAAGCTCTTCAAAAACAATATACCTCTTACCGTAGTGACCTTTACGCCTTATTGGTTCATTAACCTTATAAATTCACGTTCCTAATAAAAATTTACTGATTATTTGAAACAACATTCACAACTTCAGTATCAGAAATTCTTTGTCCATTATGAGTTAAAGCCATATGGTTATTGGTATTTAAACTTACTGTAATCTCGTTTCTTCCTGCTGGCAAATTTTCTAAATAGTACCAAGAACTATACAGACGCGTCAGCTTTTGATTATTAATATAAATATGTCCGTGACCTTCACCAGGTACATGTGCCGTATTCACTCTTTCTGGTGCAAATCTAAAGTTAGTTACTTTGACTTCCAGATTATATCCCTTCATTGTATCTTTATGTACTACCAAATCAATTGTTGGCACAGCTTGACCTGAAGGAATTTCTAGTACTTTATCGTGGTTATCCGAGTGATTATGGTTAGCAGGATTATGAGATAAAATATTTTGCTTTTGGAGTACTTCTAGGTTGTTAGTAACACTTGTAATTCCAATTAATGCAGTGACTGCTATCAAAAATTTAGGAAACATTTTACTGACAAGCTTAATTCTACCAAACTAAACATGTTTTTAATTTTATACCAACTTTTTTGCTTTGAATTCTGTCAATAAAAAATTGAACAAATCAAGTATTATTGAGCATAATTTATCCAAATGTTGGTACTATCTCAACACTTATAATTATTTATTGAATTTGTCAAAAGACAAGCTGTCATAGTTGATAGTGCTAAATTAGAGCAAGACAAAGTTCGCGAAAGCGATCGCCTCTTTGTTCAAAATTTTGAAATTGGTCAAAACTTGCACACGCAGGTGACAGTAACACGACACGCGCATTCATTTGTGGTGCTAATTCAGCAGCTCTGAAGACAGCCCTTTCCATTGTCTCGACGATTTCGTAGTGAGCGTATCCCACATTTTCCAATCGCTGAGCAAAACGAGGTGCAGCGTCGCCAATCAGTAAAACAGCCGCAGCTTTTTCTTGAATTGTTTGCAGCCAACGCGTATCATCACCCGCTTTCGCTTCACCTCCAGCAATTAAAATCGCAGGGCTAGCTACCGCCGATAAACCGACTTGCGCCGCATCATAATTAGTTGCTTTACTGTCATTAATAAAATCAACTCCAGCAATTGTGCAAATGTGTTCCAAACGATGCGGAACACCAGGAAAATTAGTAACAGCTTGGGCGATCGCTTCTTTATCAATTCCTGCTAGCCGCGCTGCGGTTACCGCCATCAAGAGGTTTTGATGGTTGTGTTCTCCCACCATGCGTAACGCTGAGACTTCCACAATGCGATCGCCTTGAAACACAACCCAACCATCTTCTAAGTAAGTTCCTTCAGTCTTTCCAATTAAATGTGCCTTTCCTTTAACACTCGTCCAATACGCATCTGTCCAATCTGCACCGACTTCTCTCAAGTATGCATCATCACCGTTAAACACTTGCAACTCACTTTGACGCAAAAGACGCGCTTTGATGTTGTAGTAATTCTCTAAAGTGTAATGACGGCTGAGGTGATCCGGTGTAAAAGTTGTCCAAACGCCAATGCGAGGCGCGATTGAAGACGAAGACTCAATTTGATAACTGCTAATCTCTGCAACTACCCAGTCAAGTGATTTAGCTGATTCTAAAGCTAATTCACACGCCGCATAACCGATATTGCCACACGCGGGAGCATTCCAGCCTGCGGCTTGAAAGATCGCTGCAGTTAATGCTGTCGTTGTTGTTTTACCATTTGTCCCTGTAACAGCTACCCAAGGATGCGATCGCAAATTACGCCAAGCTAATTCCATTTCGCCAATTGTTTCAATACCTCGCGCGCGCGCTGCAATTAATGCTGGAATATCCCAAGGAACCCCAGGGCTAACAACCACAAGTTGAGTAGAATCATCAGCATCGGGATGCCAAGAATAACCGAGTTTAATCGTAATTCCTTCACTTTCTAGTCGCGGTTGTTCTGGCGAAGCAGCAGAACTGCGATCGCTTAGTGTTACCTCCCAACCTTGCCTTTTTAACAATCGTGCAGCGGCAATACCGGATTTTCCTAATCCGATGACATGAGCATTCGGCATAAATTGAACGGTAATCGTAACTCAAGCTTTATCTTACAGTTTCTGTTGCGCTCATTCTTCCCATGCGGCTTGAAAAAAATCACGTTCGCACAACATTGCATAGCGATACGTTGATTGTGCCAGAGGTGTCATGTTGGTATAGCGATCGCACAAACTTTCTAACTGCATCGCCAGTTGCTTAAACTCAGAACTACTATAGGTTCGAATCCATTCACTATAAGAATGTTCAGCAATGCCATTTTGCGCTAGCTGCTGTCCTAAAAAACCATATAAAACCATACAAGGCGACATCGCCACCGCAGTTAACCCAACATCACTACCCCAAGCAGTCGCAAGTAAAAAATCTGTATAACGCCGCGTTGCAGGTTGTGGTTCTACATTGCGCAAGTCAACATCCCAAGCCTTTGCATAACTTTCGTGCAACCGCAGTTCTTCTAACACGCCATTGGCTAGATTATGAAAAATACTAAATCCTTCCCAATCTGGTGCTTTCGCTGCTGCAATACTATAAGCACGGGCAAAAGCTTCCAAGAAAAAAGCATCTTGTCCTACATAAAATGCAAATTTATGTCGCGCCAGCGTACCGTTCCCAATCCCTTGAACAAAAGGATGTTCCAGACAAGCTTGAGCTAAATCTTGATTTGCTTGCCACAATTGAGCAGATATCATCAGAAATATCAGGTAGTAAACGTAAGATGCATTTATAAATAAAAGCTTAATTCAATTAGCACTCTATCTGCGTAGGCTCAAGATCAGAATGTCGGTAATATGGGTTCCACATCACCATGGTGTCAATTGACACGTTTATCGCTTTAACTATCAAGCGGACTTTGCACGCCCCGTCTAGCCCGATTCAAAACGTGCGTGTAAATCTTTGTCGTCTTCACATCCTTATGCCCTAAAAGCTCCTGCACTGTGCGAATGTCATACCCTGATTGCAAAAGATGTGTTGCAATGTGGCGAAAGGTGTGACAAGTCACTCGTTTCTCTATCCTTGCTAATTTCACAGCCTCCCGAACTGCTCGTTGAACTCCGGTTTCATGCAGGTGATGCCGTCGTATTACACCACTGCGCGGGTCTTGTGATAGGCGATCAGCAGGAAACACATACTGCCAAATCCAAGCCGCGGTCAGCGTGAGGGTACTTGCGCTCCAAGGCAAACGGAAGATAAACTGAGCCATAACCGCGATCGCGGTCTTGCTGGTGTAATTGCCGTACAGTCTGAAGATGCGTTCGTAGCGATTCTATCACGCGGTTCGGTAACATCATCACCCGATCTTTGCCCTTCGTATCCCGAATCACTAATTGCTGTTGAGCGAAATCAATGTCTTTAACTCGCAGCTGCAACCCCTCACTTAATCCAGGAAGGACGTATCGCTCTGAGCATAAATCAGTTTGAGCCGATCGCCCAAGTACTCGTAGGCAAATGAAAGCCTTACACTTGGGTAGTAGAGTGCCCCAGTATTCCTGGGTATGTGAGTCAAGGTCAGACTAAACAAGAAGCCCTTGAAAATATCAAAGATGCGATCGCTGCGTGTCTACAGGTTCGTGCAGAACGTAGAATGCCACTGATTAAGTTTGCAGAAGATTGGGACAGTCCAGAAATGAGCATCTACAACAACTATGACGCAGCCAAAGCTAACCATTAGGCGCAACGATGTTGTTCTAGTGCTCTGTCCATCTGACTTGGTTATTCAGGCAGATGACTTGCAAACAGGTTTGCCTCAAGTATTGTCGTGCTGATCCCTACTCACATGGTACGAGCAGGGCATTCAAGTCGAGTCACTATGCTTTTAAGTTCTACAGAAAGGCAACAATTAGGGCTGCTAACAAATTTGGTAGTCATAAGCTGACAACTTAGTGACAATCATACTCTCTGCTGTTCAACATGTCATTGGTTCATTACCAGCAACAAAGGTTGATGAAGCGTTGAGACATATCTTCGGATTGTAGGAAGAGTAATATAATATAGCAATTCAAATTCAGCAGACGGCTTGAAAGCCTTTGGTACTAAGTTAAAGTTTGCTAACTGTCGATGATTGAGGTCATTATCTAACAAACTCTTAAAATAAGAATCTTAATAAAACTGAACCTACTGCACCTAAGAAGTTCATAAAATTTGGTTTACTTTTTGGTACAGATTCACTTGGGGGGTTTTCTAGTTCGTTAATAAAGATTTGCGCGGTTTGTAACCCATCGTTATTAGCTTGCGCCAAAAAAAGTTTTTCGGCTTGTTTCGCATCCTGAAGCGCACCAGGGCGATCGAAAAGTTGATAACGCGCGACACCGCGTGCTAGATACGCTGCAGCATAGTCAGGCTTGATACTTAATGCCTGATTGAAATAAGCGATCGCACCTTGCGGATCGCCTTTTTTACCTTGCACGACACCCCAACCATAAAAATCTTCCGCATTTCCGATTTGAGGTGGTATCCCTACTGCACCCTGCAAATTAGCACCACCCAACTGCGCACCAGTTAAATTAGCGTTGACTAAAAAAGTATCTCGCAAGTCAGCCGCACTCAAATCCGAACCACTTAAAATCGCACCACTCAAGTTTGCCCCAAACAAACTTGCACCCATCAGGTTCGCACCCACAAGGTTGGCACCACTTAGATTAGCACGGCTGAGATTCGCCCCACTTAGATTGGCACCACTTAGATTAGCACCTGCTAGATTCGCCAAAACTAAACCAGCACCACTCAAATTACAGTTTTGACACTCTTTCGTTGCTAGAAGTTGTTGAATTTGCTCGGTGTTAGCCGATGCTGGAGGTACGACAGAAATTGCGAGCAGTGTAGTAATGGCTATAGAAGAAGCTTTCATTAAGATAGGGTAGCAAAGAACAACTGAGCAGCTTAAGCGTTATCAAAGCAATAACTGTGAGTATTTTCCTAAGCTTAATGTATCAGTTAAAAAATTGCTGTAAAAACCGTGCAAACGCGGACATAGAGGCGATAAATTGATAGCCGTCGTCCAGTATTTTTACTTATATTAATACCTATATCTTATTGACAAGGAAGCGAGTAGGACACAGTGAAGAGAGAGCATTGCAAATTACAAATTACGAATTACGAGTTAATATTGCTTTTCGAGGTCAACCACTGCGGTAGTCTAGATCAAGTGATTTAATTTGTGCTACTCCAACGCAATCCGCTGTTAGACATTTAAATTTTGAATTTCAAACTGCTTATATGTCCCCTAATGCTTCTCCCACTGCTTCAACTTCGACTCGTACAATCCGCATCGGTTCGCGTAAAAGTCAACTGGCGCTAGTACAAACTTACTGGGTGCAAGAGCAACTGCAAAAAGCTTTTCCCGACCGCACCTTTGAAGTTCACACAATGTCGACACAGGGCGACAAAATTTTGGATGTTGCCCTCGCTAAGATTGGTGACAAAGGGCTATTTACCAAAGAACTCGAAGTTGGAATGCAAAGCCATGAAATCGACTTTGCCGTCCATTCGCTCAAAGACTTACCGACAAACTTACCGGAAGGGTTAATTTTGGGAGTTGTAACCGAACGCGAAGATCCCGCTGATGCATTAGTCGTACATGAAAAGCATAAAGATAAACAAATTGATACATTACCCGCAGGCGCCGTTGTTGGTACATCCTCTTTACGGCGCTTAGCACAGTTACGCCATCATTTCCCACATCTAACTTTTAAGGATATCCGCGGCAACTTGAATACACGTTTAGCCAAACTTGATGCTGGCGAATACGATGCAATTATCTTAGCCGTAGCGGGTTTACAACGCTTAGGAATGGGCGATCGCATTCACCAAGTTTTACCAGCAGAAGTCTCACTACACGCCGTCGGACAAGGTGCGTTGGGTATTGAATGTCGCGCTGACGATACCGAGGTGCTGTCATTGATCAAAGCAATCGAACACGCACCCACACGCGATCGCACTTTAGCCGAGCGCGCTTTTCTCCGTTCTCTTGAAGGCGGTTGTCAAGTACCCATCGGTGTTAATACTCAACTCGAAGGCGACACTTTGACACTAACAGGTATAGTTGCAAGTGTAGACGGTACAAAGTTCGTGAAAGACACCGTTACTGGTAGCGCTAGTAATGCCGAACAACTAGGAATTGAACTTGCCCAACGATTGCGTCAACAAGGCGCACAAGAGATTCTAGAAGAAATCTTTCAAACTGTGCAACGCTAATGAAAAAGCAGGGAGCAGAGGAGCCTGCGCCGTGTGGGGGTTCTCCCGTTGAGGCGACTGGCGCGAGCAGAGGGGCAGAGGAAGGATACTGTTTTCTATATGACTCACCCCTTACCCCTCACCTCTTACATTTATTACCTTTGCCCGCTATCATGATTTCGACGCAATACAAATAGGGGACATAAAAATTAAGATGCGAATTCTGTTTGTTGCCGCAGAAGCAGCCCCCATCGCCAAAGTCGGTGGAATGGGAGACGTTGTCGGTGCTTTACCCAAAGTGCTAAAAGCAATGGGGTATGATGTCCGAATATTCATGCCGTACTATGGCTTTTTGCCCGACAAAATGGAGATTCCTAAGGATCCAGTTTGGTACGGTAATGCAATGTTTCAATCCTTCGCCGTTTATGAATCTGTCCTTCCTGGCACAGACGTCCCCTTGTATTTATTTGGACACCCAGCGTTTTGGCCGCGTCGCATCTATTTTGGGGAAGATGAAGATTGGAGATTTACATTATTCGCCAATGGTGCGGCAGAATTTGCTTGGAACTACTGGAAGCCCCAAATTATTCACTGTCACGACTGGCACACAGGAATGATTCCGGTGTGGATGCATCAATCCCCAGACATTTCGACAGTGTTTACAATTCATAACCTAGCGTATCAAGGACCGTGGCGCTGGTACTTAGAAAAAATCACTTGGTGTCCGTGGTACATGCAAGGACACAATACAATGGCAGCTGCTGTGCAGTATGCCGATCGCGTCACGACGGTTTCTCCTACTTACGCGCAACAAATTCAGACAGCTGAATATGGCGAAAAACTAGAAGGTTTATTGTCGTTTATTAGTGGCAAGTTATCTGGCATCATCAACGGCATTGACACCGAAGTTTACGATCCAGCGACCGATAAATACATTGCCCAAACTTTCACTGCTGACACTCTAGACAAGCGCAAAGCCAATAAAGTCGCACTACAAGAAGAAGTTGGCTTAGAAGTCAATTCGGGTGCGTTTTTAATTGGTATCGTCACGCGGTTAGTCGAACAAAAAGGTATTGATTTGATCTTGCAAACGCTCGATCGCTTTTTGGCGTATACCGATGCCCAGTTTATCGTGTTAGGCACTGGCGATCGCTACTATGAAAGTCAATTGTGGCAAATGGCGTCGCGTTTTCCCGGACGGATGGCAACCTATTTACTCTACAACGATGCCCTAGCACGACGGATTTACGCTGGTAGCGATGCTTTTTTGATGCCAAGCCGTTTTGAGCCTTGTGGTATTAGCCAAATGCTGGCGCTTCGCTATGGCTGCGTGCCCATTGTTCGCCGCACTGGTGGCTTAGTTGACACTGTATCCCACCACGACCCTATCAATCACACAGGAACCGGCTATTGCTTTGACCGCTACGAACCTCTGGATCTTTATACGTGTATGGTACGCGCTTGGGAAAGCTTCCGCTATAAAGAATACTGGCAAGAGCTTCAGCAAAGGGGTATGAGCCAAGATTTTAGTTGGACAAAATCTGCCAAAGATTACGTCAAATTGTATAAATCAATACTTGGATTGCCCGAAGAGGAAGTTGTTGAAGCAGATACTCAAGCTTCTGACTCTCAAAAAGAAGAATTAGCTTCTGCTGCTGCGGAATAAGAGCAGAGCGGATAAATTCGCTGTTAGATAAACTAAGTCCACCTGCGTAAACTTACCAACAAAACTCGAATTAAGGGCGTGCACTCGTCACGCTTTGTGGTAAGTCCAATTTGCCTTTCAAAGTCCCCCACCAGTGATGGCGAGCCACTGCGCCCTTGGGGGTTTCCCCTTTGTACCAAGTGGTGTGGACTTAGGAGACTCAAGCTTACTACACTTAACTTACCGATTCATACCTTGAGTTAGCGATAACTAATTAAACACAGGTAATCCTGCTAGTGCCATCGCGACTTCTTCAGCATTGTATTCTGTATCGCGAAGTAACCCAGCTTGGTAATCCATATAAGCTTGCATGTCAAAGTGACCGTGACCGCAGAGGTTGAATAAAATCGTCTTACTCGTTCCTTCCTCTTTACAGCGCAACGCCTCATCGATCGCGGCTTTTACCGCATGATTCGCTTCTGGTGCAGGAAGAATACCTTCGGTTCGTGCAAATGTCAGTCCCGCAGCAAAACAACCAAGTTGCGGTTCTGCACGAGTTTCAATTAACCCTAACTCAACAACATGACTCAGTAAAGGAGCCATGCCATGATAGCGTAACCCGCCAGCATGAACGCCTTCTGGCATAAAAGAGTTACCTAAAGTGTGCATCTTGACAAGAGGAGTTAGATGTGCTGTATCGCCAAAATCATAAGTGTATTTACCCTGAGTGAGTGTCGGACAAGCTGCTGGTTCAACTGCGATAAACCTAATATTATTCTGTTCGCCGCGTAGCTTTGCCCCAATAAACGGAAAAGCAATTCCTGCAAAGTTACTACCGCCACCCGTACAGCCAACAACGATATCAGGATAGTCTCCGGCTTGTTCTAACTGCGCGATCGCTTCATACCCAATTACAGTTTGATGAAGTAGTACGTGATTAAGGACACTACCTAATGCATATTTCGTTTGCGGATCTTGCACGGCAACTTCTACAGCTTCACTGATTGCAATCCCCAAACTACCATTGCTTTCAGGATACTGCGCGAGAATTTTCCTGCCTGCTGCTGTTTCTTCACTAGGACTTGCGACGACTTTTGCACCGTAAGCTTCCATCAACGCCCGCCGATAAGGTTTTTGGCGGTAGCTGACTTTCACCATATACACCACGACATCTAACCCAAACAACGCCCCAGCAAAAGCCAGTGACGAGCCCCACTGTCCAGCACCTGTTTCGGTTGTTAACCGTTTGACTTTGGCTTGTTTGTTGTAATATGCTTGCGCCACTGCAGTATTCGGTTTATGGCTACCCGCCGGGCTAACACCTTCGTATTTGTAATAAATTTTGGCAGGAGTATCGAGAGCTTGTTCTAAGCGTCGGGCGCGATACAGTGGCGTTGGTCGCCATTGACGATAAATCGATTGTACAGGTTCAGGAATCTCGATCCACCGTTCTTGACTCACCTCCTGCGCGATTAACTCCATCGGAAACAAAGGTTCAAGATCGCTAGGAGTAATCGGCTGTCCTGTCTGAGGATGTAAAACAGGTGGCATTGGAGTCGGTAAATCAGCTTGGATGTTATACCAAGCTGTCGGCATTTGGTCTTCTGTAAGCGTGTATTTAATCGTTTCCATTATTAATATGCTGCGGTAAGCAGGCAAATATTATAACGGAAAGACGCTTGAGAATCTGGAAAAGCTTCACACTTAGCTTGAGCGCGATCGCACTTTGGTATTTTAAGAGAAGCTCGAGCAAAAGCTATGGCTTCTAGCTGCTAAGCTGATGTTTTAACTTCACTGAACTTCGCAACAGATTCTAATATTTTAGATTCTTTTTTTGAGCATAGTACAAGTTACAAGCTCTTTGGAGATTAAACCAGAACTCTACAGAAGTATCAAAGAATTTAGCAAGTCTAAGCGCTGTACTTTCTGATATACCTCGCTTTTCATTTACAATTTCACTAATTCTTTGATAAGACATCTTCAGCTGATTTGCCAATTCTTGTTGCGTGATGCCCATCAAAATCAGAAACTCTTCTTTAAGAATTTTCCCTGGATGGGTAGGTGGGCGGTTTGCAGGGATATGCATAAGTCGTCCTCTAGTTTCGCTGATTAGTGGTAATCTACTATCTCAACTTCCTCAGCACGTTGTTCAGTCCAAACAAAGCAGATGCGCTATTGATCGTTAACATAGTTTTTTGGCGGAATTCTTAAATCGTTTAGATTCGCAGCAGCATTTGTTACATCTAGTTTCCGCTTTGCTGCTGCTAACAGGTTTTAAGGGCAGACTTATAAGACCTTCTTTGTATCTAACCCGTCAAATACATTTTTTGTGCCTTCGTCTTTAAAGCTTAATATCATGTATCACATGAACATGGATACCATGCTATCGCAATCAGTTAAGCTTCTACAATCCGTATCAAACCCGATCGAGAGGCTGGTATGGTTTTTGTGGCAGTTCAACTTGGATGATGTTGCCAGGGTTTACCACGCCACCGATAACAACAATGCTTATGACTCCAGCTTTACGAATAAGTTTGCCATGTTCGTTGCGTTCTAGAACCGCAGCCATTAATCCCGCCTGGAATCGATCTAACTGCGCGCAAGGATTCCGCAATCCCGTCGATTAAACCACTGCTGTATTACCCAAGTACAGCCGTGTATCAGTTGGTAAAGCAAGCAGATTGATACCGCGTGTCGCAATATTCTCTCGCGATCGCTACCACGCCTTTTAACTCAACCGTGTCACAACTTGATTCACTTTTGGTCTGCCAAAACGTTCCCAGGCATTTCCACCGCGTAAGAATAACTCCATCCACCGCACAGGGTTACCATCCTTTCCTTGCCAACCGGAACTACCAGGCGCAAAAGCTAGAGTACCTTCAGGAACTTTAAAACTACCGTCAGAATAAACCGCGTCACTCACAACATCACCAACGCGAATGATGACTTTATCCTCTGGATTTAGATTCACACTGTGCGCAGGAATCGTTGTTTTGATATTACCGTAGCCATCAATCCAGGCTACGCGATCGCTTGGTGCATCGGGAATTTGCTCAGGACGCAACTCGTCTCCCAAAAGGCTGAAATCATCTTGGGCGATCGCCGCTGCTGCTTGCGGAAATACATCCCGCGAGCGGAACTGCGAACCTCCCCGGGAAACCTTGACTATTTTGATAATTTGTGCGTAGTTTTTAATGAAAGATAGCGTGTATCCAGCATTGACGCCAACGACTTTCACCCCATTGGTTAACAAAGCGTAAGTTAATCCCTCGCCTTCATTGTCGAGTCTTGGTTCGGACTTGTCTTGACGCGGTGCGCAGTTATGATAAATTAAACGGTCTCGCGGACCTAGATTTAAACCAAGTTGCGCTACCCAAAACCCAGTTGCTAAGGTACTAAACGGAGGAACCGACAACAAACTCACTTGTGCATTGGGGATAGCCAATAATAAACGTTGAGTCACTTCTGCAAAAGCTGGATCGCCGTTTCCGTAGTCTGCAATTAAGCTAATAAGCATAGTGCCAATTCAAGCGCGGCAAGATTAGTCTATTCGATATTGGCTCATTTTGGGGTAAATTCTTGAGGATTGTCGCGCTTGGGCGACAACTTGCTGTCAAGTGCGATCGCGCTTTGTTCATTCTGTCAGTAGCGTATATCCTCAGATAGAGCTTTGCCGCAACAATTCTAGCGATTCCTTACATTCTATCGATGATTTACTCAGAAGTTCTTTCTTTTGCAGGATCGTTACTGAAAGATTAAAACATAAAATCAGTTTACAAATCACGTTGCCACTACTTGTTATTAATAAAGGGTGGTACTGGTGATTGCCGTTGCCGATCCCTAGTTATAGAGTTATCCTCTATAAGGCGATCGCTTTTTATTCGAGTGCAATGCTCCTATAGTTAAGTTAGAAGTTCATAACGCACAGAACGTAGAGCATTGTAGGTTTTCTATACTATTAAAAGATGACAGAAACGACAAAATCTATGAGCAACATCCAAGAACAAATTGAACAAGAACGAGAGCAGGCACGCGCTATCTGCGATACTGCTGGTGCTGAATCCGGCGAATGTGCCGCAGCTTGGGATGCTGTAGAAGAACTACAAGCAGAAGCGTCCCATCAAAGACAAATGAAACCCAAAAACTCCTTAGAGCAATACTGCGATGAAAATCCAGAAGCTGCTGAATGCCGTATTTACGATGAATAATTAGTTAATGTAATTCAGTTTTGACAAAACGCTTAACATACGCGTGAGGACACTTGACAGAGTGTCCCTTTTCATTTTTTGTAGACTTAAAGATTGCTATTGCCTTTTACCTTTAACAAATAAGTCTCGTGCAAAGTTGCTCGTGTTTGGGAATTAGACAAAAATTGCTACTGATTCAACATCCTTAAGCTATGCAAAATGAAGTTTGGCTACGTCCTCTCGTTTGGATGGACTACCGCTTAGCCGTATTATTTACAGTTTTTATCCCCCTGATTCTGCTGATTTGGGCATTTGTCCAAAAAGCTGAAGCAATCCAACGCTTACTAACAATTTACTGGCGCGTGTCAAGCTTGCTGGCAATCACCGTTTACTTGCTCATTGCCGCACTGCCAGTAGGGTATATTTCAGGAACGATCGCGCGGATTTTGATTCCGATCGCGCTGTGGTTTTGGATCGATCTCAACGAAGAAATCGACGATCGACCTCCAGGCGCATTAAAGCTGACGTTTAACTCGTGGCGTTGGGCTATGACAGTATACTGCGTGTTAGGCGCGATCGCGAGCATACCCTTTTTAAGTTGTGCCTTTACTGGCGGCGCCGCTACCAATCCTTTTTGTGCCATCCTGCGCGAGCCACCCTTACTCTTTAGAGAGTATTTCCATCCCAACTCGACACCTCAATTTCTTGGCTTTCTAGGCATCGTAGGCTTGATTTTCTACTTTGTCTGCCTCAGCTATTTTGTTCTATTTAAACTAGGTAAGCAAGGACGCTCTGCGCTACCGCAATGATCGAACACCGGGCAAGGAGTAACAAATGAGATTTTGAACGTGCTTGTGAAATATTTACGGCAATCTAAATTCAATAGTCCCTTGCCCTCGCACGTCACTCCTTTAAGGAAGTATGAATAATTCTATAGGAAAACGTTTGGAACAGTACACAATCAAGCGACCGCAAGAAGTATTAGTTGTTACAGCAGAAGTTAACGGAGAACTCGATCAGATTGCAATATACAAGGGTTTTTCTAGCTCGTTGATGCGCCCTACAGCCTTCGATCCAGAAGTACCCGTGCTACCAAATGATGCCAAAATTCTCACGATTGACCGCGTAGCAAGTCCTTACAATCCGCAATCACCGCGTTACATCGAGCAAGAAATTACTTGGGACAGTATGCAAGCACTCTTGTTAGAGGTTGGAGTTTAATATCAACTAGCTGCAAGGACTGGAAGCTTCAGTAATATTACATAGAAATTTAGCAAAGTTTTCATAGAAGCTTGACAGATACCTTACGCAATCATGCCTACAATTAATCTCATACTTGCTTAAATAGCAGTAAATTGTCAGCTTTATTATTGATTAGTCAACTCGATCGCCCAAGTGTAAAGCATCTGTAAAGAGATTGCGGCTTATACTGAGGTGAAATAATCAGACATACAATAAATTTTTTATATCTATTTAATAAAGTTGGAATAAAGTTAAAACAATATTAAGCGCCAGATTAGAAAATGATATTCTCCTAGCGTGAACTAGTTGTGTGAGGAGTGAAAAAAAATTATGGTATCGTCTCCCGTTGGCATTCAAAGTCCGGCAAGCGCTGAATCTACCCAGGTGATATCGCGACCAAAAACAACAGAATATCAAGCATCTGCGATCGCATTACCAGATTCGCCACTCTTTGGTACAGATGGCATTCGCGGACGGGTCGGAGAATTACTCACAGCGTCTTTAGCGTTGCAAGTAGGCTTCTGGGCTGGAGTCGTATTGCGCCAAAACTCGCGCGAACTAGGACCTATTATTGTCGGACAAGATTCGCGTAATTCTAGTGATATGCTAGCGATGGCGGTTGCATCAGGCTTAGCATCTTCTGGATTAGAAGTGTGGCATCTCGGTTTATGTCCTACGCCTTGCGTTGCCTACTTGACGAGTATCACCAATGCGATCGGTGGTGTGATGATTTCTGCCAGCCACAATCCACCAGCGGATAACGGTATCAAATTTTTTGGATCTGATGGTGCTAAGTTACCGCAAACTTGGCAAGCTGAAATTGAAGCAGGCGTGCGCAGTCAGACAAACCTTTGTATCAGCCAAAATGCCTGGGGTCGTTCGTATTCACGTTCTGACTTAGTAAAGAATTATACTGAATCGCTCAAAAAACCCTTGCTACGTCATTGTGACCTTGCAGGAATGCGCGTTGTGTTGGATTTAGCATGGGGGGCAGCAGTAGACTTAGCACCAGCAGTATTTCGGGATATGGGTGCTGAAGTCGTTTGCTTACACGACCGCGCCAACGGCGATCGCATTAATGTTGACTGCGGTTCTACATGCTTAACGTCCTTACAAGCAGCGGTACAAGAACATCGCGCGACTTTAGGCTTTGCGTTTGATGGTGACGCAGATCGAGTTCTCGCAGTCGATGACAAAGGTAGAGCTGTTGATGGCGATTATATTCTTTACCTTTGGGGTCAGGCGTTACAAGCTCAGCAACAACTGCCAGACAACTTAATTGTTTCAACGGTGATGGCAAATCTCGGCTTTGAGCGTGCTTGGGAAAAAATAGGTGGTAAGATGATTCGCACGCCCGTGGGCGATCAGTACGTGCAAGCAGAAATGACTCGTACTGGAGGAATGCTTGGCGGCGAACAATCAGGTCACATTCTCTGTCGCCACTACGGGATTACGGGTGATGGATTATTAACAGCTTTGCATATTGCGGCGCTCGTACAATCTGCCAAGGTACCATTATCAGAAATGGTGAATCAAAGTTTTACGACTTATCCGCAGTTGTTGCGCAATGTACGTGTCGAGAACCGCGATCGCCGTATGAATTGGAATCAGTGTGCGCCAGTGCAAAAAGCGATCGCGCAAGCCGAAGCCGCAATGGGCGATCGCGGTAGAATTCTTGTCCGCGCTTCTGGTACTGAACCCGTGATTCGCGTTATGGTAGAAGCCGCGAGTGCCGACCTCGCGCAATACTGGACAGATAATTTAGTCCTCGCCGTTCAACAACACCTTGCCTAATAGTCTGTAACCTGAATTACTAAACCTAAAATTTTGTTGAAAACGGCTAAACCCCGACCGGAGAATCGGGGTTTTATGTCATGATCGCAAAGTAAACGAGTTAAAGACTTTCAGAGCATAGGAAACGAGTTATGGCTCTTCGACTAGGTGACACAGTACCAAACTTCAAGCAAGCTTCTACCGCAGGCGAAATCGATTTTTACGAATGGGCTGGTGATAGCTGGGTTGTTTTATTTTCCCACCCCAAAGACTTTACTCCAGTTTGCACAACCGAACTCGGTGAAGTAGCCCGCCTCAAACCAGAGTTTGACAAGCGCAACGTCAAAGTACTCGCTTTGAGTGTCGATGACGTAGAATCGCACAAAGGCTGGATTGGAGATATTGAAGAAACCCAAAACGTCGGTCTTAATTATCCGATCTTGGCCGATCCTGACAAAAAGGTTTCAGACCTTTATGACATGATTCACCCAAATGCCAACGATACGCTCACAGTCCGCTCAGTCTTCATTATTGACCCAAACAAGAAGCTGCGTCTTACCTTCACTTACCCTGCCAGCACTGGACGCAACTTTGATGAAATCTTGCGCGTTATCGATTCGTTGCAACTTACCGATAACTATAGTGTGGCGACTCCAGCAAACTGGAAAGATGGTGATGACTGCGTGATTGTTCCTTCAATTAAAGATCCAGAGGAGATTAAGCAGAAATTCCCCAAAGGTCATACTGAACTCAAGCCTTACTTGCGGATGACTCCCCAACCGAATAAGTAATTTAAAGTTGTGAGTGATACTGGTGGGCTTTTGCCCACCTTTTTTTATTTGCTGAGTACCATGCAAAATGCCAAAAACCAGTATGAGAAAATAGTTAATATTGTCAAAAAGACTGGAATTAAATTGCAGTGGATATCAAGAATGGTTTTGTTGGTACAGTTGGTAACACTCCGCTGATTCGCTTAAAACGTTTCAGTGAAGAAACAGGATGCGAAATTCTCGGCAAAGCGGAGTTTCTCAATCCTGGTGGTTCCGTAAAAGATCGGGCAGCACTTTACATCATCAAAGATGCTGAAGAAAAAGGATTGCTCAAACCTGGCGGTACCGTTGTTGAAGGAACTGCAGGAAATACAGGTATTGGTTTAGCACACATCTGCAATGCTAAAGGATACAAGTGTCTCATCATCATTCCAGAAACTCAATCACAAGAGAAAATAGACACCTTGAGAACCTTAGGCGCTGAAGTTCGCCCAGTACCGGCTGTTCCATACAAAGATCCCAACAACTACGTCAAACTTTCCGGAAGAATTGCCTCCGAAATGGAAAACGCCATCTGGGCTAATCAGTTCGATAATCTTGCCAACCGTCAGGCGCATTACGAGACAACAGGACTAGAAATTTGGCAGCAAACGGATGGTCAAATCGATGCGTGGGTAACATCTACGGGAACAGGTGGAACGCTTGCTGGTGTAGCTATGTTTCTCAAAGAGAAAAATCCAGCAATCAAAACCGTCTTAGCTGACCCTATGGGTAGTGCGCTTTACAGTTATATTAAAACTGGTGAAACTAAAAGCGAAGGCAGTTCGATCACAGAAGGTATTGGCAATAGCCGCGTGACTGCAAACATGGAAGGTGCACCCATTGATGACGCCATCCGAATCGACGATCCTGAGTGTGTCCGCGTTGTTTACCGACTTCTACGCGAGGAAGGAATTTTTGTCGGTGGTTCCTCTGGAATAAACGTCGCAGCAGCTGTCACACTGGCAAAACAAATGGGACCAGGACACACAATAGTCACAATCCTTTGTGATGGTGGCGGGCGCTATCAGTCACGACTATTTAATCAGGAGTGGCTAGCAGCAAAAGGACTATCACCAGATTAATACTATCTCACTTGGTGAAAGCGCTTAAGTACTACTAATGTCAGATACATTGCTCGATCAGTCACCGTCTTCAAGATGCGTTATGGTATGTCAAAATCGTACTTGTCGCAAACAAGGCGCGGCAAGAGTCCTTGCTGCGTTTCAATCACATCCAACACCTGGAATTACAATCGTAAGTAGTAACTGTTTGGGGCAATGCGGTAACGGACCAATGGTACTCGTATTACCCGAACAAATTTGGTACAGTCGCGTTCAGCCTGCTGAAGTTCCAGCGGTAGTAGAAAGGCACCTTCGCGGTGGATGTCCGGTAGCAAAAATGCTTTATTCGCCTCGATAGTATTCGTGGGTAAGAAAGGGAACATCAATTACTTCTCCCTCACTTTCTCCCACTTTGACCTTTAAGCCAACTCCACCAGCTTTAGTACGGATGTAGCCTAGCCCAAAATAACCTTGCTCAGTTTTTATACAGCTTGTGAGTTTACCAACTTTTTCATCTGCAACCGCGATCGCACTTCCAGGCTCAACCAAGGATTCGAGACGGATACCCCAAAGTCGTTGCTTCACGCCTTGATATGTATTTAAGCGGGCGATCGTTTCTTGCCCAATGTAGCATCCCTTGTTAAAAGAAATTGCTTTCCACAAACCCGCTTCTAAAGGATTATAATCGTCCGTTAGCTCGCAATCTGGTACAGGGCGCCCTTGGAGAATCCGTAGCTGTTCCCACGTGCGATCGCCTATAGATTCCACTCCAACTTGCCTAATACTATTCCACACCGTTGCGGCAGCAGCAACAGGAACAATTAGCGTATATCCTGGTAATGCCAAACCGCTACCAACCGCAATTCGTACCTCGCTTCCTGCTAACTGGACTACTGTGTGATGTCCGTAAGGTTGATTGATAACCGTATCTGCTCCTAATTGCTGTAAAACGGCATCGCTTCCTGCTCCAATTAAACTAAATGCTGCTGTTTCAGATGTCACATCTTTTAGCTGGACTTGGTCGGCAAAAAAGATATAACGATCTAGCCATTCCATAAGAAACTCGCGGCGATTCGGTGAAACGAGTAAGACAACAGCATCTTCAGTCACGTAGGCTGTGGCTAAATCAATTGTGCGAGCAGTAGAAGTCACAAAGACAGTGTCGCAGCCCTGTCCTGGTTTAAGTTGCGTAAAATCATTCGTACTTTGGTTGTGCAAAAACCGCAGGCGATCGCTGTCACTGACTTCGATTCTTCCCCAGTGCGAGCGATCGTACAAAACAACTTTCTGTTGAGATGCTTGAAGCGCAGCCGCATCATTACTAAAACTTGCTTCTGTATTTGCTTGCATATTTCCCAGTAGCTGCATGAGATTAACCTTTCTACCAATGCCACTAGCTTATTTACACATCTGGTAAGTTAGCAAATATCTGCTCAACTAATTGTTCAGCTTTGAGATCCAAACGCTGCCAGTCAATATCTCCCGTTTCGTCAATTAAGCTAGTATCAATGTTGACATCATAAGGTGATGCTGTTCGCGTCGGCTCGTAGTCGCGAAAGCAAATTTGATAGCACAGTTCCCACAAATTCACTTTTACCTCCGGTACACCTTGATGCTGCAAACATAAGTGGTACTCTGGCTGTGGTGTTGGTAAATGAATGAGAGCCTGCTCGATCTCGACAACTTGACTTGGAGACGCTGTTTCTAGACGTTGTACTAGTTGTGCTACAGTTCCCTTCGTTTCGTCTGTTGTTCCCTCAGGCCACCTCATTACGTCTTCATACGTTCCCCGCCAGTCAGATCCTTCAAGTCGCTTACCTATATGATCGATAACCCTAATAAACGCGGGTTGCATTAATAATTCAGCTTGTTGCCAAACTACTGGATCTGTAATTTTGGGTGGCATAAGACGTTTTTAGAGTACAGAGAAATAACAACAAAGCACGAATGCTTGTCTGTATTCTTACAAAAATTTGACTGGTTGTGCGATCGTCTTACTAATGTTTAATCCTATACATTATTGCATAGCTATCAAACCGAATACACGCCTAATATTTGGTAAGTATTTTTATTACTAGTATAAATATCTACACATTTATTGTACTTATATTCAACAAAATAGGTGAAGCCACACTAAGTTGAGTTATGTCCTACGATAGTAGATAGATAATAAAAGCAATCTACAATAGAGTTTGTGTAGATAAGCTGAGGAAAAATTAAATATTTATTCAATTACGTATTACAACAAGGATTTTAGCTTATAGTGTTATTTCTACCTAATTTTGTATGTTTGTAGTCATTAACAGTATGTTGCAGACAAAGAAATAGACATTTTAAATAGTTTAAAAAACTATTTTTCTAAGTAATAAACTCAAAACTCATATGATTTTGCGAAGAATTTTAATACTATATGAAAAGGCGATCAAGTCGGTCATTAAAAGCTACACCAGAAGGAATAAAAGTAGCTAATAAAGCAATATTGAAATTTGCTACAAAGATTGAATTAGCAGTAGAGATAGAAGTTTCACGCGCTACAGTACAAAACTTTTTCGCTGGTAAGCCAATCGATAGAGAAAATTTTCATAAAATTTGCGAAAAACTTGGGTTATCGTGGCAAGAGATAGCAGATTTACCAGATACTTACTCAGTCAAAACTAATCAAGAAACGCTGAGGTCTGAGTTAAATGAGGCTAGTCAAATATGGAAGCAAATCCAAGCTGACATTCAACACAAGTACGGCAGAATTAGGACTTTAGATATGTCCTATCCAAGACCACTACAAGAGCTTTATACTAACATGAACGTTCTAAAAAGCATTAGTAGTCGTCGTTGGCTAGAAATTGAGGAACTACAACCATATCAGCTATCAGATAGTAACGATCTAGATTTATGCAATGCTAATAAACAAAAATTATCTGGATTACAAGCTGTTCAAAATTATTCTAAGTTAATTATTTTAGGAAAACCAGGTTCAGGTAAAACAACTTTTTTGAAGCATCTTGCTACAGAATGTGCTTTTGGAAAGTTACGCTACCAGATTCCTATTTTTATTAGTCTGAAGAATTTTGCAGCAAGCTCCCATACATCAAGTTTATCTACGTATATTAATCAAGAACTAGCTAATTATAATGTCGATGCTATTTTGACTTCTCAAATATTGAACCAAGGCAAAGCATTAATTCTACTCGATGGTCTCGATGAAGTACGACAAAAAGAAGTTCATCGCGTGCTACAGCAGATCAATCAATTTAGTACTAAGTATCATAGTAATCAGTTTATTATTACTTGTCGTATAGCGTCGCTAGACTATAATTTAGAACAATTTACTGAAGTAGAACTTGCCGATTTTGACCAATCCCAAATTACTGAGTTTGTACATAAATGGTTTGCAGATACTCAAGTTAAGAGCCATCAATTTCTTCTCAAACTCCACCAAAATTCCCGTCTCAGAGAACTCGCAACAAATCCATTATTATTGACTCTACTCTGTTTAGTCTTTGCAGAAGCTAGAGATTTTCCAGCAAATCGTGCCAACTTATATCAAGAAGCACTAAATATTTTACTTAAAAAATGGGATGCCAAACGCCATGTTGAGCGTGACGAACTTTATGAATATCTATCCGTGCAGCGAAAACACGATTTATTAGGTTATATCGCCCGCAATACCTTTGAGCGTGGAGAATACTTCTTCAAACAGCAAGATTTAGAGCAACATATTACCAATTATATTACTAGCCTATCTGATGTAAGTCTTGATTGGCAATTACGGCTCGATCCCGAAGCTTTGCTCAAAGCAATCGAAGCACAACATGGTTTACTTGTAGAACGTGCTAGAGGAATTTACTCTTTCTCACATATTACCTTTCAGGAATATCTTGCGGCAAAAAACATCGTTCTCAATATTGAAACTCAGGCTTCAAAGATAGCTTTAACACAACTTGTCAGCCGTATTACCGATAAACGCTGGCGCGAAGTGTTTATACTGTGTGCAGGAATGCTTTCACAAGCAGATTACTTATTACTGCTAGCCAAAAAACATATTGATGACTTGTTGGTTAATGAGCCTCAATTAATTCACTTTCTCAACTGGCTAAACACGAAAGCCCAAAACATGAGAGGTTCTTGTCCCTCAGTAATCATTAGAGCATTTTACTTGGATTTAGAACTGGCACGGGCTTGTAATACCACAGCAGGAAGGTTAGAGTTAGCTAAAGCTTGTCATTCTGAATTTGCGCGTTACCTTGATGAGCAATTATGTCTCGATCTTGCCCTTGACCGCGTGCTGACAATTAATAACGTCTTGGGAACTACTAAGCCTCATTTAATTTATCATCGCGTTCTCGACCGCGCAATCATGCGTGCAGATAGCATTGCTCCTGAGTTAAAACAAGTGTTGACAATGCTTAAACAGCGCGCTATACAATGCACTCAAAATGATGAAAACAGATTTATTGAGTGGTGGAGATTATTTGGTCAGGACGAAGTTAAAATTCTCCAGAATGCAGTGATTGTGCATCGTAATTTTGCGCATCATTGGCATTTTAGTACTTACCAGCAAAATTTATTCAAGCAATACTATTACGCCAACACGCTACTGCTCAACTGTCTCAAATCTAAATGTCAAGTGTCTTCCGAAGTCCGACAAGAAATAGAAAATTCTCTATTACTATCATCAAAGCTATTTCAGGTAGCAATATAATATCTGAGGTAAGAAAACAACTTTCTTACCTTTGCTCAAGAAGTTCAAAAGTGCGATCGCCTCAATTGAACACCAACTAAGCACTTTGATAGCTCGTTGGTAATGTATCTTTTAAGGGTGTCCAGCGGAAATAGCGATCGCCTCCCCGTTCGAGGACGATTTTTACCCGTGGCTCTAGGCTTGGTAATTTCGCTAAGTACTCAACTTCCTGATTAGAAAGTAGATGTCCCTCGATCATCCACAACACTAACCCTTTTGACTTAGGAGGTAGTTGTTGTAAATGGTAAGTCACAATCGGTGGAGCATAGTAAACATTTCCTACTGCAGCACCTTTACCAACACTTTTCTTACCAAGATGTGGCGGTCGAACTCCATGAACTTTGGTTAAATATGCAGAAACATCGCCCAAAGACCGCGCCGTAATATGCAATGTAGTATATCCTGCTGCTCGTAGTCGGCGTTGATAGCGACCTTCAAAACCTCCCTCAGGAGGTACGTAAACGCCAAGGGCGCCAACCTTTTCTAGGTCTTTAATAAATTTATTACCGATAACAATGAGTGCCATAAGTTTGTGATTCTCACTTACTCAACATTTGAGGTACTGCAATCTATGTGCGATTACCTGCGCGGGGCATTTCTGATTTTAAGTATCGCTTATATCGTGCCATGCTTGGTATCTCGTGTTCTTCTTGAAGGCTTGTCACTTCTCATTGTTTAAAGTTTTTTGCGCTTATCAATAGAAATACGTAATCTTTTTCATCGGAAAGTCTAATGATGCTATCACCAATACTTAGCTCGTCACATTCCATCCGAAAAACTCGGGCAAGCAGTAGACAAAAACAAATAAATAGTTTATAGTGTTAGATTGTGACCAAAATGCCTTTAGTTTGAGTCAGCAATAGCCTTGATGCTAGGTTATTGACAACGCAAACTACGTGGTAGCAAACGTAAATCAATAGGTTTAGCAGGCGTTGCTATAGTAGCTTATAGCATTAAGCTCTCAGACTATAATCTTGATTGGGAAATTAGGTCAACAAGCAATATCAATTGCTTAACACCTACAACAAAGGCTGTGTAAGGCTCAATGCGCTAAGTGTTTGGATAGTTCCAAGCATTTGTGCGACGAACGTTAGTTCAACGAGCGAGTAATATAGCAAAAGTAGACAGCAATGTAATTAATACCAGCACTATGGTCTAAAGCTCGTTAACTCACCAACATAGATACTAAACGGCTTGCTGTTTAAGTCTAGGTGAGATAGTTAACTGCAATAGCAATATCGCGATAAACCTAAAGTGTCTTTCCACGCGTAGGCTCAAAACTAAAAATGGCTGATTTGCCCAAGCTATTGGGTAAGTGAGTTCATGTCAAACCGGTTACAGCGAATCAGCGATATCCGGTGCTAATTCAACCTTGAAAAAAGGAGAAACCAGTTACTGTGGCTGTAGGTATCCTCGGCACCAAGCTGGGCATGACCCAAGTGTTTGACGAGGCAGGAAAAGCAATTCCTGTAACTGTAGTTCAAGCCGGTCCATGCACAGTTACGCAAATCAAAACCAAACAAACAGATGGTTACGCTGCCATCCAAGTCGGCTACAAAGAAGTTAAGCCGAAAGCGCTTAACAAACCTTTATTAGGTCATCTTGCCAAATCTTCGGCTCCAGCTTTGCGCCATCTGCGCGAGTATCACTTAGATAATCCGAGCGAATACAATTTAGGTCAAGAAATCAAGGCAGATATCTTTACTGCCGGACAAATCGTTGATGTCATTGGCACAAGCATCGGTCGCGGTTTTGCAGGTTATCAAAGGCGGCACAACTTCGGTCGCGGTCCAATGTCACATGGTTCTAAAAACCATCGATTACCTGGTTCAATCGGTGCAGGTACGACACCAGGGCGTGTTTATCCAGGCAAAAGGATGGCAGGTCGCCTAGGTGGAAAACGCGTCACGATTCCTCACCTCACAATTGTCAAAGTAGACTCCGAACGCAACTTGTTGCTAATCAAAGGAGCAGTTCCAGGAAAACCTGGTGCTTTATTGAATATTGTGCCAGCTAAGCGAGGTAGTCAAAAGTAGGGCGACAAATGAATTGCCACTACAGGTGTTCGAGGTAAACGCGTAGTTTACTCTATACACCAAGCGACTACAAAGAAGGGGTAAAGAAGAAATGGTAGAGTGTGTAGTAAAAAACTGGCAGGGAGAAGAGGTAGGGCAAGCAGCACTCGATTTGCAAGTTGCCAATGAAAAAAGTGCCTCGCACATAGTCCACCGTGCATTAGTACGGCAAACAACGAATGCGAGACAAGGCACGGCAAGTACTAAAACTCGTGCAGAAGTCCGTGGTGGGGGTCGCAAACCTTGGCGACAAAAAGGAACAGGTCGCGCGCGGGCTGGTTCGATTCGTTCGCCATTATGGCGTGGCGGTGGTGTCATCTTTGGACCAAAGCCCAGAGACTATGAAATTAAAATGAATCGCAAAGAGCGACGGCTTGCTTTACGCACCGCTTTAGTAAGTCGCGCTGAAGATATAGTCGTTGTGGAAGACTTCGCGAGTGAGTTAGCCCGACCCAAGACAAAAGATTTAATTGCGGCGATCGCGCGCTGGGGAATTGATACAGATACCAAGGTACTGTTGATTCTACCAGAAATGGTAGAAACAATTTATTTATCAGCCCGAAACGTTGCACAAATTAAGCTAATCACCGCAGATCAGTTAAATGTCTACGACTTGTTAAACGCTGACCGGATCGTGACAACAGTAGCTGCTATTGAAAAAATTCAGGAGGTCTACGGTGCCTAAAATTGATCGGCGATCGCTCCCTGATTTAGTACGTCGTCCTATACTCACCGAAAAGGCGACGCGGCTGATGGAGGAAAACAAATTTACTTTTGAAGTGACTCCAAAAGCAACAAAACCACAAATCAAAGCAGCGATCGAGGACTTATTTGAAGTCAAAGTTGTTCAAGTTAATACCCAACAGCAGCCGCGCAAGCAGCGTCGGGTCGGGCGATTTGTTGGTTTTAAGCCCCAATACAAGAAAGCTATTGTCACGGTAGCGACTGGGGAAGAAGACAAAATTAGAAAAGTCCTGTTCCCAGATGTTTAGTGAATTGTCAGTTGGACGCTAGCTGATGCCACGCGCAATTCAAAATTGTCAACACAACAACCAAACAACTTATGGGTACACGCTCTTATCGACCATATACACCCAGTACGCGCCAACGCGTTGTCTCTGACTTTAGCGAAATTACCAAGACTGAGCCAGAGCGATCGCTTACTGTATCAATCCACCGTGCTAAAGGTCGGAACAATCGCGGAGTAATTACAAGCCGCCGTCGCGGTGGCGGACACAAGCGTTTGTATCGAATCATCGACTTTAAACGGAACAAACACAATATTCCCGCTAAAGTTGCCGCGATCGAGTACGATCCCAACCGTAACGCGCGCATTGCGCTGCTATATTACCAAGACGGCGAAAAGCGGTATATTCTCCAACCCAACGGCTTAAAAGTCGGACAAACTGTAATTTCTGGACCCGATGCACCCTTTGAGGACGGCAATGCCTTACCACTCAGCCGCATTCCTCTAGGAACAACCGTTCACAACGTTGAACTGTATCCTGGTCGCGGTGCGCAAATTGTCCGCGCCGCAGGTGCTAGCGCGCAGGTTGTCGCTAAAGAAGGTAACTACGTGACACTCAAACTGCCTTCTGGCGAAGTCCGCATGATCCGCCGCGAATGCTACGCCACGATTGGGCAAGTTGGCAATATTGAGGCGCGTAACCTCAGTGCTGGAAAAGCTGGACACAATCGTTGGAAAGGACGCCGACCCAAAGTCAGGGGTAGTGTAATGAACCCCGTCGATCATCCGCATGGTGGTGGAGAGGGTAGAGCGCCCATTGGGAGACCAGGTCCTGTGACACCGTGGGGTAAACCAGCATTGGGAGCTAAGACACGCAAGCCGAAAAAAGCGAGTAATGCTTTGATCGTTCGCCGTCGACGTAAGTCTTCCAAACGCGGTCGCGGTGGCAGAGAATCATAATTCTACATCGAACACATCTAATATCCGAAATTGAGCTATGGGTCGTTCTCTCAAAAAAGGTCCTTTTGTCGCTGACAGTTTGCTCAGCAAAATTGAAAAGCTAAATGCAAAAGGCGAAAAACAAGTTATTAAAACCTGGTCGCGAGCGTCTACCATCTTGCCTCAGATGGTTGGTCACACAATTGCCGTCCATAATGGACGCCAACACGTACCAGTCTTTATCAACGAGCAAATGGTAGGACACAAGCTAGGCGAGTTTGCGCCAACACGTACTTTTCGCGGTCATGCCAAAAGCGATAAGAAAGCAGGGAGATAGATAGCTAATAGCTAACGCTAACAGCTAGAGGAGAAAGGTTATGGCTAGTGATACTACAGAAGTAAAAGCAAGCGCGCGCTACATTCGGATGTCTCCTTATAAAGTACGTCGCGTTCTCGATCAAATTCGCGGGCGATCGTACCGCGAAGCACTGATTATTCTTGAATTCATGCCCTACAGAGCGTGCGATCCGATCCTCAAAGTGCTCAGAAGCGCAGTTGCTAATGCCGAACACAATGCGGGATTAAATCCAGCCGAACTCAAAATAACTCAAGCGTATGCGGATCAAGGTCCTGTGCTTAAGCGCTTTCAACCTAGAGCGCAAGGGCGGGCTTACCAAATTCGCAAACCTACGTGCCACATTACTGTAGCCGTCGCTACAGATGCAGCATTAGCAGCAGAAAGTTAGTAACTAGAGGAAGTATTTGTGGGACAGAAAATTCATCCAGTTGGTTTTCGCCTAGGAGTAACTCAGGAACACCAATCGCGGTGGTTTGCTGAACCAGCGCGCTATCCTGAGATTTTGAAAGAAGATCATAAGCTGCGCAACTATATCGAGCAAAAGCTCGGCAGACTCGCACAAAATAACGCAGGAATTTCGGAAGTACGGATCGAGCGTAAAGCAGATCAAATCGACCTAGAAGTACGTACTGCTCGCCCCGGCGTCGTTGTCGGTCGAGGTGGTACAGGAATCGAATCGCTGCGCACAGGATTACAAGAATTACTCGGTGGTAACCGTCAAATTCGCATTAATGTAGTCGAAGTGCAGCAAGTCGATGCTGATGCTTATCTGATTGCTGAATATATTGCACAGCAGTTAGAACGTCGCGTTTCGTTTCGCCGCGTCGTCCGTCAAACGATTCAGCGCGCTCAAAAAGCAGGAATTCAAGGCATCCGCATTCAAGTCAGCGGTCGATTAAATGGTGCAGAAATTGCGCGTACCGAGTGGACTCGTGAAGGTAGAGTTCCTCTACACACGTTACGGGCAGATATTGACTATGCCTACACCACTGCTCAAACGATCTACGGAATTTTAGGCATTAAGGTATGGATCTTTAAAGGAGAAATTATTCCTGGACAAGAGCAAGCACCAACACCATCATCAAATCAGCCGCGTCGTCGCCAACCACAACAGCGCCGTCGTCAGCAGTTTGAAGACCGTTCCAACGAAGAATGAAATCCGTTAGCGGTTAGTTAATTGCGCAGAAGGTACTAAATCATGTTAAGTCCTAGAAGAACAAAATTCCGCAAACAGCAGCGCGGACGGATGGAAGGAGTCGCCACGCGAGGTAATACCCTTAATTTTGGTGACTTTGGTCTTCAAGCGCTAGAACCTGCTTGGATCACCTCACGTCAAATCGAGGCTTCGCGTCGAGCAATGACTCGATACATTCGCCGTGGTGGAAAAATTTGGATTCGTATTTTTCCTGATAAACCAGTAACAATGCGCCCAGCCGAAACGCGGATGGGTTCGGGTAAAGGTTCTCCCGAATACTGGGTAGCAGTTGTTAAACCAGGACGTATTTTATTTGAAATCGCGGGTGTACCTGAAGCAACCGCGCGCGAAGCAATGCGCTTGGCAATGTACAAGTTGCCGATCAAAACAAAGTTTATTGTGCGTTCTGAGGAGGAGGTTTAATCAATGCCACTTCCAAAAATTTCCGAAGCGAGAAACTTGAGTGACGAAGAACTAGCTACTCAAATCGCAGCGCTGAAGAAGCAACTCTTTCAACTGCGCCTACAAAGAGCTACGCGACAGTTAGAAAAACCACATCAGTTTAAGCACGCTAGACACCAGCTAGCTCAATTACTCACCGTAGAACACGAAAGAAAGCTCGCAGCACAATCATCACAGTCGGTTGCAGAAAAATAAATCACTATGGCAGTTAAAGAACGAGTTGGCGTAGTAGTGAGCGACAAAATGGAAAAAACGGTCGTCGTTGCCGTAGAAAACCGCGCTCCTCACCCCAAGTACGGAAAAATCGTCGTCCAAACGCGGCGCTATAAAGCTCATGATGAAGCAAATGAGTGTAAAGAAGGCGATCGCGTCCGCATCCAAGAAACTAGACCGCTCAGCCGCACAAAACGCTGGGTAGTTAAAGAAATTCTGAGTAGTGCCACTACTAGCTAGACAATCGGGAGACAAACTGTGATTCAACCCCAGTCTTACCTTAATGTTGCTGATAATAGCGGTGCGCGCAAACTTATGTGCATCCGCGTTATGGGTGCAGGTAATCGCCGTTATGGCAATGTAGGCGATGTGATTATCGCTGTTGTAAAAGACGCCATTCCGAATATGGCAGTAAAAAAATCAGATGTTGTGCGGGCAGTAATTGTGCGTACGCGTAAAGGATTGCGCCGCGAAAGTGGCATGAGCATTCGCTTTGATGACAATGCTGCAGTTATTATCAACGCCGATGGTAATCCCAGAGGTACGCGTGTTTTTGGACCTGTTGCCCGCGAACTACGCGACAAAAACTTTACCAAAATTGTTTCCCTGGCTCCGGAGGTGCTGTAATGGCTGCACGTAAGAATGGAAATGCGCCGATTCGCCATAAAATGCACGTCAAAACCGGAGATACTGTACAAGTCATCTCAGGTAGCGACAAAGGTAAAGTCGGCGAAGTTCTCAAGACGTATCCTAAATTAAGCAAAGTGATCGTCAAAGGCGTGAATGTCAAAACCAAACACGTCAAACCAACCCAAGAAGGTGAATCTGGTCGAATCGTAACTTCAGAAGCTCCGATTCACAGTTCTAATGTCATGCTCTACTCGACGAAGCAAAACATTGCCAGTCGCGTTTGCTACACCTTTAACGAGCAAGGTCGTAAAGTCCGAATGCTTAAAAAAACAGGTGAAATTCTTGATAAATAGCTTAAAAGCTAATTATTCCTGACCAAGACCAGGAAGAAGTAAAAGTAAAAACTATGACAGCACGACTCAAAACCCTATATCAAGAAAAGATAGTCCCGCAACTGATGGAGCAATTTCAGTACACGAATATCCATCAGGTGCCAAAGCTTGTAAAAGTCACAGTTAACCGAGGTTTGGGCGAAGCTGCACAAAACGCAAAAGCCCTCGAATCGTCGATTAACGAGATTGCCACAATTACAGGACAAAAACCTGTTGTGACGCGCGCCAAAAAAGCGATCGCTGGCTTCAAAATTCGCCAAGGTATGCCTGTGGGACTGATGGTAACATTGCGCGGCGAACGCATGTATGCCTTTGTCGATCGACTCGTTAACTTGGCGTTACCGCGAATTCGCGACTTTCGCGGCATCAGCCCCAAAAGCTTTGATGGACGTGGTAACTACACCCTTGGAGTTCGCGAACAACTTATCTTTCCAGAAGTTGATTACGACAGCATCGACCAAATCCGAGGCATGGATATTTCCATTATCACAACAGCAAAAAACGATGAAGAGGGTCGCGCATTACTCACAGCAATGGGAATGCCTTTCCGGGATCAATAAAGTTTATTAAGAGGAAACGATGGCGGCTAACGACACAATTGCAGATATGCTGACGCGCATCCGCAATGCTAATATGGCGCGGCATCAGACAACACAGATACCAGCCACAAAGATGACCCGCAGCATTGCTCAAGTATTAAAAGACGAAGGGTTTATCGCCGATTTTGAAGAGGTAGGCGAAGGCGTAAAACGTAACTTAGTTATCTCGCTCAAATACAAAGGTAAAAATCGCCAGCCTTTAATTACTGCGTTAAAGCGCATTAGCAAACCAGGTTTACGCGTTTACTCGAACCGCAAAGAGTTACCACGCGTACTCGGTGGCATCGGTATTGCGATTATTTCGACTTCTAGCGGCATCATGACCGATCGCGAAGCCCGACGTCAAGGCTTAGGCGGTGAAGTGCTTTGCTATGTTTGGTGAAACAACTAGCTGAGCAAGAACGTAACTTCAAGGCTGGTAACTGGTTATTGGTCATCATCATTACCTATTGCCCAACAACCGAAAGGTGTGATTTTTAATTATGCCCGTTTAGTTAGTAGCTAGTTGATTAGGAATACATCATAAGTCATGTCTCGAATCGGTAAGCGCCCAATTACAATCCCCGCCAAAGTACAAGTTACGATTGACGGGTCACAAGTTACAGTTAAAGGACCAAAAGGCGAACTTTCGCGCGAACTGCCTTCTGCAGTCACCATTGAGCAAGAAGGCGATACGCTGCTAGTTAAAAGAAAAGACGACTCGCGGATAGCCCGCCAGATGCATGGTTTATCGCGCACGCTGGTCGCTAATATGGTTGATGGTGTCTCACAAGGATTTCAACGTCGGCTAGAAATTCAAGGAGTCGGCTATCGTGCCGCGGTTCAAGGTCGCAATCTAACACTTAACGTAGGATACAGCCATCCAGTACAAATCGAACCACCGGAAGGAATTCAACTTGCTGTAGAAAACAATACGAACGTCATTGTTAGCGGTTTCGATAAAGAACTGGTAGGCAATACGGCGGCAAAAATTCGCGATGTTCGCCCGCCCGAACCATATAAAGGTAAAGGCATTCGCTACGCTGGTGAATTTGTCAGACGTAAAGCTGGTAAGGCAGGTAAGAAGTAATGAAATTAGATCGGAGAGAATCGAAAAAAATTCGACATCGCCGCATTCGAGGAAAAGTCAGCGGTTCCCCAGAACGTCCTCGTTTAGCTGTGTTTCGTTCGCACCAACATATCTACGCGCAGGTGATTGACGATACACAACACCACACACTTGTTGCGGCTTCGTCGCTAGAGCCAACTTTGAAGCAATCGTTGAAATCTGGCGCAACTTGCGAAGCCTCTACTGAGGTTGGAAAATTAATTGCGCAGCGATCGCTCGCAAAAGGCATCTCTAAAGTTGTGTTTGACCGCGGAGGAAACTTGTATCACGGTCGCGTCAAAGCCCTGGCTGAAGCGGCGCGCGAAGCAGGATTAGATTTTTAATTGTGCCAGTCGCTAACAATTAGCAACAGAGCATAAAAATATTTTAAAAGGATACAAACTATGGCAACTGGTGGTCGTCGTAAAAGTAACCGTGTAAAAGAAAAAGAAACTAACTGGCAAGAGCGAGTGATTCAAATTCGCCGTGTCAGCAAGGTAGTAAAAGGTGGTAAGAAACTCAGCTTTCGTGCAGTTGTCGCAGTTGGTAACGAGCGCGGTCAAGTCGGTATTGGCGTGGGTAAAGCGGGAGATGTCATTGGTGCGGTAAAAAAAGGTGTCGCCGATGGTAAAAAGCATCTCATCGATGTTCCTCTCACCAATTCCAACTCGATTCCCCACCCTATCAACGGTAGTGGTGGTGGTGCAAAAGTCATCATGCGCCCAGCAGCCCCTGGAACAGGTGTAATTGCAGGTGGTGCAGTACGTACTGTGCTAGAACTTGCTGGCGTGCGCAATGTACTAGCCAAGCAACTTGGTTCGAATAACCCACTCAACAACGCTCGCGCAGCGGTTAACGCACTATCAACTCTTCGGACTTTTTCCGAAGTTGCAGAAGAGCGTGGCATTCCAATTGAAAACCTCTACGCTTAATCCATTTTGTCCAACTCAAAACGAGTATCAAGTCAATGAGACTAACTGATCCTAAGCCTCAAGCAGGCTCAAAAAAACGCCGCCGTCGTGTTGGTCGCGGTATTTCGGCAGGTCAAGGAGCAAGTGCTGGTCTAGGTATGCGCGGGCAAAAAGCTCGTTCTGGTAGCAGTACCAGACCAGGCTTTGAAGGTGGTCAACAACCTTTGTATCGACGCATTCCCAAACTCAAAGGCTTTCCGATCGTTAATCGTAAGCGGTACACTACGATCAATGTAGAAAAGCTGGCATCACTTCCGGCTAACACAGAAGTCAATCTAGCTTCGTTACGCGAAGCCGGTATTCTTACTGCTGTACAGGGACCGTTAAAAATTTTGGGAAACGGGGAAATTAATGTTCCCTTGCGAGTCCAAGCTGCAGCTTTCACTAAGCAGGCGCGTGAGAAAATCACAGCAGCTGGTGGAAATTGTGAAGTTCTCGATTCCAAATAAAGTGAAACCCTGTTTTCTGGTAGACGAGTACCTTAAACAACCCCAGCCGGATTACAAAAAAGGTACCTCTTTATGATTAGCAGAGACAAAGCCCCAACGGCACAAGAGACTTTTATGCAGATGGCACAAGCAGCTGGTTTGCGAAGGCGACTGCTTGTGACCATTGGTATTTTGATTTTGGCGCGTCTTGGCGTCTTTTTACCTGTTCCGGGAATTAATCGCGCTTTATTTGCCCAAGCAAGTCAAGCTGGCAACAATGCCTTATTTGGTTTCTTAGATATTTTTTCTGGAGGCGGACTTTCAACGCTGGGAGTCTTTGCTCTAGGAATTTTGCCGTACATTAATGCTTCTATTATCATCCAATTGTTGACCGCTGCTATCCCAGCTTTAGAAAATCTTCAGAAAAATGAAGGTGAAGCCGGACGGCGGAAAATTTCCCAAATTACCCGTTATGTGGCTTTAGGTTGGGCAATTCTCCAAAGTATTTTTATTGCGGCTTTTTGGCTACAACCCTATGCATTCAACCCAGGTCCTGTCTTTGTCGCCGAGACAGCGATCGCACTTACGGCTGGTTCCATGTTCATCATGTGGGCGTCGGAATTAATTACCGAACGCGGCGTTGGTAATGGAGCATCTCTTTTGATTTTTGTCAACATCGTCGCTTCACTTCCTAGAGCCTTAGGAGACACGATCGCATTTGCACAAACGGGTAGCAGAGAAGCTGTCGGCGGCGTCGTTGTTCTGCTATTGGTCTTCCTCGCTATGATCGTCGGTATTGTCTTCGTTCAAGAAGGAACCCGCCGTATCCCGATTATTTCTGCACGCAGACAAGTTGGTCGACGCTTTTTCCAAGAACAACGTAGCTACTTACCCTTGCGCCTCAACCAAGGCGGCGTTATGCCTATCATTTTTGCTTCTGCCGTCCTGATTTTGCCCGCTTCTTTGGCAAGTTTTACCCGCAATGAATTTCTGTTGAGAATTGCCAATTATCTGAACCCTAGCGGTCCTACTCCTTGGATTTACGCACTCGCTTACCTTGTTTTAATTCTGTTCTTCAGCTACTTCTACGCGACATTAATCGTTAATCCAGTCGATTTAGCGCAAAACTTGAAGAAAATGGGTGCTACAATTCCAGGAATTCGCCCTGGCAGAGCTACAAGTGAGTATGTCGAGCGTGTCTTGAACCGTTTAACTTTTTTAGGCGCCATCTTTCTAGGTTTGGTAGCCATTATTCCAACTGCCGTGGAAAGTGCAACTCAAGTTCGTACTTTCCAAGGTTTAGGCGCAACGTCTTTGCTCATTCTAGTTGGTGTTGCTATTGACACAGCAAAGCAAATTCAAACTTACGTGATTTCCCAACGTTATGAAGGAATGGTGAAACAATAGTGACGCGATTGATTTTCCTGGGAGCGCCAGGTGCGGGTAAAGGTACTCAAGCTCAAACCTTGGCTCATCACAGGAATATTCCTCATGTTTCCACTGGCGATATTTTGCGCCAAGCAATGCAAAAGCAAACACCTTTGGGTGTCAGGGCGCAAGATTATGTCTCGCGGGGTGAACTAGTTCCCGATCAATTAGTCAATGACTTGGTTGAGGAACGCCTCGATGAACCCGATGCTCAAGATGGCTGGATTCTAGATGGATTTCCCCGCAAGGTGAGTCAAGCCTTCTTTTTGGATGAACTGCTACAACAAAAGCAAATTCATCAAGACGTTCGGGTGATTAATTTAGAAGTACCGGACGATGTACTAATAGCAAGGCTTTTAGGACGCGGTCGCGCAGACGATAACGAAGAAGTGATTCGTCGGCGTTTAGAAGTATACCGCGAGCAAACAGCTCCATTAATCGACTTTTACCGCGATCGCCAGCAACTTGTCTCTGTTAATGGTAATCAATCTTTGGAGGAAGTGACCGCGGAATTGCTCAATGTAATTGATTCTTAAAGAAAGTTATCTTGAACTTTATGGCAGCTGGCAGTAATACATCCACGATCGAGTGTTACCGCTTTCTGCCACCTTCTGGTTTGATATCTCAAATTTCCAGCGAATTTTAATAAAATATATTAATGATAAGCTGGAAGGTTTTAACAATCGTCTTTCATTGCTCGCAATCAGACGAGCGGCTGCTTTAATTTACAGCAGCATGTTGAGTTGAGGAACGTTTAAATTGTCTAAACAAGATTTAATTGAGATGGAAGGCACAGTCACCGAGTCATTGCCTAATGCGATGTTTCGGGTAGACCTTGACAATGGTTTTAATGTTTTAGCACACATTTCTGGCAAGATCCGCCGTAACTATATCAAAATTTTACCTGGCGATCGCGTCAAAGTAGAGTTAACGCCATACGATTTAACAAAAGGCAGAATCACTTATCGGTTGCGTAAAAAATAGCATTTTCCCCAGTCAGGGAGCATTTCTTTGGCTGAAAAGCCACTTCCAGTTACCTTGCTTCACTCATAAAAATATTGATATAATATAGAGTTTGTAATAAAGGGAAAAATGAAAGTTAGAGCATCAGTCAAAAAAATTTGCGAAAAGTGCAGTATTATCCGCCGCAAAGGTCGGGTAATGGTAATTTGCGAAAATCCTAAACATAAGCAACGCCAAGGCTAGACACGAGCACAGCATAAGGGTTTAGTATCAGTGGCATCTTCAAACATTATCGTAGCGATCGCAGGAATAGGGAGAAATTCATTGTGGCAAGAATTGCAGGTGTAGACCTTCCACGCGACAAACGCGTTGAAATTGGTCTTACTTACATTTATGGAATTGGGCTAACTCGCTCAAAAGAGGTTTTGGCGCAAACCGGCGTCAACCCAGATACTCGTGTCAAAGATTTAAGCGATACTGACGTGGCAGCGTTGAGAAACGCAATCGAAAGCAACTATCAAGTCGAAGGTGACCTAAGACGCTTGGAGGCAATGAACATCAAGCGCTTAGTTGATATCGGAACATATCGCGGTCGTCGCCATCGTATGGGTTTACCTGTACGCGGACAACGGACGCGGACAAATGCACGGACTCGTCGTGGTAGACGTCAAACCGTAGCAGGTAAGAAGAAAGCCCCTGGTAAGTAAGACTTAAATCATTCAGTGAAACTCCCACGAACAACCAAGCTAATTATTTCTTAGCATTATGGCGCGACAACAGAAAAAATCAGGTACGAAAAAGCAAAAACGCAATGTCCCAAATGGCATTGCTTACATTCAATCAACTTTCAACAATAGTATCGTGACGATTGCCGACCAAAACGGCGATGTTATCTCTTGGGCTTCAGCCGGTTCGAGCGGCTTTAAAGGAGCAAAAAAAGGCACTCCATACGCTGCACAAACAGCAGCCGAAAGTGCAGCCCGACAAGCAACTGACCAAGGGATGCGTCAAATCGAAGTCATGGTCAGCGGTCCTGGCGCAGGTCGCGAAACTGCCATTCGAGCATTGCAGGGGGCAGGATTAGAAATCACATTGATTCGAGATATTACCCCAATTCCGCACAATGGTTGCCGTCCGCCAAAGCGCCGTCGAGTCTAATCAAGGTAGTACAGTAGGCGGCAGCATTTTTGAATTTTGCTTGAGCAAGCTTTTGAGGCAAGCTAAAACAACTTTGTAACTATAAAAAAGCACATTGTCTCGTTTGTGGTAGCCGCCGTTAATGAAACAGTGGCAGCGAGGCATTTGCGCATTTAAATTAGGCAACTATGCCTATATTGGCATCTAAATTACTAAGGGAGGTCGCTCCGTGGCGCAGTTTCAAATTGAATGTGTCGAGTCTAATACGCTAGAGAATCGGAGTCAATACAGTAGATTTGTTCTGGAACCTCTCGATCGCGGTCAAGGAACGACCGTTGGCAACGCGTTAAGACGGACTTTGTTATCTAATCTAGAAGGAACAGCAATTACCGCTGTTCGGATTGCTGGCGTAAGTCACGAATTTGCCACAATTCCAGGTGTTCGAGAAGACGTGCTAGAGATTCTCATGCACATGAAAGAGATTGTGCTCAAAAGCTACTCTTCACAGCCGCAAATTGGGCGTTTACTCGTGACAGGACCTGCCACCGTAACAGCAGAACACTTCGATCTGCCATCCGAGGTAGAAATTATTGACCCAACTCAGTACGTAGCAACCGTCGCTGAAGGTGCGAAACTCGAAATGGAATTTCGGATCGATCGCGGTAAAGGCTATCGGACAGTCGAACGGGGTCGCGACGAAGCTACAGCTTTAGACTTTCTCCAAATCGACTCGGTTTTCATGCCGGTACGCAAAGTCAACTATAGCGTCGAAGATGCTCGCGTTGATGGTTCTTTGCAGAAAGACCGCTTGATTTTAGAAATTTGGACAAATGGTAGCGTAACTCCGCAAGAAGCACTTTCATCAGCTGCCAATATCTTAGTCGATCTGTTTAACCCACTCAAAGATATTTCGCTCGAGGCGATGAAAGATGAATCGCCAACGGATGAAGACCCTACCAGTCAAATTCCAATCGAAGAACTTCAGCTTTCGGTAAGAGCCTACAATTGCTTGAAGCGGGCACAAGTCAACTCAGTAGCAGACTTATTAGATTACACTCAAGAAGATTTATTAGAAATCAAAAACTTTGGGCAGAAGTCTGCAGAAGAAGTTATTGAAGCCTTGCAAGAGCGTTTAGGCATCACGTTACCACACGAAAAGTCTGCCAAACCATCGTAGTCGACTATGTTGTGAGTTGCTAGCAGTAACTCAAGACAATCTTGCATAAACCTCAAATTGTAAACATCACCATGCGTCACCGTCGTCGTGTTCACAAACTCGGTAAACCAGCTGACCAGCGTCGCGCTCTTTTAAGAGCATTAACAACAGAGTTAATTCGTCACGGACGAATTACAACTACTAAAGTGCGCGCCAAGGCAGTTCGCTCAGAAGCTGAGAAAATGATTACTTTAGCTAAAAATGGCTCCTTGGCTGCGCGCCGAGAAGCACTTGGCTATATCTATGACAAACAACTTGTTCATGCTTTGTTCGAACAAGCACCCAGCCGCTACGCTAATCGGGTGGGTGGATACACGCGGATTTTGCGCACTGTCCCGCGTCGAGGCGACAACGCTGAAATGGCAATTATTGAACTCGTGTAGCTGCAATTAGCATCATAAATTAAGGTAGTTGCATGATTGCCCCAAATTCCGAGCTAAAACGAGTAGCCCTAGTCATCCAATACTTGGGCACTCATTTTCATGGGTGGCAGCGACAACTAAAATTGCGGACAGTACAAGCAGAAATCGAAGATGCGATCGCTCGCGTACTCGGTCATCCTGTTACCCTGCATGGTGCAGGGCGTACTGATACAGGAGTTCATGCTGCTGCACAAGTGGCACACTTTGATGCAACAGGTCCCATTCCGGCAGAGCGGTGGGCGGCAATTCTCAATAGCTATCTTCCTCAAGACATCTTGATTCGCGGTTCTGCCGCTGTTGAGAGTAACTGGCACGCTCGGTTTGATGCCAAATGGCGACGTTATCGCTATACGCTCTATACCGATTCCCGACCTAACTTGTTTGTTCAGCCATTTAGTTGGCATTATTACTATGCAAACTTAGATGAAGGTCTGATTCGTGCTGCACTACAGCCGTTGCTAGGCAAACATCACTTAGCAGCTTTTCACCGCGCGGGTTCGCGTCGCAAGCACTCATGGGTAGAAATCCAAGCAGTAGAGTGCGAGCGCAATGGTCCGTTTATCCAGATAGAAATTCAAGCAGACGGATTTTTGTATGGAATGGTACGGTTAATAGTAGGATTGCTGGTCGATGTAGGAAAAGGTAGCCTATCACTTGAAAAATTTACCGATCTTTGGCAACAGCAACGCCGCGAAAATGTGAAATATGCGGCTCCGCCTCAAGGTTTATGCTTACTACGCGTTGGCTATAACAATTTTCCTTTTCCTCCAGAAGTCTGGTATGACGCGCAACCTCGGTGGGTGCTACCAGACGCCAACTATGTTTCTTCAAAAGAGATTGTAAACAAAAGCATACACCATCAATTTATTTGAAATCTACAGGACACGAAAACACCCATGAACAAAACTTATGTTCCAGCACAAGATACCATCGAACGCGAGTGGTATGTTGTCGATGCAACCGACCAGCGCTTAGGCAGATTAGCAACTGAAATCGCGATGATTTTGCGCGGTAAAAATAAACCAGAATTTACACCACACATGGATACAGGCGGCTTTGTTATTGTTGTTAATGCTGACAAAGTGATTGTCACTGGGAAAAAGCGCAGTCAAAAGCTCTATCGTCGCCACTCAGGACGCCCAGGCGGAATGAAAACAGAAACCTTTGCTCAACTGCAATCGCGACTACCCGAGCGCATTGTAGAACATGCAGTTAAAGGTATGCTGCCCAAAAATAGTCTAGGGCGTCAATTATTTACCAAGCTGAAAGTCTATGCGGGTGCAGAACATCCTCACCAAGCACAACAACCAAAAGAAATTAAAATCCAAACAATTCCAGGAGAGAAAAACTAATGCAAGCAACAGAGACAGCAAGCGATCGCGTGATGTACAGAGGAACTGGTCGTCGCAAATCCTCCGTCGCCAGAGTCCGCTTAGTCCCTGGTGATGGACAACTGATTGTCAACGGTAGACCAGGCGACTTGTATTTCCAATACAACCCAAACTACCTCGCAGTTGCTAAAGCTCCCTTAGAAACCTTAGGGTTGGAAAATGAATACAATATCTTAGTGACAGCACATGGTGGCGGCTTAACTGGACAATCCGATTCGATTCGTTTAGGCGTCGCCCGCGCCCTGTGCCAACTTGACCCAGAAAACCGCGCGCCGCTCAAATCAGAAGGCTACTTAACGCGCGATCCTCGCGCGAAAGAGCGCAAGAAATATGGTTTACACAAAGCACGGAAAGCTCCTCAGTTCTCCAAGCGATAAAAACTATTAGCAATCAACTTTCAAAAGTTCGTTGCTAGCCAAGGGGCTGAGCGCTGAAGGCTAAGAGCTACAATAGATATAGGCAATTACAAAGAAAAAGACAATGGCAAAACCTGATATTCATCCACAATGGTATCCTGAGGCAAAAGTATACTGTGATGGTGAACTTGTTGCGACCGTTGGTTCAACTAAACCTGAACTACACGTTGATGTGTGGTCAGGCAACCATCCTTTTTATACAGGTACGCAAAAGATCATCGACACCGAAGGTCGAGTAGAACGCTTCTTGCGGAAGTACGGCATGATGGAAGCTAACCAACCTACAGGCAACGACAAGAAAAAGTAGCCAGGCTAGATAGTCGAACCGGATACGATTTTTGTGACCTTCTACTATCTTGCTTGAGCGATCGCACTTTATGCCTGAAACTTATCTGCTAAATAAACTCAAATCTGTCGAGCAAACTTTTAACGAACTCACCCGCCGCCTTGCTGACCCTGATATTGCGAAAGACCCTACGGAATATCAAAAAGTCGCGAAGGCACGTTCTTCCTTGGAAGAAGTTGTGACAACCTATGAAACCTGGAAAACGACTCAAGACGAGTTGGCAGGTGCTAGGGAAGTCATGAAAGAGGCAAACGGTGATGCAGAACTCCAAGAAATGGCTGCGATGGAAGTCGCCGAACTCGAAGAACGACTAGAAGAACTAGAAATTCGCTTGAAAATCTTGCTGCTACCACGCGACCCCAACGACGAAAAGAACACAATGCTCGAAATTCGCGCGGGTACTGGCGGTGATGAGGCAAGTATTTGGGCGGGCGATCTGGTTCGAATGTACTCGCGCTATGCGGAAAGTCAAAACTGGAAAGTCAAACTGATTAGCGAATCGCTGGCAGAAATGGGCGGCTTTAAAGAAGCCATACTTGAAATTCAAGGCGATCAAGTTTACAGCAAGCTGAAGTTTGAAGCAGGAGTACACCGCGTCCAGCGCGTTCCAGTTACTGAAGCAGGTGGCAGAGTCCATACATCAACAGCTACCGTAGCCGTGATGCCGGAAGTTGATGATGTAGAAATTGAAATTGACCCGAAAGATATTGAAATGACCACAGCGCGCTCCGGTGGTGCGGGCGGACAAAACGTTAACAAGGTGGAAACGGCGGTCGATCTATTCCATAAACCTACGGGAATTCGAATTTTCTGTACCGAAGAACGCAGCCAGTTGCAAAACAAAGAACGCGCACTGCAAATTTTGCGAGCCAAGCTGTACGAGATGAAGCTGCGCGAACAACAAGAGGCTGTCACTTCGATGCGGCGATCGCAAGTCGGGACTGGATCGCGTTCGGAAAAAATTCGTACCTACAACTACAAAGATAATCGCGTCACCGACCACCGCTTAGGACAAAACTTCTCGTTAGCTCCAGTTCTAGAGGGCGATTTAGAACCAATCATTCAAGCTTGTATCTCGCAAGATCAGCAAGAACGCTTAGCAGAATTAGCGGCTTCTGGTACAGGCTCGTAGTTAAGATTATGTAAAAGCACGCTGCCTGCCATGACGGCTTGAAGGCAGTCCGACTTGGCATGGGTATGAGCCGCAGTGTTTAATGCAGTGTATTGTTCGTTGTACTTCACAAAAGACAACCCTACAGCCTAAATGGTCGTATTACCGGTAAATCTGCTGTACTGCCTAAATCGTTTAATTCGCGTAAAAAAATCATTTTCTATAGCCGTCGAAGGGAAAGTTAGGATAGTTTAATAGCTGAGAAACCTTGTCTCGGTTAGCTTTTAGCCCTGACCTCTGCTATGGTACCTGCAAAATTGTTGATATTCCGCTGCAAACTACTGTGACCAACAAAAATCGCATTCAACAATAATCTCATCTATGAAATAAACCAAGCAGTTTGGCAATGCCAAATTGTGGGGTTAATTTTTGTTACGATTGGAGGCGACGACTAGCGATCGCGTGAGCTGTGCGTGGAGACTTTGAATGCTGCGACTAGAACATATCAGTAAAATATACCCTACCGGTGAAGTTCTTAAAGATGTTAATTGGGAAGTCAAAAGTGGCGATCGCATCGGTTTAGTAGGGGTTAACGGTGCAGGAAAATCGACTCAACTCAAAATCATTGCAGGTGAAATTGAACCAACCGCAGGAGAAGTGATTCGTCCAGCAAGTTTGCACGTCGCTTATCTCACACAAGAATTTGAAGTCGATCCTGGGCGCACTGTCCGCGAAGAATTTTGGACAGTCTTTAAGCAAGCAAATGAAGTGCAGCAATCGCTCGCACAAGTCCAGCGCGATATGGAAACTGCGACGCCAGAAGAATTAGAACGCTTGATTCGCAAGCTCGATCGCCTGCAGCGTACATTTGAAGCCTTAGATGGTTACGGACTAGAAGCACAAATCGAGAAAATTTTACCAGAAATGGGCTTTGAGCCAGCCGACGGCGATCGCTTAGTCAGCTCGTTTAGTGGCGGTTGGCAAATGCGCATGAGTTTAGGCAAAATCCTACTACAAAAGCCAGATTTGCTGCTACTCGACGAACCAACAAACCATCTTGACTTAGAAACTATCGAGTGGCTAGAAAATTACTTAAAAAGCTTAACCACGCCAATGGTAATTGTCTCGCACGATCGCGAGTTTCTCGACCGACTATGTACGCAAATTGTCGAAACAGAACGTGGCGTCTCCACAACTTATTTAGGTAACTATTCTGCCTATTTACAGCAAAAAGCTGAAGCACAAGTTGCACAACTGAGCGCCTACGAACGCCAACAAAAAGAACTAGAAAAGCAGCAAGCGTTTGTCGATCGCTTCCGCGCGAGTGCGACACGCAGTACTCAAGCAAAAAGCCGCGAAAAACAACTGGAAAAAATTGAGCGGATCGAAGCACCAGTCGCTGAATTACGCAGCCTCCACTTTCGCTTTCCTCCAGCACCCCGCAGTGGTAGAGAAGTTGTATTAATCAAGGACTTGGTACATACTTACGCAGACAAAATTCTCTTTTTAGGCGCGGATCTGTTAATCGAACGCGGCGATCGCATTGCCTTTTTAGGTCCTAACGGTGCAGGTAAATCTACCTTACTGCGCTTAATTATGGGACTAGAGTCGCCCTCAGAAGGCATCGTTAAGCTAGGAAATCATAACGTTATTCCAGGTTACTTCGAGCAAAATCAAGCAGAAGCGCTAGAACTTCACAAAACGGTAATGGAAACAATTCACGATGAAGTCCCTGATTGGAAAAACGAGGAAGTGCGGACGCTGTTGGGGCGATTTTTATTTAGCAAAGATACAGTATTTAAGCAAGTTGTCGCCTTGAGTGGTGGCGAAAAAGCGCGGTTAGCATTAGCAAAAATGTTGTTACGTCCGGCTAATTTACTCATATTGGACGAACCAACGAATCATTTAGATATTCCTGCAAAGGAAATGCTCGAAGAAGCGATTCAACATTATGATGGTACAGTCATTATCGTCTCCCACGATCGCTATTTCATCTCTCAAGTAGCAACTAAAATTGTCGAAATTCGCGATGGAGAATTTCACCTATACAACGGAGATTATCACTACTATTTGGAGAAAATAGCCGCAGAGAAAGAACAAGCTCGATTAGCGGCGATCGCTGCACAGAAAGCCACTAAAAAAGCTACTAAAGCAACCGCCAAACGCAAATCATAAAGAAGTACCATTGGGGATCAAAGAAAAACACAACGTTTTTGAGTTTAACCGCAAAAATCTTAGGTTCCTGACATAAACTGCGATCCCTACAGAAAAAAGTAGCCAAAGTAGCAAAAAATATCTGATAATTGCAAGAATAAGCAAAAATCTACTTGCAGCAGCGAGTAGCAATGGTATCATTGCGGTGAATTACATAAAAAGTGAAGGGCAACAAAGTTATGACCCAAGCACCTGTTGCTCCCGTGGTGCTAGTCATTTTAGACGGGTGGGGCTATCGAGAAGAAGCAGACGGTAATGCGATCGCTGCTGCGAAAGTCCCAGTAATGAGTAGCCTTTGGCAGGTATATCCCAGAACACTGATCCAAACATCAGGTAAAGCAGTAGGCTTACCCGAAGGTCAAATGGGAAACTCTGAAGTCGGGCACCTCAACATAGGCGCGGGACGCGTTGTACCACAAGAACTCGTGCGCATTTCTGATGCGGTAGAAGATGGTTCAATCCACCAAAATCCCGCATTGTTGCAAGTGTGTCAGGATGTTCGCGAACGAAATGGTAAGCTACATCTCATCGGGCTTTGTTCCGAAGGTGGCGTTCATTCGCACGTCAATCATTTGTTAGGATTGCTTGACGTCGCCAAAGCACAGGGAATTTCCCAAGCGTGCATTCATGCAATTACAGACGGTCGCGATACAATGCCAACCGAAGGCATAGGCGTCATTAAGCTCATTCAAGACTACACCGAGAAGTTAGGTGTAGGGAAAATCGTCACGATTAGCGGACGGTATTACGCAATGGACCGCGATCGCCGTTGGGACCGCGTGAAACTCGCTTATGATGTCATGACTCAAGATGGCGAAGGTGATAGTCGCACTGCAGTTGAGATTTTACAAGCTTCCTACGATGCGGGAATCACCGACGAATTTGTTGTACCCCAGCGTGTCGCACCAGGAGCTATAGAGTCGGGTGATGGCGTGATTTTTTTCAATTTTCGCCCAGACCGTGCCAGACAGCTAACTCAAGCCTTTGTAGCTTCAGAATTCGATGGCTTTGAGCGCGAGCAAATTCGCCCATTATCTTTTGTCACTTTTACACAGTACGACCCTGAGTTACCCGTGGCGGTAGCATTTGCGCCACAAAACTTAAACAACATTCTAGGGCAAGTCATTTCGGAACACGGGCTGAAGCAGTTCCGCACCGCGGAAACAGAAAAATACGCCCACGTCACTTACTTCTTTAATGGCGGTTTAGAAGAGCCGTTTGAAGGAGAAGACCGCGAACTCGTGATGAGTCCGATGGTAGCAACCTACGATCGCGCTCCGAGCATGTCTGCAGAAGCTGTGACTGACGTTGCAAGTGCAGCGATTGAAAAAGGTACCTACTCTTTGGTCGTCATTAATTACGCCAATCCCGACATGGTAGGGCACACAGGTCAAATCGAAGCAACCATTCAAGCTATAGAAACCGTTGACCGTTGCTTAGGACGCTTGTTAGAAAGTGTCAGTAAAGCTGGTGGAACTGCGATTGTAACTGCTGACCATGGTAATGCTGAATATATGCGTGACCCGCAAGGTAATCCTTGGACAGCGCATACAACTAATCCTGTGCCTTTGATCTTAATCGAAGGCGAAGGAGCTAAAATACAAGGGTATGGTGGCAACGTAGGGTTACGTAGTGGCGGTCGTCTGTGCGATATTGCTCCGACAATTCTGGAAATTCTTCAGATTCCGCAACCCCCTGAGATGACTGGGCAGTCGCTGCTCGTGCCAGCCGAGTACAGTACCTTACACAATCAACGTACTCCCGTACAATCAGCGCTATAAAGCCTTGTAATGTTCATTTTTGGTAGAGTGTCAGCATGACGATTACTAACGTTGTAGAAATTCTGTGGGTTGTGTCCGCGATAGGTTTAACCGTATTGGTACTACTACATAGTCCCAAAGGAGATGGTATTGGGGCAATTGGCGGGCAGGCGCAACTATTTAGCAGTACAAAAAGTGCTGAAACGACGTTGAACCGAGTTACTTGGACACTCACAGTACTTTTTCTAGGTTTAACTGTTGTTCTCAGTGCTAACTGGTTGCCTCGTTAACCAAGGTGCTATAGCTAAGTAAGTTTATCTTTCATTTTGCTGACGCGAATCAAATCTGCTTGGCGGCAGAAATTTTTTATATTTGTTCTGGTAGCGATCGCTACTCTATTACTTGCTATCAATCAGCATACCTTGAGCGCCAGTGCCAAGCTGACTACTGAAGTAGCACAAGCTTCTAAATTGCCAGAACTTCAGGGACATCCTTTACCTGCGAACCTGGTGCAGTGGCAAGACCAAAGTAATAGCGGTGATTACTTCTCTGAGATAAAACCAACTGAAGTTGGCTACTTAATATGGTCGCAATTGCCCATCAAAGTTTACATTCAACAACCGCGCCTCGAAACCCACAACGCCAACCGACTAAGAAGTTGGGCAAACGAAGTTTGGCAAGCGATTCAAGAATGGGGTGTTTATTTGCCTTTGCAAGTGGTAGAACAACCTGATATTGCAGATATAAAAATTCTGCGCTCGTCTCCTCCGTTGCGAATCGCCCCTAACGAGAAATTCCCGCGCGCGCGATCGGCTGAAACGACCTACGAGTTGTATGTAAATTCTGAGCGGATTTTATCTCATCGTTGCTCGATTTTGCTGAGTCCTAATCAAACGGGAAAGTATCTTCAAGCCGCAGCGCGTCATGAATTTGGTCATGCACTAGGAATATGGGGACATAGCCCAAATCCAAACGATGCATTGTACTTTTCCCAAGTACGCAATCCACCCTCAATTTCTGCTAGAGATGTAAACACGCTAAAGCGAGTTTATCAGCAACCAACTCGATTAGGATGGCTGTTACCAGGGGATAAATTTGAGAGTAGATAATCAGACAGTCGATTTTTTTTATTGTCTCTACAGCGAGGGTCAGAGGTCAGAAAAACAAGCTATGGTACAAGCTATGGTAATAGAATTGATCAATTGTAAAAGGCGAATTCACGAAGTCAAAACTTCAGTTACCCTAGCAGCTTCCCTAGCAGCCGATCTCAGCTGCTCCACATCGCGCATCGGTGGTGTACCAAATAGCCGCTTGTACTCCCTGTTGAAATGCGAAGCATCGTCGTACCCCACTCGGCGAGCAGCACTCGTTGCGTCAAGGTTTTCTCCCAGCATTAGACGACGAGCTTCTTGAAGCCGCAGTTGCTTCTGAAACTGCAAAGGACTCATTGCGGTGACAGACTTGAAGTGATGATGGAAGCTCGAGACACTCATTCCCAGTTCTCGTGCCACGTTTTCAATCCGAAGGGGTCGATTGAAGTCTTTCCGAAGTCGAGCGATGGCTTTGGCGATGTGGTGCGTATAGCCTGCTAGAACTGCAACATGCCGCAGCCGACTTCCTTGCTCGCCTATCAGGAGTCGGTAAACGATTTCTCGCTTAATCAAAGGTGCGAGAATATGAGCTTCAGCAGGGGAATCGAGAAGCCTGACGAGCCGCACCACAGCATCTAATAAATTGGCATCTAACAAACTTACACCGATCGCTTTCACTTCAGCACGGCTGCGCGATGAGGGACACCCTGCCTCAACCATGACTGAACTAACAAGGGTGGGATCGAGATCGAGGCGCAGGCTCAGGTGCGGTTTCTCTTGTGACGCTTCCAGAATTTGGCTAACAATCGGCAGTTCGACTGTTGCTAGTAGATAATGCATCGGGTCGTACTGATAGCGATCGCTACCCAGAAGAACTTCTTTGCTACCCTGAGCAATTACACAAAAGGCAGGAACAGAAATACTATGAACGCATTCCGCAGCCAAAGAAGAGCGTTTGAGGTACAAACCTGTGAGCGGCTCAATCGTCCCATCATGACGGATAGCCTGTGCAATTCGCTCTTTCAGTTCGTCTCTATTGGCTTGCGCCCTATCTGCCTCGCGCTTTGCCTGCTGGTAATTCATTAAATCTATATCGGACTTTTCTATTGTTTTAACAGCGTTTATTTCCAAGTTTGCAGGATTGTACAACCATCTTAGACAATCGTTCTATTGCTTGCTCTTGAGGATTCTTAGAATGAAGCTAAAGCAATGAAAAAGTAAGTTCGACTTCTTATCACAATTCTGGACTTTTGTGCAAGAGAAGACTCAGACTTGATTGGACAGTAGCCTCGCTGACTGACAAAATCAAAGCCAATAACTGGTCGCTCAGCGGCGAAAAATAATTACGAGCATCTGGAATATCCCTGAGAAAGTTCTAGTTTTGCTTTCGAGTACTAAGCTCTCAGCTCTAAACTCGCAAATAATCAGGAGATCGTTTGATGAAAGCAACCGTTTACTATGCCCCTGGCGATGTACGTGTGGAGACTGTTCCCGACCCCGTTATTCAACAGCCCACCGATGCTATTGTCCGGATTACTCACGCTTGTATCTGCGGCTCTGACCTCTGGTTTTATCGGGGTGAAGAAGAGTGGCAACCTGGTTGGCGAACAGGACACGAATGGATGGGAATTGTTGAAGAGGTTGGCGATGATGTTCGTACTTTGAAGAAGGGCGATCGCGTTCTTGCTCCTTTTGCGTTTTCTGATGGCACCTGCGAGTTCTGCGGTAAAGGAATTCAAACTTCTTGCCGACAAGGTGGTTTTTGGGGAACTACAAATGATGGCGGACAAGCAGAAGCTATCCGCGCGCCTTTTGCCGATGGCACGTTAGTCGTCATTCCCAAGGACGTTGAGAATGATGATGCTCTGCTCACAGCTATTCTGCCACTCACCGATGTGATGTCCACTGGACATCATGCTGCTGTTTCAGCAGGTGTTCGCCCAGGTAGCACGGTTGCAGTGGTTGGCGATGGGGCTGTGGGGTTGTGTGGCGTGCTTGCCGCTAAACGACTTGGTGCTGAACGTATCATCATTTTGGGGCGGCACGAATCGCGGTTGGCGATCGCGCGACGGTTTGGTGCAACGGATGTTGTGCGTAGTCGAGGAGAGGAAGCGATCGCGGCGGTGCAAGAAATGACCTCTGGCGGCGCGGAGTCAGTCCTAGAGTGTGTTGGCAGTGAGTCAGCAATGGCAACGGCGATCGGCATTGCCCGTCCTGGTGGCGCGATTGGCTACGTCGGCGTACCGCACGGCAGCAACCACAATTTCAATTTGGGTCGTTTATTTATGCAAAACATCGCACTACGAGGTGGTGTTGCACCTGCCCGTGCTTATATTCCAGAATTGCTAGCTGATACGGTAGCAGGCAAACTCGATGCTTCTGCGGTTCTCGATTTAACGGTCGATCTCGATGGTGTACCTAATGGCTATGCCGCAATGGATAGTCGGGAAGCGATCAAAGTTATGGTACGCCCATAAAGAACTTGACTCACCACCCTCTCATAACTCTCTCAAGCGCCTTTGCACCTTGCTACGCCCCACGACTGAAATGGAACCGCCGCTGCTCTAAAACTTGAGTATAGAGTTTCTCGACTTGGGTGATATTTTGGCTAAGCGTATAGCGTTCCACAACGCGCTTGCGGGCTTTTTGTCCTAATAAAGTGGTTAACTCAGGATGATCCTGGAAGAGTGGCAGTAAGGTTCTTAACTGCGATTCTACGCGGCGTGGTGTGAGAATGACACCAGCGCCTCCCTCTAAAACTTCGCCATCGGCGCCAACATCGGTTGCTAAACAAGCTACACCACAAGCCATTGCTTCTAATAAAGATATTGATAGTCCTTCGACTAAAGACGGCAAAATAAAAACATCACAACCCCGTAGGATTTCGATGCGTCGTTCTTCCTCAGCAATAAATCCTAACCAGTAAATGCCATGTTCAGAACCATAAAACGGTTCTAATGACGGTGTTAATGGACCATCACCAACAATTAGTAACTTGCTATCTGGATGCATTTCAGAATGCTTCCAGGCGCGGAGTAGCGGTTCCACATTTTTCTCTGGTGCCAAGCGACCTTGGTAAATAAACAAGCGCTGTGCGTTGAGCTTCGCTTTAATTTTTGACGAACCAGGAGAGTATTTTTGAATATCTACCCCATTGGGGATGACAGCAACATTTTCGGGCAAAAGTCCCAAGCGTGCTAATAAATCGCGTTGCACCTGCGAAAAAACGATCACGCGGTCGTAGTTTACTAAAAAAGGTGCGTAGAGTTGATATGCCAACAGTTGTGTTCCTGATTTAAGCTTGGCTCCCTTGCCCGCAAACGGAGTATGAAAAGTAGCAACGAGAGGCAAGTTGAGTTCTCCACAGATGTCTGGTAGGAGAAAGTCTAGTGGGGAGAGTGTGAGCGACGCGTGGACTATATCGGGTTTAAGTTGCCGCAAAGATTGACTTAAAACCTTAGCAGCTTTCAGCGTTGGAATAGTGTAAACTTGGGATTTGTACAAAAATGGCAGGGAAACCTCTGGACAATCGGGCCAGTTATCAGGCTCTTCTTGCTCTTGTGCAAAGTGAAGAAAGCTGACTTGATGTCCCCGCTCTAATAGGGCATTAGTGACTTCTCGACTATACGTGACATTGCCACAAAAGGGTGATTTTTTTCCGAGCCAGGCAATATGCATTCAGGTTGAGGTGCGATTTTCTCAGTGAAGTGAGGGATAAGTGAGCGGCGCGGAGTTGAAACAGTTTCCTTCTGCTCGTTTCCTTGCCGTATTTCTTTATCAATTGAGAGTTTATGTCTCTGTACGGCAAATATACCAGGTTAAGAGACCTCCTGCGATCGCTGCCGCCGCTAAACTCAAAAAAACTGCCTGTAAGCCGATAAATGTCTCGGCAACTCCGGCTAACGCGAGCGGTAGTGTCAAGGCAATGTTGATGACGTTGTTTTGCAATCCAAAAATTTTCCCGCGCATTTCTGGAGAAGTTTCTTTTTGAATTGCTGTTTGCATTGGAATTGCGACTAAAGACGCAAAACCGCCTAAAAGTGTAATTAATAATAGTACAGCTAAAAGCTGTTCGGTAAATATCGCTAAACCGACTAAACACCCTGCAATTCCTACAGACCCATAAAGACTCAGTTGAATTGCAGAAATACGCTGTCCGTACTGACCCAATAGCGTCGCACCTGCTGCAATTCCTACACCGCCAGCCGCAAGTAAAAAGCCAAACTGCGAAGATTTTATTTGCGGAATTACCTCTGCCATCCGCACTGCTAAAACCGCCAGCGCCGCGAAAATTGAAAATAAAATGACAAGTTGAATCAAAGCTGTACGAATGCGGTGATTTTTCCCTAAATACTCGAATCCATCGCGTAAATCTTGCCAAATGTGCGGAGTTCTCTCAGGCTCGCAATTTTTTTCACCTGTTTTTAATAGCATTAATAAACAACCCGCGATCGCATAACTTCCACCGACAACGAGTTCTTTCCCAATCTCAGAACCACCAAATCGCATTGTCAACGTATCAGCAATTGCCAGCAGCGGTTCGCCAACGGCAAACCCGACAACGACTAACGCCATCATCGTTGTTGTATATAGAGAATTTGCTGACAACAAATGACGTCTTTCCACAATCAAAGGAATTGTCGCTTGCTCTGCTGGGGCAAAAAACTGTGTCAAAGTCGAAACAAGGAAGGACAGCACGAGTAAAATTGCAAAACCTGTTGGCAAACTACCAATGGCATCCCAGTCTTGAGTCATCCATAACAACACTGGAATTGATAACACTAAGCCGCCACGTACCAAGTTTGTTACTATCAGCACAGCTTTTGTGGACCATCGGTCTACAAATACACCAGCAACTGAACCAAATAGTACCGCAGGAATTGTAAACGCCATCATGATTGCTGATACCCAACCGCTGATACTTTGGTTGCTTGTCTGAAAACGGGTAGAAATAATCGCAATCATTAAGACCAAATAAACTTTATCTGCTAACTGCGAGAAAACTTGACCGCTCCACAGGGCTAGGAAATTGTGATTCTTTAATACCGGCAAAAACCCAACTTCGGTAGCTTCGCTATCGGCTGGTGTTGTCGTTGTCGTCGCTGTCACTTCTTCGTCGTCACTGTGTTTGAGCAAGGAACCATTCGGTGCTCCCTGCGTCACTTTAGTGCTGATAACATCGCTGTTCGTCGTATTTTCGTGCGAAACTTGATAAACGTAAGACGTCTCTGGATAGTGATGATAAAATGACGTTCCCTTGCGTTGGTAAGTGCTATGCAAGCGAGGAGATGATAAAAAGCTTTTTGTATCTAAATTAGGCGGTTGCATCATCATGATATAGAAGTCGGCAAAGCAAAATAGCTATCGATTAAGGCAGCAGAGCGAATTGGACGACCAAAGTGATACTGAGCATATTGTCGGAGAATTTGCTCAATAAATATCCAGCTACCCTCAGTAACAATATTGTCCCCTGCCAGTGGTGTCAGTTGGTCTAACTCAGCTTGAGATAACTTTTGTAATATTTCTAGTTCCGTAGCATCAATCCGGCTAATCAGCGCAGGTATTTCTTGCCGATGTGCGATCGCCTGGTAGCTTTGTGCAGGTTCGGCTACGCGCTTGACTTGAGGAGGTGTTTGATGATTATAAATACCACCACCTGCTCTAAAGCTACGCCCTTGTGCTTGCAGGCGTTCTAGGGCATCCAAGCTAACAATCCCACCAGCGGCTGCACTAAATCCTACTTGCCAGTGTGAGTTACTCAAATCTGGTTGTAGAAGAATTCCACTTAAACAGCAACGTTGTACTTGAGGTGCAATTCCGGCGATCGCCAAAAGGTGAAAAACGGCATGACTGAGGTAAGCGATAATCCAACGCGGCTGATTTTTTGGTAAGCGTTCTAATCTACCGAGGTGTTCGCTAAGTAAACTAAATAATTCTTCTTGCGGTTGTTCGCTTAACGCTTGATACAGCGCCATTTCTGCTAAGTATTGACTAGCCGCTAACTTACCTAAATCTTGACTTAAACCTGGATAAGATTCTTTGGTTTGGGCTTGCGTAATTTTATCAAGCGATCGCCCTTTCGCAATTAACAGATCGTTGACGACAAACAAGCCACTTCTACCGCTTAAGCTGGAATTGTGTTTCCGCGAACCTGGTGCTACAGCTCGAACCAAGCCGAACTCGCGCGTTAGAATCGTCAGCAAGCGGTCTGACTCGCCTAACGCCATACTTTTCAAATTTATTCCAGTGGCTTTGTAAGTTCGGCTCATAAATTAGGTGCTGAGGGCTAGAGAAGATAGCAAGGCATTAGAAGTCATCGGCAATCACTAAAGTCACTTAACCTTTAAACGTTTACCCTATAAATCTACTGCCTCTTTATCCAGGTTATCGCGTTGGCGAATCAATTCTGGACCACGCGAGGTGCCTAAGCGTGTCGCACCTGCCATAATTAAGTCAAAAGCTTGTTCAATTGTGCGAATTCCTCCAGACGCTTTAATTCCTACACGGTCTTTGGCAACTTCTTTTAAAAGTTTTACATCCGCGACCGTCGCCCCTCCATTCCAACCAGTACTTGTTTTCAAAAAGGCGACCCCAGCGTCCATACATATTTCTGCAGCAAGACGTTTTTCCGCATCTGTCAGTAGGGTAGTTTCCAAAATCGCTTTGACGGTTTTTCCTGTGGCTTCGCAAATTTCAGCAACTTCTCGGTGTAGTGGCTCGGTTTTACCCGCTTTGAGCCAACCGAGGTTAATTACAACATCTAACTCAGTTGCACCATTGTCTACTGCTTCTTGTGCTTCATAAAGCTTAACCGCAGAAGTCGTCGCACCTGTCGGAAATCCGACTACTGTACAAACTTGCGGATTTTTGCCGTGCAAGAGTTCAGCAGCTTGACGAACATGACAAGGATAAACGCAAACGGTTGCAAATTGAAAGCGATCTGCTTGTTCGCAACACAGTTGTACTTGCTCTGCTGTTGCTGTAGGGTTGAGCAGCGCATGGTCAATCAACGGCGCAATATCTATATCTGGATAATCAGCAGCCATCGCCTTGTACTCCAAGCGATTTATAATTATTTTTTATCAGAATCTTAATGAGTTTTTAAATCTTAAGCCCAGAATACCCTAGATTGGCGATCGCCAATTTAAAGTTTATCAATAATTGACACTACTCGTTTTTTTTAAGCAGATATTCGCTAAAAACGCTTTTAGGATACCAAAATAACCAGAAATTTCTCGATTTTAAAGTTATTGATTTATTTTCATTTATTTAAGCTGATTTTCTCTTTTTTAGCAAAGTTGCACAGAAAACTGACAAAGTCTTGCTTTATTCGCACGCAAGTCAAAGTTATGCAATTCTTTGTCCACTAATATGCCATTTATTCAAAAAACTTTTTTCAGCTAGTATGACTTCTGTCACCACCATCCATGCTGTAGTTTTATACATTTAGGTCAGTTTGCTACAAAAGAAGGCAATTTTGCTAGATAATAGGCACATAACTGTTAAATAAAGATAAAATTAATATAAATATTTTTCTATGGCTAATTAATTTCCGAAAAATATGATAATCCTATGCATGAGGAGAAACTTCATCATAAATGTTACAGTTGGTGACTACTATATCTGAAGAAGTTGTGAACGGCGATCCGCAAAGCTCTACGATTGATTCCAGTGCTGTTATTCCGTCTGCTACTGTCCGTAGCAAAATTCTTATCGTAGAAGACAATGATTTGAACCGCCAGATGCTTGATGATTACCTAAGTTTTTGCGGTTACGAGATTCTCAGCTTGGCTGATGGCACCTGTTTTTTTCAAAAGATGACTGAGTTTCAGCCCCAACTTATTTTATTAGACTTAAAGTTACCAGATATTGATGGCTATACTTTATTAGAAAAGCTGCAAAACCGAGCCGACTGGCAAGATATTCCAATATTTGTAGTTTCTGCGTTTGCTTTTAGCGCCGATCAACAGCGGGCGTTAAGCCTAGGCGCTACGCGGTATTTTGTTAAGCCAGTAAATTTAACAGAGTTAAAACAAGCAATTAAGGAAGAATTAGCTACCTTGACTACTTAAAATAGGTAAGTTTTGATTACTGTGCTTTCTGCTCGCTGATAAAATCTTCTACGGTTTGGCTGAGAGTTTGGAGATCTCTACTTACAGAAGCAATATTTGCTTCTAATTGTGCTAGCAACAAAACCGTTGTTTGCAGTTGATTGAGGCTGCGCTCAAGTGTATTTCGATATTGAGTCTCAAATTCTTCCAAATTCATGGCTGTGCTTTAGTATTTTAGGAAAGCGTATAAGTATAAAATGTTATATCTGCATCTAGATACTAATCTAAGCTTTGACACTATAAATGTCAGTCTTACTAGCTCCTACTCGTTATAATTTCATCTTTGGCAGCCTGAATTTGATAGCAACTTTAAACGCTAAGTTTTTGAGTATTATATCAAACAATCAAAAAAATTGAAATCAGTAGTATCACCACAAAAATTGAGTAACAAAATGCTGTAGTTACTTCTAGGATTGATATAGAGCAATCTGTAGATCCTCATAATTAAACTTAAAAGGTAAACTTTAAGGCTTATGAGCCAGCGTTCAAAGTTACAAATTGCATCTCAAGACTTTTTGGGATTCAGCAAGCTAGCACGTGGTAGTAAATCATTAATATTGCAAATAGCCAGCCAGCAAAAAGCGTAATTCAACGGATATTTAATTCTCGTATCAAAATGAAATCGCACGCACTGCCATCCAAAACATTAGTGACAAAAACACTACCACTCATTAAAGAGCCAGAACGTTTAGCACAGCGTTTAAAAGAAATTCCGGCTGAACCTGGAGTTTATTTGATGCGCGATGCGAGCGATCGCATTATGTACATCGGTAAATCACGCAAATTGCGATCGCGGGTTCGTTCCTACTTTCGGGAATCACAGAAACTCAGCGAACGCATCGCGCTGATGGTGCGACAAGTAACAGAAATTGAATTTATTGTCACAGATACAGAAGCTGAAGCCCTAGCACTCGAAGCGAACTTAATCAAGCAGCATCAGCCGTATTTCAACGTGCTGCTCAAAGATGATAAAAAATACCCTTATGTCTGTATTACTTGGTCAGAAGAATATCCCAGAATCTTTATCACGCGCAACCGCCGTCAAGGTAAAAAAGAAGATAAATTTTACGGACCGTACACCGACTCGCGGTTACTACGCAATATCTTACGGTTGTCGAAGCGAATTTTTGCACTGAAACAACGACCGCAACCGCTATTTAAAGACCGCCCGTGCCTCAACTACGATTTAGGACGATGTCCAGGTGTTTGTCAGAAGCTGATTTCTCCGGAAGAATACCGCAAAACTGTACAAAAAGTAGCGATGGTATTTCAAGGCAGAACGCAGGAACTGATCGATATTCTTACTGAACAAATGCACAAGTCAGCAGAAGCACTGAATTTTGAATCTGCAGCCCGAATTCGCGATCAGATTGCGGGGTTAAAGTCTTTGAGTGCAGAACAAAAGGTGTCGTTACCTGATGATACGGTATCGCGCGATGCGATCGCACTTGCCGCCGATGAAAATCATGCTTGCGTGCAGTTGTTTCAAATTCGGGCGGGACAGTTAGTCGGACGCTTGGGATTTGTCGCAGACGCGCACGCAGAACCTGGAGCGATTTTACAACGAGTCTTAGAGGAGCATTACCAAACCGCTGATGCAGTAGAAATTCCCACAGAGATTTTAGTGCAGCATGAATTACCCGATGCGGAAATGCTTGCCGATGTCTTGAGCGATCGCAAAGCGCGGAAAGTGACAATTGTCGCACCACAACGTGCTACCAAAGCTGAATTAATTGAGATGGTAGAACGTAATGCGCAGTACGAATTACAACGCGCGCAGAAATTGAGCGATCGCAATACGCAAGCAATGGAAGATCTCGCCGCAATTGTTGACTTACCCGATTTACCGCACCGCATTGAAGGTTACGACATTTCGCATATTCAAGGTTCAAACGCTGTAGCATCTCAAGTTGTATTCATTGATGGTTTACCCGCAAAGCAATACTATCGCCACTATAAAATTAAGAATCCGACAGTTACCTCTGGTCACTCTGATGATTTTGCCAGCCTTGCGGAAGTGATTCAGCGTCGCTTTCGTAAGTATGCTGAAGATCCGCAATTACAGCGCGTAGGAAACCCTGACTGGCCCGATCTTGTGATGATTGACGGTGGTAAAGGACAGTTATCATCCGTTGTGGCGGTATTGCAAGAGATGAATTTAATGGATGAGTTGCGCGTCGTTAGCCTTGCCAAGCAGCGCGAAGAAATCTTTTTACCAGGCGAATCGCAGCCGCTACTTACTGAAGCTGAACAACCAGGAGTACAATTACTACGGCGCTTGCGCGATGAAGCTCACCGTTTTGCTGTCACGTTCCACCGCCAGCAGCGTAGTGATAAGTTACGGCGATCGCGTTTAGATGAAATTCCTGGCTTGGGTTACCACCGCCAAAAACAGCTACTTGCCCATTTCCGTTCGATTGACTATATTCGTCAGGCTACTCCGGAACAATTAGCCGCCGCACCAGGAATTGGTTCGCACCTAGCTCAAGAAATTTATAATTATTTTCATCCTTCTTAAGATAGAAAACATCTGAAATCAACTCTACGGTGTTGATGAGTGCCGATGTTTTCCTCGTCGGCATTGTCAGCTTTTTGTTACTCGTTAATCTATCTTTCGGCAGAACTGAAATCTTAAGTAAATGTTAAATATGGATAGCGAAAGCTCCACCATAAGGCAGATTAGAGGTTGCTTTGTTATGCAGACAACAGTCTTCGTCTAGTCATGTAATTAAAGTTGAATTTAAAATTAAATATCTAGCTAAATTAGATTAAAACAGTACAATGTAGAAGAAATATAGACGGGGATCAGCAAAAACAAAAGTAAAATCAAAATGGTTTGTTACTTTCTATCCCCTAGGTTATATGACAACTTTGATAATGTAATGGCAAGCTAAATAAAGGAGAAACATCTTCCTAAGGTGTAGAGATCGCAATTTAGCTAAAAATTTAAGATTTGTTGCTTTTTGTTTAGTCCTGTATGTTCGTTGTATTTCCAAGTTAATTTTTCTTTCCTTTTCAAAACTGCTTGCTTCGAGAGGTTTAAGATGCTTGTACAAAAAATTCGGTGTCCAAACTGCGGCAGTGAGGGAGAACGCCATCACCTACCTCAAAGTCGGTTGATTCGGACACAATGCTCCTGCTGCGATTACTTGATGGTAACGTGTGCTGTAACAGGGAAAGTAGTAGAAGCTTACGCGCCAGGTGTTGACGCGCAGCGTTTAAGCCTGCGCTGCCCGCAATTGCCCACAAGCAGCATCAGCCTCCAAACCACGCGAGTAACGCACGCTAACCGCAATTTGATGTTGATGCAAGACGTCAACAAAAGCTTGAATTCCGCGAAAAGTGGGACGCTGGTAGTCCGCTTCCCGAATGGGGTTGTAAGGGATTAAATTCACGTGAGTTTGAAACCCGCGCAGCAGCTGAGCTAACTCGGCTGCTTGTTTTGTACTATCATTTACTCCAGCAAGGAGAATATATTCAAAAGTAATTCGGCGACCAGTAATTTGTACGTATTGATAACACTCGTCGATTAAATTTTCTAAAGGGTAATAACGCGCACTCGGAATTAGTTTTTCGCGTAACGCTTGATTGGCAGCGTGAAGGCTAACAGCCAGAGTCACTTGGAGTTGATGCTGTGCTAAGCGTGCGATATGTCCAGGAATACCGACCGTAGAAATTGTGATTCCACGCTGTCCAATTCCAACGTCTTGATTTAATGATTTGATAGCTGCAACAACATTGGCGGTATTGAGCAACGGTTCGCCCATTCCCATAAACACGATATGGCTAACGCGGCGTTGCCAGTCTTCTTGAACAGTTAAAACTTGGTCGATAATTTCATGTACCCCTAGGTTACGCATAAAGCCGCCTTTTCCTGTCGCGCAAAAATCGCACGCCATCGGGCAACCGACTTGCGTAGAAACGCAAACTGTGAGACGCTTTTTGGTAGGAATACCGACAGTTTCGATAATTTTTCCATCACTCAGCTGTAGCAGATACTTAACGGTTTCATCCGGCGCAACCGAACGATAGTAAATTTGCGATCGCCCAATGGAAACATCAGCAATCGCCGCCCGCCATGTTTTGGGGAAAACAGAAATTACGTCAAGCGATCGCGCGCCTTTTTTGTAAATCCACTCATATAGCTGTCGCCCGCGATACGCTGGTTGTCCTTGAGAAACTACCCAGTCAGTCAACTCGGCTAAACTTAGACCCAAAAGTTGTTGCGGTGCAGTAATTGGTATTGTTGTCTCTAGCGTTTGCTTTGTGCTTTGACTACTCATCATCAAATTTGAAATTTTAAGTTAAAAAGCGGTGTCTAAGGGGACAATCTACCCCTGTAATCGCGCGAACCAAGTCTTTCCACCCTGTAAAGTCTTCACGAGTGGGAGATTTAGGCGCTTATACGACGTTAACGTAATTTCTACTTCCTAGCTCTCTACCCCTAGCCCCTCGTATGATGATCTGGTAACGATCGTTTCTGGGTGTTGCTAATGTTACTAGCTTCCCACTTACTGGCTCAGTTTGCTTCTCCAGGTCCTATTTTTATTAATATTGGACCAATCACAATCCGCTGGTATGGTTTACTTATCGCTTCAGCTGTATTAATTGGCATTACGCTTTCGCAGTATCTCGCGAAGCAACGCAAAGTCAATCCAGATTTAATCGGTGACTTAGCAATTTGGTTAGTTATTGGCGCAATACCTGCTGCGCGTTTATACTATGTCTTATTTGAGTGGTCAGAATACGCGCAGAATCCTGAGCGGATTATTGCGATTTGGCAAGGAGGAATTGCCATTCACGGAGCAATTATTGGTGGTTTGCTGGCTGCGCTGATTTTCGCACGCATCCGGCGAGTTTCGTTTTGGCAGTTAGCCGATTTAGTCGCCCCCTCACTCATTTTAGGGCAGGCAATTGGTCGTTGGGGTAATTTTTTCAACTCCGAAGCTTTTGGAAATCCAACAAATCTACCTTGGAGACTGTATATCCCTCCCGAAATGCGTCCGCCAGAATTTGCCAATTTCGCTTACTTCCATCCCACCTTTTTGTATGAATCGCTGTGGAATTTGATGGTATTTGCGTTGTTAATCACTTTATTCGTGAGAGATGTACGAGGTAAACAACGCCTAAAGACTGGCACATTGTTTCTTGTTTATCTCGTTGCTTATAGCTTGGGACGCGTTTGGATTGAAGGATTGCGCACTGATAGTTTAATGCTTGGGCCACTACGCGTTGCTCAGGTAGTTAGTTTAACAGGAATCGCGGTCGGATTAGTAGGCTTAGTTTGGTTATATGTCTACAAACGGGCTTTACCTGATGTGGTAGAGGAAGAAGTGAAAGGTGAGGGATGAGAAAGTAAGATTAAGGGTCTATACTTACCTTTGACGCATGAATAATTCAACATCACTCTTACCGAAAGTTTATCTTGTAGGTGCAGGTCCTGGAGATCCAGATCTTTTAACGGTCAAAGCACAAAAAATTCTCGCACAGGCGGATGTGGTATTGTTTGCCGATTCGCTTGTTCCACGCGAGATTTTACAATATTGTCGCTCGGATGCCGAAATAATTAGAACAGCGAATAAGACTTTAGAAGATATTTTGCCTGTAATGGTGGAACGCGTGCGATCGCATAAATCAGTCGTACGACTGCAATCGGGCGATCCGAGTCTCTATAGTGCGATCCACGAACAAATGCAAGCCTTAGCAGAAGCCGATATTCCCTTTGAGGTGATTCCTGGAATTAGTGCTTTTCAAGCGGCGGCGGCTAAACTCAATGTTGAGCTAACAATTCCTGGAGTTGTACAAACTATTATCCTTGGTCGGATTAGCGGACGCACAGAAGTTCCCGCAACCGAAGAATTATCCTCACTTGCAGCACATCAAGCAAGTCTTTGCTTATATCTGAGTGCGCGTCACGCAGACAAAGCCCAAAGCCAACTTCTCGAACACTACCCAGCACACACTCCAGTCGCAATTTGCTTCCGCGTTGGTTGGTCAGATGAGAAAATTATTTTGACAACGTTAACAGAAATGGCAAAAGTTACTCAAGCAGAGAACCTAATTCGCACCACTCTTTATATTATTAGCCCCGCCCTCACAGCAACCGCCGCCCGTTCTCGCTTATACCATCCTGAACACTCTCACCTATTCCGCCCACACCAACCCACAGCATCTTAATAAAATCTCTAATTATTCTTCTCTTTGAGTCCCTTGTGTCTTTGTGGTTCGTTAAACTTAGCGATGTAGCAATCCAATAGGAGAAAAACCCTTGTTAGACGAACAAGCCAAAAAAACCATGTTGCGGAAAATTCCTCACGGTTTATACATCTGTGGCGTCAAAGATGGAGAAGAAGTCAATGGCTTTACTGCTAGCTGGTTAATGCAAGCTTCCTTTAAGCCGCCTTTAGTTGTCAATTGTGTCAAACAAGATTCTAAATCTCACGCAATGATTAAAAATAGCGGGGTATTTGCTATCAGCTTCTTAGATGATTCACAAAAAGAAGTCGCCCAAAAATTTTTTCAACCACAACGCCGTGTGGGTAACAAATTTGAGGATGTAGAATTTTACATCGGCGAAACTGGATGTCCCATTATTTCTGACAGTCTAGGCTACATTGAATGTCAAGTAGTTGATGCGGTAGAAAAAGGCGATCATACTATCTATGTTGGTGAAGTGATTGCTGCGGGCGTTCACCGCGAAGGTGAATCTCTTAGATTAGAAACTACAGGTTGGAACTATGGTGGCTAACTAGGAGTGTAGGTACAGCAGGCGACTTGCCTGCTTGTCATTGTTCGAGATACTTTAATTTTCATGAAAAGTGTTTTTTAAACAAATCACAAAAAACTCAAAGGTCACGAAGAGAAGAATTTAGTAAATAGATATATTTTGGAGGAATTATGCCTTTGATCAAAGTTCAAACTTCTGTGGCTAGTGTTGAGAAATCTGATGCTGAAGCTTTACTTAAGAATCTTTCTTCAGCATTAGCAAAACATTTGGGTAAACCAGAATCTTATGTTATGACAGCTTTGGAGTCTGGAATTCCGATGACTTTCGCTGGTACGCTTGACCCAGCTTGCTATATCGAAATTAAAAGCATTGGTACGATGAAGCCAGAGCAAACTAAAGCAATGAGCCAAGATTTTTGTCAACAGATTAATCAAGCTTTGGGTGTTGATAAAAGTCGAGTTTATATTGAATTTGCAGACGCAAAAGGTTATATGTGGGGCTGGAATGGTTCTACGTTTGGTTAATTGTTAATTATTACTTCACCTTAATTGGCTCGCCTGGGCGAGTAAAACGAATTTCAATACGTCGCCGCGTTGCATCTGGTTGGCGATTGACAGATGCAAAATTGCCATTGGGTAAGATTAGTTGTGCAGCGGAATAAGCTCTAAATTTTAAACCTTTTAGCTTTCCTTTAGATTGAACATCCTGCAAAACTTTAACAACTGCTAAAGCACGCATCAATCCAAGGTCAGCATTAGACCCTGCTTTGAGTTGTCTTACAGGTATACTTCCGTTGGCGACTTTTTCTAAGTTTTGGTCTAAGTTACTAGCAGCGTTACCGTTGCCTTGACCGTCAGTGTGACCGATAATTTCTACAACGTTAATTTGATATTCTTTTGTATTGCGCTCAATTTCTGGAACAATTTTATTGTTGATGTATGCATTCATAATTGGTGGAATTTCCGCACTTCCTGAAGCGAATCTGTAAGCGCCTTCGTCTTCAATTACAAGTATGGGAGGAGGGCTTTTGGGAGTTTGAATTTCTGCAACTTCAGTTTGCGCGATCGCACCTTTAACGAGAGCTAATAATAAAAACAACATAGCTATCATAAATGTATTGGACATCAAGTCTGTAAACGCAGACCAAACATTTAATTCTTCATATGTTTGTTGAGTTTGCCTGTTAGAGTTACGCATATAAGTTTTAATTAAAAATTATCTTAATGAATGCTGTTTGCGACTTTTATCTACGATTAGCTGCTTCTCTAAAAGTTTATTTAAGCGATAGCTTTCGTGCTTGGTATCACTTAGATGCTTTGTGCAATGAGTTAAATTTTCTACAATAATTTGCATTTGCTGCTGTTGATTACTTGATTGTGCATCAAGTCCTGCAATCAGGCGATCGCTTAAATTTTTCAAACCGACAGCTACTACTTGATTATATTTATTAAGTGTGTCAGCTAAAGTTTTAAGTTCAATCTCTACGCGTTCAAAACTATCTGCTTTGTCTAAGTTTTTTTGCTGTAGTATATCAAGAACTTCTATAGCAGATTGCAGTTTAGCTCCCCCTTCGTATAATTGAGGAATGATTTCGCTTAGAGATTGTTGATTATTTTGATGTAATTCTAAAGTTTGAATTGCACTTTGATTATAATTATCTATTTTTCTGCACAAATCTAATAATTTGTTGTTTGTATTGATACTTTCAACTACTGCTGTTTCAATTGTTGATACTGACTCACATAATACTTCAGTTGAATGATTAAATTTATTTTGGATAACATATAAATCTTTCGCAGCACTGGCTAGAGTTTGAGCAAAATTACTGCCTTCAAATATTTGAGCTGTTTGTACAAACGTAGTTGTAGCTGTTTGTAGATCGTCAACACTTTTTGCAAAAGTACCAGATGATTCTTGAAATCCTCTGTAAACACGACAAGCAAGTTCATTAGCCTGTTTGTTGACATCCACGATTTCTTGAATCTTAGCTCCAAGTGAAGATTCGACTGCATCGCGTACAGTTATACCGAACCTGCCTAAAAAGTCTTTAAACTCAAAAACTAATCGATCTACAGCCTTGTCCAATCGATGATTTCCTTGAATTTCGGATTGATAAATATTATCTAAATAGTCTTCAATCGAGATGATTAGTTTATATTTAGCTACGCTTGTATTTTTAATTAAATTGAAGGCTGTTATTGAAGCACTAAAAAGTATTGCAGTTAAGCTAGTAGAGAAAGCAATACTCATTGCTTGCAAAGGTTGCTGTAATTGCTCTAATAAACTATCTATATTTTTACTTACTACAGTATTATTAGTAATAGTTTGACTTAGCTGACTTAAGTTTAATGTAATACCTAAAAAAGTTCCAAGCAAGCCAAATGCTAAAAGCAAATTAGGTAAAATTCGGCAAAAATATTCAATTTGGTCATAAGAAAAAAGACCAATTTTTTGCTGACTATAAATTTGTTCAATTAAAGCTGCTGTATTAACTCGATCGAGATCTGTGCTAGCTTCTTTAAAGCGCCGTTCTAACTCTTTGATAATGTCTGGTTGCTGTCCGCGTTGAGTACGATTGATAAGTCTTCTTACACGACTTTCTAGGAAAACAAGTTTGTTATAAAGAGTTGAGCGCAAAAAAATAGCGGCAAAAGAAGGTAAGACAACAAATAAAAATATACTGAATAGTAGAATCGGTGGTAAAGTAGATATAAAATTTTCCATATGTAGTAGGGGCAAGGTTTATTATAGTCAGGAAGATCTACTCACTCCACTGACTAGGGCTATAAGATTAGGTATACTCAACAGAGTAGGCAACACCCACCCTGTTCGCTAACGCAAGGGATACTTAGCTATAATTTGTCGATGCTCGTGCTCGTATTCTTCTTGAGTGAGAATACCATCGGCGAGATCTTGCTTCAGACGCTCGATTTCTATGCGACGTCGCGTTCTATTATCTTCAATATCTACAGCAGGCTCAAGCAAAATCACTTCGCCTGTGAGAACTTTAGAGCTAGAATTGCTTGCATTACCATTATTACTAGATATATCTTCTACAAATTTTTTCTGCATCTTTGCTTGGAAGCGATTAATAACTCCTTCTCTTGCAATAGTAGAATCACTTCCTCGCGAACCGACGACGTTTAAACGATAAGGATAATTCACGTGATTATCTGGTAAGTTATCAACTTGCTGTACAAACCTACGAAGCTGTGGTAAGTAGTGTTCGTGCCATCTGCGTGGTTGATGTTCTATTTCTTCGATAACTCTATCTAGTAATTCTTGGAGTGCAGCTGCTTTATTCTTATTATCAATTAATTCTTGTAAAGCTTTTTTCCATGCTGGATCGAGAGAAGCAGTATAGTATTGTCCGCGTAACTCATCAAAATATTGAAATTCAAGTCGGTGAGTTTCTGGATTATTTTGAATCAAATTTAAAGCTAAGCAAGGATAAAAAATATCTTGCAAAGCAAGCATTTCTTTAACAGGTGGCGGTACAATATCAGTAAAACCTTCACCTCGATGGTTATGTAATGGAGCATTTCCTGGTTGATTTTTTTGTCGTATGTAGTGGTTCCTAAGCTGCTCTAAATTATCAATTAATCTTAAAGGAAAAGCAGCATATTCTGTAACAATTAAAACCTTATCTTCATGCTGAGTAGATTTAATTTCATTATCAGGAATCGCTAATTTATTTGTTAGAACTTCATGAAAATGTTGTACTTCTGATTCATCAGTATCTTTAAAACCAATAAGTTGACTCTTCTTAGCGAGACTATTGTGAAAATAAGGCGCAGTAAGATTGAGCGGTAGTAGTGGCTGTGCTTCGCGGATAATTTGCCCTAGCCGTACTGCACGTTCTGAAACAGGATATTTCTCGTTGAAGCGCTTGATAACTGATTGTATGAGATCTGCACTCCGCGAACCAAATAATTGGTTTACTTTATTGTCAATTTCTTGTTTTAGTTGTTCTGCCCCAATATGATTTTGTACAAGAAGAACTGCTAAAGAGGCTCCTTCAGCAATATGTTCTAAAACTTTTTTAGTGATTTGAATTGATTGAGCGCGATATTCTCTTTGAGGTAATAAAGCTTCATAACAACTTTCTATATCTTCTTCGGAGAAAATCTCCTCACCACTCATTTCATCCGAATTCGATTGTTTCAATCTTATTTGTTCTTTTTCATATTCATTTTTTAAAGTTTCTATTGCTCGACTTAAAATAGTTAATTGATTGGCTCTTGTTTGTACGTGTTGCTGCAAGATTTTGACAATTTCTAAAGCTTCTAATGCTACAGATAAGTTGAAATTTTGTTTGATGGCTGATTCTGTTTCTTTTACTGCCCTTCTTGCTTCATCTTGAACGCGACTATTTTTATTATTGAACAGTAATTTAAATTCTTCTTCAATATCTTGCACTATTTTACTCACTTGTAACCATTTTTTTTCTAAATGGTCTAGTGTACGCTCGCCATCAAAACTTTTTATTTTTGATTCTATTTCGTATTGATAAGTATTTAATTCGGATTGAAGCGCATCAAGCCAGTTCCGACTATTGGTAATTGAGAAGTATTGGTTATTAGGTTGAAGCAAGCTATATAAATAGCTGTCAATATCTTCGCAAAGTTTTGTAGCTAAGCTAGCTTTGCCTTTTATAATTTTTGTTAACCAAGCTCCGCGATTACTTTCTGTATCTCCTGATTTAGTTTTATAAAATTGTTCGCGAAAATCTCTTTGAAGTTGTCGCAGCAAGCTAGAACGATCTTCTTTGGTTTTACAATCAGTAATTTTATTTTCTAACTTTGATTTCCAAGTGTTCATCAAAGCATTAAAATTTTTCTCATTCTCTAGCGGTAAGTCTTCTAACTTAGAGATTAGACCGTTCTTTTGCTCTAAGCTATTATGCCAATGATACTCAATGAAAAACTGCTCTAGTAATTTTAGCGGATCGGGGCTTTGTCCCTCCCCTTGCAACCAAAAATTAACAAGCTTATGACTGATACGCGTAACTGTGATTTGAGAAATGCGATCGCGTGGAAAATAAATAGCCGCTAAACCAAAAGTCAGGTAATTTTGAGTATTAGGACGTGGGTGATCGTCTTCTTGAATAAGATGCTGCGCAAAGTTATCACGCATTCCCTTAACAACAGGAGCCAACTCGCTAGAAAAATCTAGCGCAATTTTATTGGCAATAACATTACAAAGTTTGCGCTGTTTATCGATAACATAGTTACCTTGTTCAGTTGATTTAGAAACTAGGTAGGTGTAATCAAATGGAGGACGTTTTTCGCACACACTAATGTGATATCTTGGGTCGTAGCAGGCTTCAAACGTTGTACCAGGACTTGAATAATAATCAAGCTCCATTAATGCTGCATACGTATTTGCACACATATTTGGTGTGTTACCGTATAATTCTGGGCTAATAACTAAATATCCAATAAGTTGTTTAACTTCAGGGTAGGCATATCGTAAGCTATATGCCATATCTAAAAAAGTACCGCTACCTGTACCACCACACAACGAACCTACAACCACAATATTTAGCCCAGGATCGACAATCAAGCTGAAATTTTGCAGTAATTCTCGCTCGTGTCCCCGCGTACGCTGTTCAGCAATTTCTATCGCGTGTTTAATTTTTGAATAGTTGTGAAAAAATGACAGTCTACCAATAGGTCTAATACCTTTTGCACCTTGATCTATTGCTTTGATGTTTCTTAAAAGTTGAGGTGGAAACCACTCAGCAATATGAGCGTAAGGACTGGGTTGGTCGCCAATTAGATTGCATTGCTCTAACCCTTGAACTAATTCTGTAATTTGCGTAGCAGTCATTGTAGCATTGACTTTTTCTGCATCTTGAAAACCTAAGTCAACACCTTGGTATATATTACCTGTTCGCAGGCTAACAGCTTGTGTTGCTTCTTTGTCTGTATCAATATGAACAAAACTAACTACTGGTAGATTATCTAAATTTTTATAGCGGTCTACAATTAGCCTACGAACGCGCATCAAAACATCTCTACCAGTACCACCCAAACCAATACAAATAGTGCGATTAATTCCTCGGTATTGACGTTCATTTATAGAGTTTTGACTATACATAGCTGTTTTCTCAATAAGTCACTATTTCTTAACTTTAATATTTAAATAGAAATCTTTATCTTTACTATCTGGACAATTCAATTTAATAGAACTTCCTGTCAAGCGAGTTCGTTTATTGACTTCTTTACCATTCCATTGAATTGGAGCTAATTGAGTTGGTACTAGATAAAGTTGATTACCTTGCCGTTCTAAATAACCTCTTACTTCTGAACCAGGACAATCAATTTCATCAATGCAGTTCGAATCAGCTTGCCCTATAGCCAGAGATTTTCCGGGTAATAAAGGGCGACATTCTTTCTCGTATTCTTCTAAATCTGTAGAAACTGAAACGCGCCATTTTTTACGTAAGCTTACGAGATAATTGACTAATAAAATAAGCGAAACCAAGCCGAAAGCAGTTAATAGAGAAGGTAGCCACAATTGGCTTAATAGATAAGAGTTAACCTTACAAACTTCTTGACTATTTGGTGCAATTGTACAAAACTCTTGCACCGTTGGTTCTATATCGACAACAGCTAACTTATATTGTTGAGATGCTGAGTTTTCAATCGTTAGCTCTCTTTTATTTAAAGGTAGGATGTTAATCCATGCTTGTCGTTCTTTGCTTAAGGTAGAATCTACTACTCGAAAAGGACTATTGGCTGGAGTTTCAATCCAATCGTTTCCTGATTTGGCTAGTAAAGGAGCATCAGTAACCCAAATAACTGATTGCGCTCTAATTGGCTGATTTTGTTGAAGACGATTTTGATTGAGTTGGGCTAAACCTTGGTAGATAGTGAGTTCTGCTTGTTGAATATCTGTATTTTGTAACTTTAAATCTGCTGCTAGTGGAATTTTTTGAAAAATCTTATCAAAAATTTCTTGATTATTATTGAATTCAACTGGCGTTCCTAGTGGATATAAGTTAGATACTCCCTGCAGTTGAGTTACTTCTGCTGCAAAAGGAACAATATATACCGAATCTCCAGGTTTTAAACTTTTCTCAATAATTTGTTGTAACCGAATACGACCTTCATTATTAATACCAACACTTTCCGTTAAATCAATTGCTAATACTACATCGCGTTTTCCATGAAAACGTGCAATGATTTTTAAAGCTGTTTGCTGGTAAGAATTTATTTGTTTTCCCGGACTAATTTTTGTGTTTGTAATTAAAAATATAGATTCAGATACAAACATGTTAGGTCGTTTATATTCAATATTATTTAAGAATTTAAATTAAAAAATAAATAAGATAAAACTTAAATCAGAAGATTAGCTGCCATTTTTCTTTAGCTTAACCGAGGCTTAATTTTTTATATAAGCGCAATCTTACTGATAATCTTGTCAAATCAATTGTTGAACAAAATTGAGTTCAGTGATCTTACTGTAGAGACTTCTCAAATTCTTTGAGTAAGATATCACTTTGATATTGAATAAAATAGAATTGTAAATAGTGTTATTTTTCTAATTCGTTTCAGCTTAAAATTAGCTTAAAGAAAATTTAAGAAAAAATTGCCCTGTGAAAAACTTTGACGTTTCTGGGGAAAACTTTGGGAAAATCTGTGGAAAACTAGCGAGAGTTTAGGGGGAAATCTTACTAGGTATAAATACTGTGTGAAAAACTAAGGACTTTTTCCACAAGTTTTCCACAAGCTTGAACCGCGAAAACGAAGACAGGTGGATATTTTTTTGACTTTTTCCACAGTTTCCACAGCACCTACTACTACTGTAGAAAATAATAAATATATCCGTAGTAGATAGTTCGCAGCAAATGTGGAGCGCAAGTGCTAGGATAGTTTTCCTGAGCTGATTTTGACAAAAACGCGATCGCAAGCAACTGCTGGATACATCAATGAAATTCGTTTGCAACCAAAGTGATATCAGTACAAACTTGTCACTCGTCAGTCGGGCGGTTCCTTCACGTCCAACACATCCAATTTTGGCAAACGTTCTCCTAACCGCAGACGCACAGCAAGGACAAGTAAGTTTGACTGCGTTCGATCTTAGCTTAGGGATTCGCACGAGTTTCGCGGCTCAAGTCGAAACAGGTGGAGAAATCGCCCTTCCGGCGAAGTTACTCAATGACATTATCTCTCGAATGCCACAAGGAGAATTGACGATTGATGACGAAGGCGACACGCCGTTAAGTGCAACGATCGCATCAACTTCGGGAAAGTATCAAGTGCGGGGTATGGAAGTTGACGAATTTCCCGAATTACCTGTTGTTGAAAGTGAAACGATTTATCTCCCAGCAGAAGCATTAACCGAAGGGCTACGCGGTTCTTTGTTTGCAACGAGTGCAGATGAAACGAAACAAATACTATCTGGACTGCATTTGACTATAGAACAAGATACTCTAGAATTTGCAGCTACAGATGGTCATCGTTTGGCAGTTGTACAAACGATCAATGAAAACGCCCCTGTAGAGGTTGAAACAACGCAATTAGAGGTGACAGTACCAGCAAAAGCTTTGCGCGAACTAGAACGGATGCTAGGAATGCGCGATCAAAGCGAATCATTGGCATTGTACTGCGATCGCGGACAAATTGTTTTTGAATGGGAAAACCAAAGACTGACTAGTCGCACATTAGAAGGACAATATCCGGCTTATCGTCAACTAATTCCCCGTCAATTTGAAATTCAAGTTACACTCGAACGCAAGTATCTACTCAGTGCAATCGAACGAATTGCTGTTTTAGCAGACCAGAAAAATAATATTGTTAAATTTACGCTAGATAGTCCAAGACAAGAATTAGCTCTATCAGTTGATGCGCAAGATATTGGTAGCGGTAGAGAATCAATGTCTGCACAAATCTCTGGTGATAGCATTGATATTGCCTTTAATATTAAATATCTAGTTGATGGCTTAAAAGCACTTCCAACTTCAGAAATTCAAATGCAGATTAATACACCAACAAGCCCAGTAATCTTAACGCCGCTGGGTGGTGTAAAAATGACTTATTTGATTATGCCAGTGCAAATTAGAACTTAGATACGCTAACCTCAGCGAGGAAATTTCTGCGCGGTTACAAGAAATACCCGTTCGACATTGGGAACGTCGCGAGGTGGTAATTTGCGAGTATAACGCCCAAAATGCGCGCCCTCATCTCCAGGTTGAATAACTTTTGCTTTCCACCCGTAGTCTGCTAGCAACTCTTCTGGGTTATCACATCCAGAACGCCAATATCCTTGAAAACTACTGTCTGTGGTTGATGGTATTGCTGTAGTATTAATGACATCTAAACCGAGCCAGCTTCCGGCTACCGCTAGTTGCGAGACTGTTGTCAGCAAAGTATGGACTTGCGGTATATCTAAGTACATCAATAAGCCTTCGATTAACCATACAGAAGGCAGATCAGTACGATAACCTCGATCTAATAATAAATGCGACCAAGGTTGCGTCAGATCGGCGGCGATCGCGTACCGTTGGCAAGTAGGTGTTGCGTCTTTTAGTACAGCATCCTTATAACGAAGAACTTCAAGTTGATCGAGTTCGTAGACTTTGGTATCTGCTACCCAAAGAAGCCGATAGGCTCGCGTATCCATTCCTGATGCTAAAATGACAACTTGCGGAAGTTGTTTTGCTAAGAGAAAATCATCAAAAAATCGCGTACGAACAACGACATAAGGTCTTCCATCCTGTTCTGGTTGAATTTTTCGTTGTGCTAAAAAGGCGAATGCATCAGCACCCGCAAGTTGAGTCGCAAATGGATCGTTAAAAAGGCGATCGCATCTTGCAGTTTCTTGCGATCGCATTGCTGCTGTGAGTCTTGCAGAGAGCGATACAAACGCCTTTGAATTAAGCTTTTGTTGCGTCATTTTTTGCTCCTAGTACGCTTTTATGCAATTGAATGTGTCGCTTGCACAATCACTACACGAAGCTGACGCACTTTTCCGGTTATGCTTTCCCGCGCCCTCTCAGTCCCCCCAATTTTGGGGAAAAGTCGTCGAGGCAATGCCTAACTCATACAAAAAGTTTGCAATACTAAATTGTAGCTAGCCTGCGAAAGCAGACTTTGTTTATTTAGCTGCAACTTTAGTTGCTAAGCTCCTACACCATTAGCAAAACGAATCTTCAAATAATCATCCTCCATTTTTGCACCTGCTGGTTGTAATGCGGCTAAAGCTTGCGGCAATACTAAGTTACGGCGATGATTGCCAATGGTGATATTTAATTCATCGCCAGTTTTACTTAATTGAATATTGTCTTTAGCGATTCCTGGTAGATAAAGTTCCAAGCTGTACTGATTGTTATTTTGAACAACGCGTACAGTCGTTTCTTTGTAATAAACTTGCGTTGGGTCTTCATCTTTATAAAGCGTATCTTTCAGTCGCTCTAAAGCTGCTAAACCGCACAGTTCTTCAGAATATAAAGGGACTTCCTTTACAGGTAATGGACGAAAATTTTCATGAATTTCTTGGCGATATTGCTGTTGATTTTCCTTCCATCTTTGAAAGAAAGGATCTTGCACTTCCTCAGGAATAATCCGATTGGCAACGACTAAATCTGTTGCTACATTATACAAACTTAAATAAGCATGGGCGCGTAGCGATTCTTTCAGCACCATTTTTTCAGGGTTTGTTACCAAGCGTACCGAAGTTTGCATATTATCAGTTAATACTTTTTCCAAAGCTTCGATTTGCTCGTAAAATTCATACGGCGCATCCATCACTTCTTTGTCAGGTAAAGAAAATCCTGCGATCGGTCGAAATAAAGGCTCTACAAGCGGTCTTAACGCCACAGACATCTTTTGTAATGGCTTGTAAAAACGTCGCATATACCAGCCACTCACTTCGGGTAGACTCAATAAACGCAGTGCAGTACCAGTCGGAGCCGAGTCGATAATTAAAACATCAAACTCGCCCTCGTCGTAATGGCGCTTCATACGTACCAAACCGAAAATTTCATCCATTCCAGGCAAAATTGCGAGTTCTTCAGCTTGTACGCCGTCGAGTCCCCGTGCTTGTAAGACTTGAGTAATATAGCGCTTAACAGCTCCCCAATTGCCTTCTAATTCTAATAATGCGTCTAATTCTGCTCCCCAAAGGTTCGGGCGGACTGGTCGCGGATCGTGTCCGAGTTCTAAGTCAAAACTATCTGCAAGTGAATGTGCTGGATCGGTACTCAAAACGAGTGTGCGATAGCCTAACTCTGCGCAACGAAGTCCAGTAGCAGCAGCAACAGAGGTTTTTCCGACTCCTCCTTTGCCTGTCATCAGAATTACACGCATGAATACTTTTGTCCTGTCTAAGCAATGTTTATATTTCTTTACTCTATCTATTCTTGGTAGGAAATAGGTGTTGTTTAATGACGTCTAGCCGCGAACATTTCCAATAATCGACGTGAGAAGTAATAATGTCCTGTTGATTGACACGCAACTCACTCCAACCAGGAATTGCAATGCGGGGTTTCCAGGGTACAGGAGTATTCCAGCTTAAAGTCCACTCAGTTTTGATTGTGTCTCCTTCGCGGCGGATATCGTGTAAGTCCATTTTGGGCGCAATGAACCACGTTTCAATAAACTTGATCGTCGCTTTATATTTTGCAACGCCGCGAAATTCGTTTAGAGGATCTTTGAAGTACACATCTTGTGCGTAGATGCTGTACGTCTGATTTGCGGGGAACCTTTGGTAATCCTGTTTGAGGATTTCAACTATGTCCATACGTGTGGCTGTTTTGTAGCAGGCTACTTTTGAGTTTAGGAGGTTATTCGTCTTGCCTTCCTTGACCCACCGAAGTAATTCAAATGTCAATGGGGTGTAGGCAATTTATAGACAAATCTTTCAAAAAAGGCTGCTTTTCTTCCTCTTCTGCTCACAACAATCCTGAATTTTTCTTTAACTTTATGTTTACAACATATTCTCAGAAAATCTCATTTTGCCAATAGCCTATAGCACTTTGACACTTCTGGTATCAGTGCAAATACTTACCTTGATGTAAAAAAAATAATAAGAAGTAGTACTGTATCTTTACTCACTCAGTAATTTAACTGATACTAAGGTCATGCAGATAACAACTGCAATAGCAAATACGCAACTATCAAAAGAGGTATTTATGTTGAAAAAGTTCGCTGTAGTTCTACCCACATTAGCTTTAGCTCTTTCCCCTATCGCTGCTTTCGCTGGCGAAGTTGGAGTTTCCAATAAGTATACCGATGGCTGGAGTCATGGTAATAGCCATATTAATATTAGCTCCTACGAAATTCGTAAAGGGTTTGAAGCTTCTTTTGCCTACGCCGACAAGGACTACTCTAATATCAAATTCGATAAGAGTGGTTTTTCTTTTGAAGATGTCAATGCGACTTCTGGTTATCTCAGTGCTGGTACTTACTTGGTAGAAAATAAAGCTAATGGTTACACCGCTAGCCACTTTGGTAACACCAGTCACGAACACAGAACAACCGCTTTCAGCAACTTCTAATTAGCTAAAAGCAGTAGAAGATCCGAGGTGCACATCGGATCTTTTTAAGAATTAGGAGGAAAAATGAAGCGTTATATCTATTTATGTACAGCAGTAGTCTTGTTGTTGTCTCACCCAGTACTGGCGAGTGAAAAAAATCAGTCAGCGACACATCGTAACAAAGATGCCAAAAGTTTGAATAGTAGCTTTCAGCTTGATAATGCTCAAAGTAACAATGCTGAAACTTCTCAAACTAACACTGGCTCTGTGCAAAATGTCGGAATTCTCAATCAAACTATTGGCGAATATAATTTTGGTCCAGGTATTAGTTGCAGTACTCCCAGTATTTCGCTTAATGGCTATATGAGTTCTCTGAGTAGGGAGCGCGAAGTATACGGCGCTACAGTTTCTCTGATGATTCCTCTTGGAGGAAAAGTAGGAGGTAATTGTCGCCGCCTCACTGATGAAATTGTCAAACAACGTCGTCTAGATACTAGCCTGACTCTAGTAAAGACTTGCGTTGATTTTAGCAGCAGGGGAGTCAGAATCGACCCTAAGGTTCATCCTGAGTTAGCAGCAGCGTGTGTTGGTGTTTCTGCACCAGCAGCACAACCAGAGTAATTGAGTAAGTTACATTCATTATACTGAATACTAGTATAATTTGCAACAACGTTTTTAAAATCGACAAGCAGGAAAATCAATTACCTTCTAAATTTACTCAACTTCTTGCCACAAGCGTTCTAGCTGTTGCTTCCATACTGCTAGTGTTTCCTCGCGTGACTGCGCTCCTTGTTCCATATCGCCTAAAATTCCTTCTTCATAAAAGCGATCGAGATTCTGTAAAGTTGCTTCAAGGGTTAACCCTTGCTGTTTTGCTGCAAGAATAATTTGACGCATCCGACTTTCGACTAATTGCGAAAAGACATCATTGAGTCCGGCTTGGTGTAGGGAAACTAAACGCGCGATCGCATCTGCTAAATCAGCCTGTACTAAACTTTCGGTTCTATGCTGAAACACACCCCAAACAACACCTTGTTGCAGTGCGTAGCGTACTTCTTGCGTATCATCAAAATTGGCAGCTAGCAGTTGTTCTATAAAAGGTTGTGCCGCTTCGGCAGACATAATTGGTAGTAAAAGTCGCAACCATGATTGATCGTCGGATAAAAGTACCAATAACCGGAATTCTAGTGTTTCCACTTGCCACGAACCAGGGGTGATTTCCTGCACAGTTACTGGGTCAAAAATTTCTTTCAGCGTACTTGCAATTTCTTCAGGTGTCATAATCTTTAGCGAAAAGAAACCCCCGACAATTGTCGAGGGATTTTGTAATCTATTTATCAGTGTGGCAGATAATGCTTTAAGCAAACCACTCTGGAACTGCTTCTTCTTTTGTATTCGTATTTCGTGATGGTGTTTCGCGGGTGAACTTCATGTGAATAGAGCGTGTTTGCTCGCCATCAGCCGCTACTGCCTTAATCGGATAATCGATTAAACCATCTTGGAAGGACATCTGGAAGCGGAATGTCCCATCAGGATTGAGCTTGATCGGGCGTCCGCCAATTGTTACAGTAGCATCCGGTTCGGTTGCACCATAAACAATTAACTCAGCATCTGCGATTAACCAGAACTGACGCGGGCGCATTGGAATTGCCGAAGCTGAGAAGCCAACGCCGGACATTCCTACACCGGACATTCCTATCCCAGACATTGTTGGTACTGCCCACATACCCATTCCAGAAGCAGTGATATACGAGCTAATTGATTGTACGCCGACCATTTGAGCCGAACCTGGTACTTGCTGCATCGAGCCATAGAGCGAACCTGCCACTCTTTGTGCTTCGGCGCCTTGAGCCATACCGAAGATTTCGTCGTAGATCGGATTACTGTCTTGTTGAACTCCAGCAACTGCCATGCGCTTAGCTGGTGGTACAAGTTCGTAAACAGTTTTACCGCGCAGATCTTCTTCAAAGCTGACCGTAATGAAGCGATCTTCAATCCAATCGCTAGGGTAAACCGGCGGTACGTGAACGGGTGCAGAACGTGCTAAAACTAACCAACGACCGTCAGCACAGCGATAACCAATATCGACAACGTAGTCGCGATCGCTCACAGGAATCGGTAAATACCATTCCCGTGCCAACTCATCGCAAGGATATTCTTGAATGCTGTGAGGACTTTGGTAATCGATATTAATATCTGTGACGTCGTATATGCGCAGTGCTAGCTGTTGTCCGCCTTGTTTGCGCAAGTCTTCTTTATGCTCGTTGGGGATATCCCAGTAAGTGTATGCCCATTGAGGATCGCGGGGCAGTAACACGATCCGACTTTCACCGTATCCATCAGGTAGTTCGGCTAAACCTTCATCTACGTCAGCTAAGGAGCCACCTGTGCGGTCATCTTGACCTAGTTCAAATTTAGCTGCTTCCACTGCTTCTTGTGCCTCCAGTGTACGAGTTGGAACAACAGAAACTTTTGTGCGCTCGATTTGTTGAATTGCCGCTAGCAGTTGCGCCTTCCGCATTCGGCTATAACGCGAGACACCGTATTCACTTGCAACTCTTCTTAGTTGCCGTAAGGTCATCTCTTCTAAAGGTGGGCGTTCTTTAGCCATGAATTTTGTCTCCGGTAATTTGAATCAACTATTCTGTTGCCGGACAAAAACTCCGTTCTGTCGGTGACATCCAATGCCAGAATGACTGCAATCAATTTGACTGCTGGGAGGAGTGGAATGTCTTAGCTATGCATTTAGCTTTTTGAACGGCTCTTGTTGGTACATTCCCAACAATCCTGCGTCTGCCAAAAAACAGCATTTTTTCGGGATCGTGGGGATCGCTGGTTAATAACTATTAAGCCGCAAATCCTTCCTAGGGATCAAGGGGTACACCTGGCAGCTTTGAGTAATTCTACGTATCAATCAGCCTTTCGGGGATCGCAATGTCAAGATTTTATAACAACAAGCTTTGGTCGAGGGGAATGATGTCAGAGTTTTATAACAAATCAACTTATCTGCCTACGCTCCCTACTTTTCAGCTTTTCTCAGTTCGTGCAGATAAAATAACTTACAGTAAGAACTTAAGCTTTTTCTTGTCTCTCTCCAATCATGAACCATTCATACTATTTCACCAAATGAAAACTACACATCGTTTCTCCTTTTGCGCCCCTGCTCCTCTGCTCCTCTGCTTTTTTACTTTAAATGGCATTAATTATTGCTGGAGAACGTAGTGGCGTTGGTAAAACGACAGTCACTCTGATGTTGCTTGCATATCTAAGCCAGCGACTACAAGTACAAGTGCAATCTTTCAAAGTTGGACCTGATTACATCGACCCGATGTTTCATCAGTATGTAACAAAACGCCCCTGCCGAAATTTAGATCCGATATTGACTAATGATGCTTATGTAAAGCAGTCTTTTGAACGTCACAGTCGAGGTGTTGATTGTGCGCTGGTAGAAGGCGTTATGGGATTATTTGATGGGGCTACGGGGATTGATGATACAGCAAGTACAGCACATATTGCACGGTTATTAAAGTTACCAGTTTTACTTGCGATCGACTGTAGTCGATTGTCACGCTCGGTGGCGGCGATCGCCCACGGTTATCGTTCGTTCGATCCGCGCGTCAAAATTGCGGGAGTTGTATTAAATCGCGTTAGTAGCGATCGCCATCTGCAATTTTTAAAAGAAGCTCTCGAATCAATACAGTTACCGATTCTTGGTGTATTACGCCGTGCAGACGATTTAACAATTCCCGATCGTCACTTGGGCTTAGTTCCCACCGCAGAAATAACGCAACTCGATCAATTGATCGATAAATTTGCACGCCTCGGAGAAACCTGTTTTGACTGGGAACGGCTCTTACCACTTTTAAAAGGAGTGAGGAGTTTGAACGTAACGACACAAGATGACAAAAAAATCGCAGATGCTACCCGTAGTACTTCACTTAGAATAGCAGTGGCATGCGATCGCGCGTTTAGTTTCTACTACCCAGATAATCTAGAAATTCTGACACAACTTGGTGCAGAAATCGTTTATTGGAGTCCATTGACTGATCCTGATTTACCCGAAAATATCCAGGGATTATATTTCGGAGGCGGCTTTCCGGAAGTATTTGCCCAACAACTAGCAGAAAATAAATCAGCACGGGTAGCAGTAAAAACAGCAATTGAGCAAGGAATGCCAACTTATGCTGAATGTGGTGGGTTGATGTATCTGTCACAAGCGATCGTCGATTTTGAGCAAAAATCGTGGTCAATGGTAGGAGTTATTCCCGCAACAGCAATTATGGATGCTCGCTTAACACTCGGTTATCGCCAAGCAACTGTACTACAAAGTCCACTATTTAAAACCGGTACAGCAATATGGGGACACGAGTTTCATCGGTCGCGGCTAAATCAAACACCAACAAAACCTTTATACAAGCTACAAGGATACAATTCCTCAAGCTTGGTGTTAGAAGGATGGCAAGCGTATCAAGTTCATGCGTCTTATCTTCACCTTCATTTTGGTGGGAATCTAGAAATTCCTCAACAGTTTATACAACGCTGTCTCAAGTTTCGCGAATCTCAAGTAAGTGCGCCAAATTAAAAGTTACGCATTTTAAATATTTTTCTTGGCAACAGTACAAGCGATCGCGTCTTTCTTCACTCCACTTAAAAGGCTCATCTACGAATACATACACTACCAACCCGAAAGCGCTTCAGGTGCTTGTAAAACCTCAACCGCCTTGCCCGAACGATAAACTTCAACTTGCTTTGCCTTGCGATTCAGTAGCCAGCCTAATACGCGCACCATTGTCGATGTATTCCTGCATCTTAGCTTGAACTGTCACCAGCGAATCACTGGGAGACATCAACTCCACGACAAAATCGGGACAAAGCGGGATGAACTTCTCTTGCTGCTCAGGCGTAAGCGTATTTCAACGCTCTAGCGTTAACCAAGCTGCATCAGGAGAGCGGTTGGCTCCATTGGGTAATTTAAAACCAGTCGAATCGAAAGCAATACCAGTTGCATCAACATCAGTCCAGTTGAATAATTGCTGAATAAGCCGACCGTTGCGATTTCCAGTCTCCCCTCCGGTAGGTGGCATAATAATCAGTTCTCCTTGGGCTGTGCGTTCAAACCGCAAATCCCGATTGCGCTGACACAGCTGGTAGAACTGCTCATCGGTCAAGTCAATGACTGATTTAATGTCAACGGTAAGAGCGTTCATAGAATTTCAGCTAAATATTTCAAGTTCTTCTTAAAGTCAACTTCACTATTTGTATCTACCATCACTGTAGGCGCGATCGCCGATAGCAGCGCATAGTATTGCGCCCGCCATATATGACCCACAATTAAATCAGGTTTGAGGCTAAGAATTTTTTCTAAGTTTCTGTATCGTACAAATTGATGATTGCCGCTTGGTCTTTAATATTTGTTGAAGGCTTTGTATACCAAAACGCCCAAGCGATGAGAACTCCTTGAAAGGGAAGTCTAACAACCTGAAACCAAGGTGAATCAGGAATGCCATCAATATGAATGTGGTTTACCGCCATATTAATATTGGCAGGAAAAACCGCAATAAAAAGTGCAATTAATCCCCAAGCAGCCGCACGACTAACTGTAGGAACAAGTAACCCAATTCCTCCTAAAATTTCAAAAATGCCACTAATATAAACTAACTCTAAGGGATATGGTAAAAGAGATGGTACAATCCTGACGAAAATATCAGGTACGGCAAAATGTAGCAGACCAACTACAGTAATAGATACAGCAAGAATAACCCGTAGAAGTTCTTTGTTTTTACGAACTATTTTCAACATAGATGCGTTGGTACCAAATAACTTTTGTATTCTCTATATTTCTAGAATTCAATTACTATTAATAGCTATAGCATTTTTATCTGATTTGTGAATATTGTTTTTAAACATAGATGCTTCTTCGGCTTGCGGTAAGCTACCACTCCAGACACAGGAACACAGAGAGAAGAATAAAGAGAGATTTTCTCGAATGAATAGAAGATTGGTATACAAAGTAAAAATGACGAAAACTAATTGCTATCATCATTAGTTTTAGAACTGACTCTGAGTAAAATTTGATCGCTACTATCAAGTGGATTGTAAAAAAACGAGCCAGTTTGAGGCGGTAGTGTGGGGTCAAAAACAATTTCTGTCAAACTTTTGATAACACCAGTGAGAGGAATTGCCAAAATAACGCCCAAAAATCCACCGAATTGCGCTCCCAATAGCAAAGAGACAAAAATAATTACTGGAGATAGCCCTGTAAGATTGCCCATAATTCGAGGAGCAACTAAATTATCTTTGATTTGTTGCAGTGCTACTGCAACTGCTAAAACTTGCAATGCTAGCCACCAATCAATGAATGCGACTACAATCGTTACCGTTGCGATTCCTAAAGTTGCGCCAATGAAAGGAATCACTTCCATAAACCCAATAAAAACTGCAAATACAAGAAAAAATGGCACGCGCAATGTCCAAAACGCCAGTGTCAGCGTTACTGCCATAAATAAACCGAGTAATAACTGACCAGAAACGAATCTTTGTAAGTTACGCTGAAGTGATTCTGTCAGTCTGTCTCGAATTGTTGGTGCAAAAATACGTGTTAAACCTTGCCATAATCGCTCTCCATCAATGAGCATATAAAACGAGATGACCAAAACGAAAATTAAATCTAACACCCAGTTAAAAGTTCCTAATACCAAACCAAAACCTTTCGTGGCGATCGCTTCACTCCAAGTTTGCGCCCGTGCGAGAAACTGCGATGCTAATATCCGGACATCAAACGGTAAGTTGTGCTCTACACTCCAAGTTTGAAACATTATTAACTGCTGTTGTGCAGAAGCTACTAATGAAGGTAAATTCACAACTAATTGCCGTGCTTGAATAAACACTGGTGGTACTAAAGTCACCGCAGTGAAAGCAACAATGACTCCGGCTAACAAGTAAACAAAGATTGCAGCAATACTCCGAGGTAAAAATGGTTGTAACGCTGCAACCGCGTAGTTAAGCAAAAACGCAATTAGCCCAGCTGTAATCAAAATGCTGAGTAGTTCCCCAATGTACCTTAAGGCGTTAAGTGTCACCCAACCGGTTATCAAGATCAGCAGCCAGGTAATTAAAAACTGTTGTAGTGGCGAAAAGACACGATTCATTGGAAAGCTGTATTCACAAGCTACTTTCCAAAATGTAGCAGTAAATAAACGCAACAGTCAGCGCGATCGCTTCAGGCGCTGCGCGTAGCGTAATCGTTTTGGCTTGGTCGCTAAAGAAAGAAGTTGTCACTCAACTTGAGTTGTTAATTATTAATCGTTTTGCTAGCTTTTGTTTGCAAGTGTTGTGGTTTTCATCCACCGCATGGATCTAGAAACTTTGCTACGACGCGGTCGTACTATTCGTGTTATTGGCTTTGATGATGCACCATTTTCCCGCCCTAGCAGTGGCGGAAAAGTTAATATTGCGGGTGTAGTTTGTGCAGATACTCGATTTGAAGGTATGGTTTGGGGAGAAGTGCAGCAGGATGGTTGGGATGCAACAGAAACGATTTGTCAATTGCTATTAGGAAAAAAATTCTTACCACAGTTGCATATTCTGTTACTTGATGGCATTGCTTTTGGCGGATTTAATATTATTGACCTACCATTGCTTGCGCATACACTTTCGCTTCCGTGCGTTACTGTCATGCGCCGCCTACCTAATCTCCAAGCAATGCAAGAAGCAATACATCATTTACCTCAACCTGCTCGACGCTTACAGACGCTGCAACGTGCTGGTACGATTTATCAGTATCCACCTTTTTTCTTTCAGGTATCTGGTGCGAGTCCTGAAGTTACGTTTGCTGTTCTGCAACGTTTGACGAACTGTGGTAAGGTGCCAGAGGCATTGCGTCTCGCCCATCTGATCGGTGCTGCTGTAGTCAAAGGAGAAAGTGGGAAATCGGCATAAATTTAACAATCGAGTTTGCTCGAACTATGATTGAAGTGTGCTAGACACGTGAATTTGTGTAACCACATTCACACATGAAATCGTCGGAAGTTATTAATATTTTTGTTTATGGAACCTTGAAGCCTGGGGAGGTTAACTATCAACGCTATTGTGCGGGTAAAGTTTTGCAACAAAGGCGGGCGATCGCTTTCGGTCAACTTTACGAGCTTCCTTTTGGGTATCCAGCAATGACTTCTGGCGAGCATCGCGTCCAAGGATTTGTACTTTCGTTTGCTGATGCAGAAATATTAACTTACCTCGATCTGCTAGAAGACTACAATCCTCAGCGCCCGATGGAAGAAAATGAATATTATCGCCAGCAGATTGATACTTACAATTTAGACTTATCTTTTCTTGCTTCTGCTTGGGCGTATTTTATGACATTAAAGCAGGTTAATGATTTTGGCGCTAAGCTGTTACCAGATGGTTGGTGGAGTGGTTGTCGATAACCGTAAATCAACCACTCGTTTTCACTGGGATTTTACTCGTGACGATAGTCAGCTTGATTGATAAAGTGAGGTTCTGGAGCGGCGACGGCTGCTTTCGGAATTTCAATGACTGGGCTATTCAAAGCCACCATCAAAGTTTCGCTAGCTTCGGGTACTGGTTGCAATTCAGCGATTTGCAGTGATGAACGATCCGTCAATACGCCAGACAAAGCACCGACGAACAAGGCAGCGATCGCTGTTCCTCCCCAGAGGGCGAAGCGCCGCGAACGACGTCGATCAATTCGAGTAAAGACTTGCTGCACAGTTTGTTCTACTGGCTGTTGTTCGGTCGGTGTCGGTAGCGTTCGTATACCTTGACGTAACTTGAGCAATCGGGCGTATAAACGTTGCATTTCTACGTCCTTTGCCAGCCATTCTTCTACTTCCTTTCGTTCTGCTGCTGTGACTTCACCATCGAGAAAAGCACTTAGTAACTCGAAGCGGTCGCGCTGACATCTATCCATAACACCCGTTGGCTTAGCATAACCAGTGTGTATTGCTGGCAAATCCCTTGTATGGGACTGCTCGCGTGGCAACTTGATCTCAGACGTCATTTTAACATTACTACCAAATTTGATTGGGGAGACGAGCCAACTATGCACGCTAGTTAACTGCTACTTTTAATAATCTGCAAAAACCTAAGGTTTTGAGAATCTTCTTTAAGACATAATCCTCCTCTGCTTTTTTACTTATCTTCATCAAGTCAACATTCGTTAACCTTCTAAATATTGTTGAAGTTGTGACTGTAATCGGGAACGTGCCCGCGCGATGCGAGACTTAACAGTACCCAAAGAAACACCAGTAATTTCGGCAATGTCTTCATACGCCATGCCTTCGATTTCGCGCAGTACGATAGTCGTACGGAAAACTTCGGGTAAGTCAGCGATCGCTTCTTGGAGTTGTTCGTAAAACTCGCGCGTAGTCAACTCTTCGTCAGGACTAGGGTGATCGCCTGCGATTTCCCAATCCATATCTCCATCTTCCACTGCACGGGGAGCATCTAAAGATAGCGGGCTTGAATTGCGTTTGCGTTTGCGTAATTCGTCGTAAAACAGGTTTGTTGCTATCCGACTCAGCCAACCTCGAAATTTCACTGGATCGTTTAAGCGCTTGATATTGCGATAAACTCGAATCCACACTTCTTGAGCTAAATCTGCTCGATCTTGCCAGTCGGGAGCCAGATGGTATAAAACCTTATCTACGTGGGATTGATACCGACGTAACAATTCAGCAAATGCATTCCGCTCTGGGCGTAACCCAGCTTGACAAAGCAAAATCAAATCGTAGTTAGATAAGCTGTCTACTTGCACTGGTGTCTGAGGAATATTTGCCTCAACAGATGACCAGCTTACAGGAATTGATTGACTCATAAAAGCCACTGGCTCGACACATCCCTCATTATTAGACACCATAGATGCAGGGAAGTTCCTTATCTGAGTGCCAGATTTATCACTGGATCACTAGAGGGGTCAGGAATTAGAAATCGGGGATCAAAGGTTAGGAAATACAATGTAAAGTTTTTCTGTTTCTCTGACCCCTGACCTCTTTTTCAGAAGAGCTACCAGGGGATGGAAGCCGCAGGTAATTGAGGTATCTTTGAGCGATTTGGGGCATTCACTAAACGCGTTGGGGTTTCTCCTATGCGATAACTTGGATAGGTAACGGTCTTGTTTGGCAGACGTACTCCCAAAAATAAATTAAGGCAAAACGTAGCTGCGATCGCTAATATAAGTCTCTCTAGCATCACTATTCCTCATCCTCACGCCACACTTTTTTGCTAAATCACAAATCTTGGCAATCAAGCTGGCAACACCAAGCCAGATACCAAAAAATATGACTGAATTCCTAGCTATAATGTGCCTGAGGTATGAGGAAAAATGCATGAAAAACTGGTAAATCTTTATTAATTTTTTGTTTTAGAGTTATTAAGATGCCTCGCGGTCTGTAGCAGTTTGTTCTTCAAAATCTGGTGCGTAAGCTTGTAGAAGGCTACTGACTTGTTTAAGAACTTCGTTTCCAGTACTCTTGCTGATAGCTTGCCGCTCAGGGAAGAAATTCGGTTGGTCAAGACTGCGCGCGATCGCCGCGCTGACTTGTTCGCGAATTAAATCTTGCAGTTCTTCACTTGCTCTTTGGCTTTGGTATTTAGCACCTTCTTCGGTTGTGGCATAAAGCGGGGGAAGACGATTTAATGCATAAGCGGCAATATCGCCTACGTCAATCGTATGTACGCTTGTCACTTGAATTTCGGCTACCCGCGCGATCGCTTCGGTTAGCACTAATTCTTCCATCACATTGATGAATTGCTTGCGCGGTACTGCGACAACTTCCCCCGTTAATAGCGCTCCCATGAGTTTGTCGAGTGCCATGTAATCTTCAATGGAAAGCTCCACTGCTGTGTCGCAAATTCGACCGACCTCGGTTTCCATTGCTGGTGTTAAATAACCATCTTGCAAAGCTTGTTCTACTATTTTTTGGATACTCATAACGCTTCCAAACTCCACGGCGCTTGCTCAAATAGATCGCAGTAACCTTGTATTAATTTTTCCCAGCTTCTCCCGCAAAACGATCAAGCTCGATGTAATTAATTAAATCCTTGTTCGCGCCAAGGTACGGGGTCGACCGATTCGCCATGAACGTACAATCCCCAATGTAAGTGAGGTCCGGTCACGGCACCTGTGGCTCCCACTGCCCCAATAACTTGACCTGGTTTCACCATGTCTCCTTCTTTAACATCAATACGGCTGAGGTGTAAAAAGGCGCTTGTCACCCCTTGACCGTGGTCGATGCCGATAATATTACCGTGAATGCGAAAGCCTTGAGATACTGTGCCCACCAAAGCAACGCGTCCCGATGCTGGAGCGACCACTGGCGAACCCACACCACCTGCATAATCAACACCGCGATGGTAGTAGTCTTTAGCAAATTTGCCATTGTAGTAACGACGAACGCCATAAATCGCACTGATTCGACCTTTGTTGGGTCGGGCAAAAGGACCATTCCAATATTTTTGTGGTGTTACCAGTTTTTTAAATTCCGCGACGCGGTCAAGTTCGTATTGCGTTGCCGAGATTCCTGCTTTTCCTGGAGGAAGATTAATGCGTTGAATGGGAAATGAGCGATTCCGTACTTGTACTGCTAAGTTGCGCACTTGCTCGCCCATGTTGACTTGAATTCGACGTACTCCTGGTTGCTCCAAAGGTGTCGTGGGAATCATGGCCCGAAAACGATGCGGGGCTATTTCAAAAGCTGGGTATGTTTTCTGATTGAGCGTTACGGACGGCTGACCATTTGCGTTGCTGTCTTGCTGAATCAAAACTGACAGCGTATCTCCTAAGTGAGGGTTGGCTGGTAATATCTGTACTTGCGCAGCCTGTCCTGGAGTTGCCAAGGCAACAAGCAATACGACAATGCTGCCTAATAACAACACTTTGTTGAGAAAACCTGATTTCAATTTCATGTTGCTGAGCCGAAATTGCTTAGTTGGTATAGCTATTTAAATCAAAAAACTCAAGATTAACAATACCAACTTAAATTAGCTTTTCATTTTATAATGGGCTTCTGCCCTTACTACTTTTTATATACTCTAGACTTTTCAGAAAAATATGTTGACTTTTAATATATGTGTATAAATGTGTTCTAAAAATATAAAGATTTTTCAATTGTGTAAATTTATGTAAATATTTTAAACAATGTCTAGCTTTAGTGAAGGCATGAGTCGTTGTAAATTTTTTAATGACTTACTCTGCCAAGGGATTTCCTGAGAACCAATCACGCGCATCTGGATATTTTTTTTCTTGCGTACATTAATCGCGAATTTTGATAACATACTAATACCTGAACTATTAAGAAACTCTAATTTCCGCAAGTCTAAGGCTATGCTTGGCAGTTCTCGCTCTATTAAATGATTCAGTAGCTGTTCAATAGGAGCATATTCTTCTGTGCCACTGAGGCGGAGTGAACCCTGAAATAGTACAGTTGCAGTAGATTCATCGTAGCGAACACTGTAATTTTTTCCTTCTATTTTCATTAGATCTAAGAATTTTTTCATAGTTGATTAAGTAGTTTATACTATCAACTGTACCATTGTAGTAACAATTATTTGATCTGAGTCGCCTCGATTTTTTTCAAACTTCCAGCCTAACTTAGCTTTGTAGTCGTTGAGTATTGTTAGTAAACCTAAACCAGAGGTAGTAGGATTTTCTTCTTCTGTATTTTTTTCCAACTGGCTGATGTATAACTCCTCTACGTCTGATGTTAATAATGTTTTGATATATGATTGAAAATCATCGACTTGTTGAAGGCTAATACTATTAGAGATGACAAAAATAATTTTATCGCTGTGTAGATGAAGTTGAATGCTGATAGGAGCAGAACTTTCATGATTGAATTTCATCGCGTTTTCGAGTAATTCGTTAGCGATGTAACTAACAGCACTTTTGATTTCTATCTGCTTGCGAGCAACGATAGGATCGTCTTCATTACCAGGAAAAAAAGTCGTTAGGTAATCAGCTAAAAAATCTGCAGAAAGACCGTTGTTACGCCATCTTTGCTTGAGAGAAGTAGAGCTAGGCGAGAAGCCAACAATCAAGTGTTCTTGATTAAGCGGTAGGCAGGTAATAAAATCTCCAAATATTTGGGACATGATTTATTTTAAATTAATCAAATTATAAAAGTTTTTATTAAAAATTAATGACTAGCTGCGCGAATTATTTTTGCTTGAGTATTACTAAAGTAATATCGTCGTATACTTTATGTTGACCAATGTGCTGGCAGAGGTCATCAATAACAATTTGTCTAATTTCTCTAACTGATTTTTGCCAATTTTGTTGAACGACTTCACAAAGCCTGTCAATACCGTATTGAACTCCTAAACTGTTTTCAGCTTCAGTAATACCATCGGTGTATAACACTACAACATCACCAGTTTGTAATTGAATTTGCGTTTGGGCAACAAAGTCTACAATACTTTCTTCAAGTCCTATAGGAAAACCTAAATCTATTGTATCAATGCATTCTAATGCGCCGTTAGAGCGGATAACAATAATTTTTTCATGCTGACCACTTAAATTTAATTTACCATTATGATAATCAGCTAAAGAAAGTGTTAGATTTTTATTAGAACTCATGCGTTGAATATTGTTATAGATTGTGCGATTGAGAACTTCTAAAAATTTTTTTGGATCGGTTTCATTATTCTCCATAAGTGTTCGCACGGCAGTTTGTACCATAATCATTAAAACTCCGCTTTCTAATCCGTGTCCAGTGACATCGCCAATCCCAATTTTGACTCGCCCATCAGCGTGTAGAACATCGTAGTAGTCGCCGCCAACTTCATCGGCTGGTTCCATATATCCAGCAATATCTAATCCTTCAATTTGACTTAATTCATGGTCTTTAGGTAGGATCATTTGCTGTAGTTTCCGCGTCACTTCAAGTTCTGCACTCAAGCGAAAGTTTTCAGCTTTTAGACGTTCATTGAGAATTGTAATTTCCTGATTTGCACGACCAAGTTCTGCTAAATATTGAGCTTCGCGATCGCGGAGACGTTTTTTCTCTAAACAAGCTTCGATTCTGGCACGTAGTAAAACTGAGTTGAAAGGTTTTGTTAAATAATCTTCTGCTCCCATTTCGATACATTTAACAACACTATCAATTTCATCTAGAGCAGAAATAGCGATCGCCGGAATATGTTGAAATTGCTCGCGCAGCCATTGTAAAACTTCATAGCCATTAACTTCTGGCATGAGTATATCCAGAAGAATTAAGTCGTAGTTACCTGTCTTAATCAGTTGAATAGCCTGCAAACCATTAGCAGCCGTTGTCACAGTGTAACCTTGAGCAGTGATGAGTCTAGAAAGTAAGTCTCGATTGCTTTCGTTGTCGTCTACAACTAAGATATTGCCTGAGCGATTTGTGGATTTTTTATAGCTATTTCTTTCTATATGATTTTCTTCCGAGACTTTATTTTCGAATTTAATATTGTTCAACTGGAGATAACGTTCAGCAAAATGAGTAATATTGTTAATTATTTCGAATAATGATTGCGTAGCAGTACGAATTTTATTGATATCAGCGATTAATTCTTCTGCTGCCTGTTCTGAAAGCTGATCGCAACAAGAAATAACCATCTTTAAAAGAGGTTCTAATGCTAAAGGTATAGCTTCACTAATAGTAGCTAAATGAAGAGAAGAATAATTATCTACACTAGCTGGATCGAGATGTTTATTAATCAGTGCTAGCAATTGATTACCACAGTTTTGAATTTGCTCTAAATGAGAAGTTGTTGCTGTTTGAGGATCAGTTGCTATTTCCTCAAGTAGCATTTCACTGTAGCCAATGATGGCATTAATTGGCGTACGCAATTCATGCCTTAGATATGACATCAAAGCAAGTTGCGTACTGTGATTATTTTCCATTCTGTTAGTTCGTTCTTCCTAAAAGAGCCTCAATTTTTGCGAGTAAGCGCGGTAACTCGATGGGTTTGGTGTCGTACTCATCGCATCCAGCTGTAAGTGCTTTTTCGCGATCGCCTGACATGGCGTGTGCTGTTAAAGCAATAACTGGAATATTTCGAGTGCGGGGATTCGTTTTCAGTTGTCGAGTTGCTTCCCAACCGTCAATTACAGGTAAACTCATATCCATTAAAATAATGTCAGGATTTTCTGAGGAAGTCATAGATAAACCCTGCGCGCCGTCAACAGCAAAAACGACATCATAACCTTTACGAGTCAGACGTCGCGAGAGCATATCTCGATTCATTTCATTGTCTTCAACTAATAAAATTTTGGTCATCGATTTCACCTTAAGCTTTTAATGTCAAAGTTTTTTGCAGGTTAACTGCTTGTGACAACAAATAATGAACTTCTTTGAGTAAGGCTTGGCGATCGTAAGAACCTTTTTCAAAAACTTTATAAACGTGCTGGCGCAAATGGTTTTCTTCTTCTTCTGTTAATTCTTTAGCAGTAATCACAATAACTGGAATTGATGCCCATTGTGGAGTTTGGCGAAGGATGTGAATAAACTCAAAACCATCCATTTCTGGCATCATGAGGTCAGTGATAATCAGTCCAGGATTGTTGACTTGAAGCAGTTCTAATGCTTTGCGCCCATTTTCAGCTTGCAGAACTTGCCAGCCTTCTTTTTCGAGTTGACGACCAATCATTTGACTGGTGACTTTGTTATCTTCTACCATCATTACTGCATTAAAAGATTGTGCTGCATGGTATTTCTGCAACATTGCCATTAAGCGATCGCGATCGATAGGTTTGAGCAGATAATCAGAAGCACCTAAAGCGTAGCCTAAGTTTTTGTCATCGACGATGGTTGTCATAATGACTGGAATATTGGCAACTTCAGGATCGGCTTTAAGCGAAGCTAGCACTGTCCAACCATCCATACCAGGCATCATTACGTCAAGAATAATCGCATCAGGTCGTATTTCCTTAGCTAGCGACAAGCCTACAGCGCCATTACTCGCAGCGATTGTTTGGAAGCCTTCCTTATTGAGATAGCGTTGGATTAAGTCTTTGACAGTTTGATCGTCATCGATAACCAGAATCGTCGTTAACTGACACGAAGAAGACTCGGCGATCGCAATCTTTTCGGTTTCAACATTATGGGAAAGTTCGCAAGTTTTAGTTGGTAACTCGATGACAAAGGTAGAACCTTCACCTGGCGTACTACTGACACTGATGTCGCCTTCCATCAGCTGACAAAATCGTTTTGTAATTGCGAGTCCTAACCCTGTTCCCCCATATTTGCGCGTTGTTGACGCATCCGCCTGGGTAAAAGCTTGAAAGATTTTTTGTTGTTGTTCTAGAGTTAACCCAATTCCTGTGTCTTTGACTTGAAAGCGAATCCAACCTTGGTCATCTTTTGTATAGCGATTGACTGTGAGAACGATTTTGCCTTTTTCTGTAAATTTACAAGCGTTACTAAGCAAATTAAATAAACTTTGACGCACCTTTGTCAGATCGGCGTACATTGTACCCGCCTGTTCAGGACAATTGACAATCAAGGTGTTGTGATTTTTCTCAGCTAAAGGTGCGATCGTATTGATGACTTCATTGACAAGCGTATTAACTTCAAAAGTTTCTTGATAAAGTTCCATCCGACCTGCTTCAATTTTAGACAAGTCAAGGATGTCGTTAATTAACGATAATAAGTGTTTACCCGCATTATGAATTTTACGCAAGTCAGGAATGAATTCTTCTTGTTCGAGATCTTGTGCTTCTTCTTGCAGCATTTCACTATAGCCAATAATTGCGTTTAAAGGAGTGCGCAATTCGTGGCTCATATTCGCTAAAAACTCACTCTTAGCACGATTAGCTGCATCAGCAGTCTCTTTAGCTTCTTTAAGTTCCGCAGTTCGTTCTTCAACTCGCAGTTCTAGTTCTTCGTTCGTTTTCGCTAACTTACAGAAAGATTCTCGTAACTGCTGTGCCATCTTGTTAAATAAGAAAGCTAAATGACCTAATTCATCTTGCCGAGATACGTCTAGCTCAACGTTCAATTCACCAGCCGTGATGCTTTCCGTTGCCTTCATCATGTTAATGAGCGGCTCAGAAATTTGTCGGCGTAAAATTAGGAAAATAATAATAATTTCAATTGCTAACGAGATGAGTCCTAAAAAAAGAATGAGCCGAGCACTAGAAAAAGCTTGTTGTTGAAGGAGGCTTTTGGGATAAACAGTAACTAAATACCAATTGGGTCCTTTAATATTAGTGACGGCTAAATATTGACGATCTTTATTGTTGTCAATAATAACTTGATTGGTTTGTCTTTGTTTTACTAGTGCAAAAATACGACGTAAGTTAGCATTTCCTGAGTGAGAAATATTAAATCTTCCCTCACCATCTTGAATTTCTTGCATGAAATCAGGATGTGCGATTAAACGTCCATCTTCACGAAAGATGATGTTGTACGTTCCTTTCAAAGCATCTCGAATCGCACGTTCGCGTAATTCATCAATTAAAATATCGTGTCCAATTGTGGCAATATGCCTGCCATTTAAGTCTATTGGGGTAACGCACGAAGCCATCCAATGTTTTGCAACTTGGTCATAGTATATACCAGTCCAAGTAGTTTTACGCTCTGGGTTATGCACTTTATCAGTAATATAAAATGACTCATCATCAGTGACTCGAAAGGATTTATCTGAAGGAGCATTTTGTGTCCAAGCATAACTGGGCATATAAATCGCAATTCCGTTTTCTGGAATTTGCATATAAGTATTGACAAAACGATTCCGCCATGCTGGACCGTAAGCACTCAGTAAGTCAAAGTAAGTCATAACCCGACGGCGCATATCAGGATCGATCTTGACGTTACTACCCAAAAATACTCCAGGAGTTTTTTGCGGATCAAAGTTTTCAAGACGATTACGAATAGTACCATCAGGCATTCTGACAAACAGCTGTTCAAACTGAGCTTGAGGATCTTGCTTACCTTTCTCCTGAATGGCTTCTAAAAGAACTTGTTTAAGTATGACGTGATTGTCTTCTGCCAAGGTAAAAATAGCTTTTTCCCGTTCTGCTCGTGAAAGAGCATACTTTTCTACTTGTGTAAGAGTTTGTGCTGTGATGCGCGAAATTAATTGGAAGTATCCTACTCCAGTTGATGCAATAATGACAGCTCCAATACTGAGTGCTGTTTTGATGAGCGTTTTTTGTGTCAGCGATCCTGTATATTGATGCTGTTCAGAAGACTTTCTCTGAAGTGCAGGCAAGCGGGTTTTTATCTTATTTATCCAATTTACGTTCATTCGCCAACTCTTAAACTCGCTTCGATGTCGTTGGGAGCTAACCTGCCAAACTTGGCAACGGAGATTTCATGTGAATTCGCTTAGAAATCATAGAATTGTCAAGGCAAGTTTTGCTGTACGTTGTTAGTTTGCCCAAACTTGGTTGCTAAACTCACCTTGGAGATCGTCTAACCGAAATAAATTTTGGTAATTATTGCGTCAGTACAAGCTAAGCAGGAATTAGCTCTTTTGACTGATGATGTGAAAGTTGAGAGTTGAGGGAATTATGGTGGTTAATCCATGAGAAGTTGGTATGCAGCAAGTCATCATTAATTGGAGGACAGGTGATAGAGTGTGCAGCTAACACTTTCAAGGTGCTTTCAGAATCGAAGAAAAAGGCTCCTAAGAGTTGTTGAACTAAGCACTGGTTAGTAAAAAGACTTGCTAGAGGAGTTAGAGTATTTTCTGAATTTTGGGCAGCCAGTTTCAGCAGTTGAGAATACCAGAAGCTATATGATTCTAAGCGAACTGAGTGACCTTTCTGATTCAACCAGTTAATCAGTTGTTTCCACTCGATTGGTTGTGGATTGACTATTTGAAAAGCTTGAGTGCAGAGTTGTTGCTGTTGTGACAAAACAACGATCGCTTGACTGACATAATCTACTGGTACAAGGTTCAACATTGCATTTAGGTTGGGAGCGATTCCCATTTGCAGGCAACCCTTGAGCATCAAAGTAATGAATCCATCGCTCAGGGAAATTCCTGTTTTACTGTCTCCTATGATGTTACTGGGTCGATAAATAGAAACTGGCAAACCCCTAGAAGCAGCCTCGATGAGTAATTGCTCAGCTATGTACTTACTTTGGGCATAGCCACTACAAAGTGCAGTTTTTGGACCTGGAGCATCCTCTTCTTTGATTGTTCTGAGCGTATCGCTGTTAGTGACCGAGAAAACGTCGATTGTCGAAACAAAATGTACTGGTTTTGTTTTTGTCTGGCTTGCTAAACGGATAATTTCTTGAGTACCCAGAACATTGGTAGCTTTCAGGGCTGAATAGGGATAGGCTATGTTAACCCATGCACCACAGTGGTAAATTAAGTCAATTTTTTCTGCTAGTCGAGTGAATTGCTCAAATTTTATGCCTAAATAAGGCTGACTTAAGTCACCTAGAACAGGTATGATTCTTGCTGCCAGGCTACTACTCCAAAGTCCGTAACGTTTTAAGACGTTTTGAAGTTTTGCTTGAGCTTCGGCAACACTGCTGGCACGAACAAGACAGTGTATATCTGCACGAGTTCGTTGTAACAACTCATAAAGTAGATATGCACCTAAAGTACCAGTAGCACCAGTCAGCAGAATTTGAGGAATAGAACCAGTTAAGATATTTTCAGGATAAATAGCAGAGTCTAACTCTACTTCGCTTTCCACTTGTTTAGTTAGCTTATCGGTATCTGTGCTACAGATTATCTCAATATGGTGAGCCATTCCTGCGATCGTTGGCGTTTCTAGAAAATGCTCAAGGGGTAGCTCAATCTGAAAAATCTCATTGACGCGATGCACAAGTTGAATTGCCAACAGTGAGTGCCCGCCTAACTCGCAGAAATTATCGTGGATACTGGGCTGTTCTACGCCAAGTAATTGGCTCCAAAGTTCGGATAACTGAATTTCTGTGGAATTGCGAGGGGCGACATAAATACCCTGTTCCATGCAACTCCATTGAGGAATTGGCAATGCACGACGATCAATTTTGCCGTTGAGAGTCAGGGGTAGTTCCTCTAGAAAGACAAATGCTGAAGGAATCATAAACTCAGGCAATTCCATCTTCAGAAAATCACGCAATTCGCGCATCATCAGATTTTGTCGTGGCAAGTCTGAACCATTAGGAACTACATAAGCTACTAAGCGCTTGTCATCTGCGGAGACCTCACGAGCAACTACTACGACTTGACATACTCCAGGGTGTTTTGTTAATACTGACTCAATTTCTCCTAATTCAATCCGAAAGCCACGAATTTTAACTTGGCGATCGATACGTCCTAAGTATTTGAGATTACCATCGGGTAACTGTATTGCCAGATCTCCAGTTTTGTAGAGTCGCGAACCTGGCTCGGTGCTGAAAGGATTAGGAATGAATTTCTCGTCGGTAAGATCCGGACGATTGAGATAACCTCTAGCTAAACCGGCTCCAGCAATATAAATTTCACCTTCAATTCCCTCTGGCACAGGTTTGAGGTGAGAATCTAGCAGATAAATTTGAGTATTAGAGATAGGACGACCAATGAGAGGAGTTTCTGTTGAGCCTTTTTGCATTAAGGCAACGGTAGAGTAGGTAGTATCTTCAGAAGGACCGTAAAGATTGAATATGTGACGAACGCGATCTAGTTGATACAGTTGTTGTACTAAGGCGTTTTGTAGCGGTTCTCCAGCAAGGTTAATTGTCTCTACAGAACTAGGAATGCCATTAATACGAAGTAAAGCAGCGATCGCTGAAGGTACTGTGTTAATTAAGGTAACTTTTTGTGCTGCTGGTAGTTCTGGTAACTGTAAGGCATTTTGCGCCAAAATAACTGTGCCTCCACAGCTTAAAGTGACAAACACTTCAAAAACTGATAAGTCAAAGCAAAGTGAAGTAGAAGCTAGTACCCCTTTTAATTGCTCAGCGCTAAAGAAATCTTTTGCCCAATCGATGAAAGTGACTGTATTGCGATGTTCAATGGCTACTCCTTTGGGTTTACCAGTTGAACCTGATGTATAGATGACATAGGCAAGATTGTGCGGTGCAACTTCACTAAAAGGGTTATTTATAGGTTGCTGAGCAATCGTTTTCCAATCACTATCTATGAATAGATATCCAGGGTGTGAAGGCAGTAAAGGTGCTAGTTTTTGTTGTGTGAGTAAGATGGGAATTTGAGTGTCCTCGATCGTGAATGCTAGGCGCTCTTTAGGGTAAGTAGGATCGAGGGGAACGTAAGCACCGCCTGCTTTGAGAATACCGAGGAGGGCGACGATCATCTCTAGCGATCGCTCGACACAAATTCCTACTAAAACTTCGGGTTTGACTCCTAATGATTTGAGATAGTGCGCTAGTTGATTTGCTTTTTCGTTGAGTTCGCGGTAGGTTAAGTGTTGCTCTTGAAACGTAACAGCGATCGCATCCGGTGTTTTTGCAACTTGAAGCTCAACGAGTTCGTGAATCGATTGGTTAGAAGCTAAATAGTTTGACATTGTTATCCTCTTAATGAATCTGAATAGGTTTATGCGGGAATCGATAAATTTTTAAAAGGCAAGCTGAAGCTACGTGTTACTGAAAAACACGATGCAGTGCTATGAAACTAAGCTTTAAAGTCTACTGATTAGAGTCGCCAGTCTTGGAAAGAACAAAGCGATCGCGCCCTTGCATTTTTGCTTGGTATAATGCTTTATCTGCTTTTGCGATCAAAGCATCGGGGTTACTTTCTGGTGTGGGAATAGTGCTAGCAATACCCAAACTCATCGTTACATAGTCGCTGATTGCCGAATCACCATGCACAAGTTGAGCATTGCGCAGTTGCAGTTGAATTTTTTGAGCAACTTTAGTTGCGCCTTCACTATCTGTGTTTGGTAGGATAACAGCAAACTCTTCTCCACCATAACGAGCGACTAAGTCCCCAGGGCGATCGAGTACGCTACTAATAATTTGAGCAACTTGTTTTAAACAAAAATCACCTGCTTGATGACCGTAGCAATCGTTATATTTTTTAAAATAATCAACATCGCAGAAGATCAAAGCCAAGGGATGTTTTTCCCGTGCCATGCGCCACCATTCTTGGGCGATCGCCTGATCGAACCGACGACGATTAGCAATCTGCGTTAAGCTATCGATACAACTAAGACTTTGGAGTTTTTTGTTTACTTCTTGTAATGCTGCTTCAGCTTTTTGATGGTCGCTAATTTCTTTGTGTAACTCTAGTTCTACTACGCTTGAGTGTTCATTCGTCATCTCCAACAAAATTTCCAAATCAGTTTTTTCCTGTTTTAACTCCTCTAGTTCTTGCTTGAGTCTTTCAATATGAATTAGTAGCTGCTCTCGCGAGAATTGTTCTTCCGAGTTATATTGTGGCTTTGTTTGTTTATAGTATTTTTGAGCTAATAACTCAGATTCGAGAAAAACTTCGACTCCTTGGCGCTCTAAAGCTTTGGAAAACAAAAAGCCTTGACCATAAGTACACTTCAAAACTTTGAGTTGAGCGTGTTGGTTTGCCGTTTCTATTCCTTCTGCTACTACTTCCATATCTAAATTCAAAGCAAGCGTGACAATTGCTTTGACTATTTCTAGCTTTTGCCTGCTTTCATTCATTTTCTGAATAAAAGAGCGGTCGAGCTTTAAAGTATTAATTGGAAAATTATATAAATAACTCAAAGATGAATAGCCTGTGCCAAAATCATCCATTGAAAATTGAATACCTAAAGCTTTCAACTCCTCAATAATATTGACAGCAGTACTAATATTTTTGATTAAACTGCTTTCAGTAATTTCTAGCTTCAAGCAATGGGGTTCAAGTTTTGTTTCTTGCAAAACTTGCTTTACTTGGTCTAAAAAATCACTTCTGAGAAGTTGTTTGCCAGAAATATTGACACTAATTGTATCTAAAGAAGCATCAGGAAACTTTAATTGCCAAGTCCGCATTTGATGGCAAGCTTCTCTAAGTACCCAGTAGTCTAAAGCTGTAATCAATCCTGTCTCTTCTGCTAGAGAAATAAACTCAGAAGGATACATAAGTCCGCGCTGTGGGTGTTGCCAGCGCACAAGTGCCTCAAATCCCACAATTTGCTTATTTTCTAGCAACACAATTGGTTGATAGTGTAAGCGAAACTCTTGGCGCTCGATTGCCCGTCTTAAATCGTTCTCCAGTTTTAAAACCTCTACTGCTTCATCATGCATAGCTGTATTAAATATCTGATAGCACGATCTGCCAAGCTTCTTCGCATAATGCATTGCTATGTCAGCATCTCTTAATATATCCTCCGGTTGTTGATAATCTTTCTTGCTCAGCGCAATCCCAATACACACATTGATAAAAACTTCATGCCCTTTGATGTAAAAAGGTAAAACAAGTTCTTTGTAGATGCGCTCTGCGATCTGTTGTACGTAGCTGACATCTTTAATACTATTGAGTAGAATCGCAAACTCTCCACTGCCAAGATGTACGACTATGTCGTGATGACGCGTGTATGCTTCTAGCCTACGAGCAAGTGCGATAATTAGTTGATCTTCTATACCATATGCTAGATTATCGTCTACTACTTGGAAACGGTCTAAATCTAATAGTAAAACAGCAAAACTTTCAGTAAGGTTTTGTTTGACACTATTGAACTTTTGAGATAATTCTTGTGCTAGAAAGCAGCGATTAGGTAAACGTGTTAATCGATCATAAAAGTCTCCTTGCATTGATTTGCCTTTCAATTGTTTATAAATCAACATGGTTGAGAATGGCAAATTAACTCGTTCTAAAGTCTGCAGTAAAGAAATACTTGTTTGAATTTTATTTAATAAGAGTTTAAGAACAGCAGGTGGATAGAACAAAAAAAGTATTGCCTTATTAATACTTATTTTTAATAGCTTAAAGAAGCTATTGTATTTAAGCAGTTGAATGAAAGCTGTTTTAACATCATGTTTTTTAAGTTGAGGTTTACACGATATAGTAAATTGAGTTGTATTTGCAATATTCTCAGCAACATTTTTATTATGTTGCTCAAAGGATTTTGCCAAAGTTTTTGAACTAGCTGTTTCTAGAACTTTGGTACTTATAATATTAAAAAATAAAAACTCATTTACTATTGAATCATTTGTAGCAAGGTAAATTGCTGATAGCAACCGTAAAACTATTGTCAGTGCATAAGAATATTACTTGTTGGTTTTATTTAGAAATTCACTAGAAGTTGTTAAAATTTGATAAAAATACAGAAAAAGTGATTTTACAGACTGTACTGCGAGGTGTTTTGCTAGGCTGCGCATAGCGTACTAGCTTTTGTCTGCAAAAACCTTTATGGTGAGATTTATAGGGTTTATATAGTTTTGTTAAAGACTTGTGCAAGAAGATTTTAGATTAATTGTCGATTTAGTGTTAGTTCTTGCAGTTGCGGCTGGCGGAGGGCTTTTGGCAGCACTATTGCGCCAACCTGTGCTGCTTGGTTATTTGCTGGGCGGAATGATCGTGGGTCCTGCTGGACTTGGATTGATCAAAGAATTAATTCAAGTGGAAACGCTGGCACAGTTTGGAGTTGCCTTCTTGCTATTTGCTCTAGGTGTTGAGTTTTCTTTTGCAGAACTTAAAAAAGTACAAACTATCAGTTTAGGTGGTGGTGGCTTACAAATTGCCCTGACTATTCTGGTGACAGCGCTTGTATCTTTATTTGTTGGTTGGGTGAATTCACCAGCCCAAGGTGTCTTTTTAGGTGCAATTTTATCTTTATCTTCGACAGCGGTTGTACTCAAGTGCTTAATGGAACGCAACGAAACTGAAACTTCCCACGGGCAAGTGATGTTAGGGATTTTAGTTGTTCAAGATTTAGCACTGGGGTTGATGCTGGCGGTGTTACCTGCGTTGGATCAACCGGCGGAAGCGATTGGGATGGCAGTGCTAACAGCATTGTTGCGGATTGGGCTATTTGCGGCGGGGGCTGTAGCTGCGGGGATTTGGTTGATTCCACCATTGCTGAAACTTTTGGCACGCACCGAGAGTCGCGAGTTATTTTTACTTGGTGTTGTGGCTTTATGTTTAGGTATCGCTTTATTGACTGAACATTTAGGTCTTTCGATCGAAATGGGGGCGTTTGTTGCAGGATTGATGATTTCGGAGGTGGAGTATGCCGATCAAACGTTGACTTATGTAGAACCGCTGCGAGATATCTTTGCGACGTTGTTTTTCGCTGCGATCGGAATGTTGATCGATCCTGTATTTTTGTGGCAAAACCTGGAATTGATTCTGGGGTTGGTAGCGTTGGTTTGGGTTGGTAAATTTTTGATTGTGACTCCGCTGGTCAAAGCATTTGGTTATTCCTTAAAAACTGCCTTACTAGCGGGTTTAGGTTTAGCTCAAATTGGGGAATTTTCGTTTGTACTGGCAAGTGAAGGACAAGCACTGGGGCTAGTTTCTCGTAGAGTATATCTGTTAATTTTGGGAACAACCGCAGTGACGCTGGTACTCACGCCGTTTGTTTTGCGACTTGTTCCTTCATTGTTCAACTGGGCAGAATCGCTACCTTGGCTCAAGCTTTATTTAGACGCGGCTGATGTACCGCGTGAAGTTTCTCCAGATCTACCAATCCAGGATCACTTAGTCGTCTGTGGTTATGGGCAAATGGGGCGCAACTTGGTTCGTTTGATGCAAGATCGCGGGCTGGCTGTGGTAGCGATCGATCAGTCGGAAAGTAAAATTCAACAGTTGCGTGAAGCTGGAGTGCCTTATGTTTATGGTAATGCTAGTAGTTTACGAGTATTAGAAACTGCTGGGGTGGATCGCGCGCGAGCGCTGGCAATTGCCTTGCGCGATCCGATGAGTACGCGGTTGTGTCTGAAGCGGGCTTTGGAACTCTCGCCGGAACTTGATACTGTGGTTTGTGCGAACAAAGATCAAGATATTGAACTGTTGTATCAACTCGGTGCTAGAGAAGTTGTCCAACCTGAGTTTGAGGCGAGTATTGAACTTGCAACGCATTTATTAGCAGGGGTAGGCTTAGCACTACCAGTGATTCAACAAGAAATGCAGCAAATTCGATCGCATCATTATCTTGAATTGCGCCCTGAGCGATCGCCTGCACAAGTTTCGCGAGAGTTACAGCTAGCTGCTAGAGATATGAATAGCCGCTGGTATCGTTTACCTGATAAATCTCCGCTGGCTGGTATGACGTTGGAGGAAGCAAACTTACGGTATCTTACTGGTGTCAGTTTGATAGCAATTCGGCGAGATAAAGGTGAAGAAGTCGATTATCCTGATGCGAAGGCAATTTTACAAACAGGCGATCGCTTACTGCTTGTTGGAACGGCTGAGGAACTCGCGGCGTTTGATGAATTAGCGAAAGGTGAAGTAGCAATTCATGATGAAAATATGTTGTGTCACTGGATTACACTCGGAGTGAATAGCCCAGTGGTTAATCAAACCTTGGCACAGTTAGATATTTTTACGCGTTGCAGTGTGCAAGTACAGGCAATTCGACGTGATGGCAAATTCTTTTGGTTTCCCGATAGCAGTATGAATCTACAAGCAGGTGATTTTTTACTGTTGTGTGGAGCCTATCCAGCGTTGAATCAACTACAGCAGTTGCTGTCAGCAGAAGGCGTACAAAGTATTTTGCCTATTGTATCGTAATATTTGGGGCAGGAGTAGGGAATTGGTAATCTGATTGCGACGCACAGCTAGAAAATTTCTTGAACAGTATCAATAAACTTCTGTAACACTGGAGAAAAGTCGTATTGTCGCCAGGCTACAGCAATTTCAAGTTCTGGTGTGGGCTCTTGAAGCGTTTTACAAACAACACCTGGTCTTTGTAAATTTTGTAGCGAAGCGGAAGGGCGACACCAAAACTACCAGCAACTAAGCTAATTGTTGTTTGCAGTTGCGTCGCTTCTTGGACAACGTTTGGCATAAAATTTGTCTGTTGAAAAAAGCGTAGAATCTGGTTGTATAACCCTCCTCCTAAATGATGCAAAGGCATAATAAATGGTTCGTCTTCCGAGAAGTGCTGAAGCATAAAATCAAAACTAGTTTTACCACAATGTATTAAAAGAGAAATGAAACACCATTACAGGAGATATACTTTTAGACTACTACTCACTTATTTCATGGGCTTGAGATAAGCGATCGCACTTCTCCAGACAATGATTGTCTGATTATTTGCATCGATAATACACAAACAGTTTTGATCTTGCCAGCTAATTTTGCCAATGACTAAATCGCCAGTGACAAGTTTTAACTCGACGCGGTTTGCTTGTTTAATTAAGGTTTGAACTTGGCGAGTGCTAGGTAACGCTGGATCGAATTCGTTAGACATAATTTTGGTTTTTTCGTTGGGAAAGGGGTAATGGGTAATCGGTAATGGAAAACAAAAAGATATTTACCAATGACCAGTTACCAGTTACCAATCTTTAAGTTACAGTTATTTTCACTTACTAGAAAATTCTATGATGATTGAATTTGCCAAATATCACGGACTCGGAAACGACTTTATTTTGATTGACAATCGCTCGTCATCACAGCCTGTAGTCACGCCCGAACAAGCAATTAAGCTGTGCGATCGCCACTTTGGTATTGGTGCGGATGGCGTTATTTTCGCATTACCAGGGCAAAACGGTACTGACTACACGATGCGGATTTTTAACTCGGATGGTTCGGAACCGGAGATGTGTGGTAATGGGATTCGTTGTTTAGCGGCATTTGTTGCAGAAATTGACGGTGATAACGAAAATAATAGCCAAAAACGGATTCATACGCTGGCTGGCATTATTACACCGCAAATTATGCCTGATGGTCAAGTCAAAGTTGATATGGGCGTTCCTCGGTTACTAGCAAGCGAAATTCCAACGACTTTAGGTGCAGAGAATGAAAAGATCGTCGATTGGTCCTTGGAAGTTGCAGGACAAAGTTGGGATGTTACGTGTGTCAGTATGGGGAATCCGCACTGTATTACATTTGTTGAAGATGTCGCGGCAATTGCTTTAGAAAAGATTGGTCCGCAATTTGAACATCACGCGGTTTTTCCGCAACGAACAAACACAGAATTTATTCAAGTTGTCAACCGTAACTACCTGAAGATGCGCGTATGGGAACGCGGTGCAGGCGCTACGTTAGCGTGTGGGACAGGGGCTTGTGCGGCTTTAGTTGCAGGTGTGTTAACGGGGAGATGCGATCGCACTGCGACAGTCGAACTTCCTGGAGGTTGTTTGCAAATTGAGTGGTCCGAAGTCGATCAGCGGTTGTGGATGACGGGACCTGCGCAGCGCGTGTTTACAGGTGTTGTCGAAATTTAAGCCCAGAGGTTCTAGACAAAATGCAACACAAACCGCTGTCCTCTGCTAATACTTAGCGGATTCGACAAGACTTACGCTCGCTTTCTAGCTGTGGTTCTTGCCAAGAGAGTGCAAAGTGACTAATACCTTGGATTCGTGGCGCATAGGCTCGCAGTGCCTGCATTTGGGCTTCTAAGGATGGACGATTGCTAATTGGTCTACCCCAAACGCCAGCGATCGCAGGAATCACTTGTGTCCCTGGAGGCGCGTACTGCAAAACTCGCTGCACCAATGCCGCAATACAACTTGTATTATTACAAGCAGCGTAAGACATTGGATGCCATTCTAAAGTCGTTGGAAAGCGATCCCAAGGCTGCAATCGCGAGTCATAACCTTGACCAACTGCTTGGTTCCCATCTGGGAAGAAGACCGCACCTGCTTTCACTCCCTGGCGCTGGACAGGCCACGCTGCAACTGCTAAAAAGTCAATAATACCTTGAATCGCATGAGCAACACTGAGTTGCCATAATTCCCACTGTAATTGAGGCTGTCTTTGCGCAGCCGTTGGCGGTTCATTAGGTGGTTGTGGTGCTGGAGGTGGCGTGCGACCTTGCCACAGCGGTTCGCCTTCTTGTGGGTAAAGCTGATCGACGATTTCGATATCTCTGGCGGTGACATATCCTTTACTGAGAAAGCGCTGAATTAAATTGAGTCCTTTGTTGTTCAGCGCCCGACGATACAAGGCTTGTTGCGCCGCTTCGCTGTGAATCCACAAATCTTGCACTCTGTTGACGACAGACCCTGCACCTAAGCCTCTGGGATAGCGCACATAATCGAAGAGAACCCCGTCAGGACGACGGCGCATAACTTCGAGTACTAGTTGGTAATAATCTCGTTTGGCTTGCAGGTTATAGGGATCGACAAATACTTGGCTTGCATTATCGACGACGTACAAACTTGTTTCACCTTTACTATTGCGCGCTAGTACTGATTGTCGATCGGGGCGCTGTCCGTAGGAGTAGCCAAAATTCATCAAAAACATCCAAGCATAAACTTTCAAGCCGCGATCGCGTCCTTTTTGAATCGCTTGGGCAAGTAAATCGGTTCGTTCAGCCCCAGGAACTCGCACCACTGAAGGCCAAACGGTAGGATTTGCTGCTGCTGGTAGTAATACTTGACCGTCGTAGAATACTTCTACATACACTTGGTTATAACCGCGATTAACAACGTGGTCCATCACTTTATCGAGGACGCCTGGTTGAATATCACAAGGATATAACCGTAACCATACAGCTTGCGTTTGTGGCCAAGTACGATTGCGACAATCTCGTAAAATTTGAGCGTGTTGATTGAGTATTGCTCTATAGCGATTCTGCGCGTCTGTACTACCTTGTAGTGCTGCTTGACGTAAAGTTTCTTTTTCTTGGATTGCTGCTGCTGTGAGCTGACAATATGCCGTTGTCTGCGCTTGTGCTGGAGGACTACCAAAATTGGCACTCACTAAGCTACCTGTCAACACAGTAGCAACCAAGCGTTGCCAAGCAAAACGAGAACGGGCAAATCTCAAACGATGGTTGGACATTACCACAAACACAACATAAGTACAATCAATCAATTTGTCTTGTAAGGCTGATAGTGACAAGGCTAATTATTAACGCATACATTAAGTGATAGCCTCAACCAGCGTTGCTCAAAAAACAACGCTTTCTGCAACTAGTTGCACTTAAAAACGTTACAAGGCACGCTAATAGGTCACTAGTAAGTACCCTGCGTTGCAGAAGTTTTCAAGACTAGTGTTAGAGACTACAAAAGCTCTGCTTCGGTTTCCTAAGCCATTCAATTTCTTAGCTGTGGCAAATAAAGGAAACCGTCTCAGGTTTTTAACTTAATTGCTCAAACCGCTACACCTAACTATTTTTGATAGGAATATTTCTTTCATCAAGATTTTAGCTACCTCGGTTAAGTGCCATTTCTACTTGCTTGAATTCTTGCTCTAACCGTTGTTTGAGTTTCTTTGGTACGGGACGATTTGGATAAGAACTATAGTGTCCTGCCAAGGAATTTAACGCAGTTCGCATTGTGGTAAAAGAACTCAACCCAGCAACGGCACTATCGCGCTGGTAACGCGCAGCAAACTCGTTGATCTTTTGACGTGCTTCTGCTTGTGCTTCGGCTTTTTCCGGCGCATCCTCAGGCAAGTCGAGGGCATTTCTCAGCGTGTTGACCACAGCGAGCGTATCTTGACGATAATCTCCACTTAGACTATCTGAAAAAATGTTGTTAGAACAGCCTGTCAAGCCAATAACAACAACCAAAGCGAGGGTAAGTAGACGAGACAAATAGCGCTTCATAAGCATTAGGTAAGAAAAGACAGAAATCAACGTCCATCCTATCTCGGATTGGCACTGTGGGGATCAATTATTTGGAGTAGAAGGGTAGAGGAAGAATAGTGTTTTGTATAACTCAAAACTCATCACTCACTCCTCACCCCTCGTCACTTCTAGCTACTAACTGCTTGCTTCTCATCTTTTTTTACAACTAAGTTATAAAGCGTATCGCGTTGTGCGTATGGTCTTTTGATAGAAGTAATTGCAGTTTGTAGCGTTTCTACTTCCATGCACGTACCGCCGATCGCACCTGCCATCGTGGTAATGTGTTCTTCCATCAAAGTACCGCCGATATCGTTGCAGCCCCACTTTAAAGCTTCTACTGCCCCGAAGAGCCCCAGTTTGACCCAGCTGGGTTGATGGTTGGGTATGACGTTTCCTAAAAAAATTCGCGCTACTGCTGTGAGTAATAAGGCATCAGCAAGTACTGGTTGATCTCTGCCAACACGGCGGCGTAATGCTTTGGGGGCTTCTTGACCGACAAACGGTAGCAAAATGAATTCGGTAATCGCTGCGGGATAGTTGCGATCGCGTGCTGTTTTTTGTAGCGATCGCAATTGTTCGAGGTGATGAATTTGCTGTTGGGGTGTTTCTATATGCCCAGAGAGCATGGTACTCGTTGTTGGTAAGCCTAGGCGATGCGCGGTACTGACGATTTCGAGCCAAGTTGCTGTGTTGATTTTTTCTGGGCACAAAATTCGCCGAACTCGATCGTCGAGGACTTCGGCTGCGGTTCCTGGCATTGACCCCACTCCCGCATCGCGTAAAGCAGCAATGACAGCAGCATAACTGATATCGTCTTCTCGCGCGATAAATTCAACTTCCTGGGGTGAGAAAGCGTGTAAGTGCAATTGTGGAAAGTGTGTTTTGATAGTTTCTACGAGTTTTAGATAATAAGGCAAGGAACGTCCGTTGATTTTTGCTTGCGGGTTTAATCCGCCTTGCATGCAAATTTCTGTTGCACCACGCTGGACAGCATCAGTTGTTTTTTCGAGAATTTGCCCCCAGTTGAGCCAGTAAGCTTCTTTTTCACCAGAATCGCGGCGAAACGCGCAAAAACTACAGTGCTGTTCGCAAATATTTGTAAAGTTAATATTACGATTGATGACGTACGTTACCGTATCGCCTGCCTGCCTGCGGCGGAGTTGATCGGCAGTATCGCGAATTGCGGCGATCGCGTCTTCATCGGTTTGCTGTAATAAGATGACTCCCTCGTGTGAAGATAATTCGTCACCTGTTAAAACCCGCGCCAGAATCTTTTCAACGGCTTTATTAGTCACAGAACATCAGAAATTAACTGCACTTCTGTTTCAATTGTGTCAGTAAATATTGAAAACTGATGAGTATGGAAAAGCTTTTAGCTACACAGACGCTAACTACTAACCACTAATCGCTATACTGATGTCACGCAATCACAAGCTCAAGAATGAATGCCAAGATATATTGTTGCTGTTAGGATGGACAGCGATCGCTGTTGGTTTGCGGTTGACGCGACTTGCGAGTAAACCACCTTGGACGGATGAATTTTCGACGTTAGTCTTTAGCTTGGGGAATAGTTTTCTGGGCGTGCCTTTAAATCAGGCGATCGCGCTTGATACACTTTTGCAACCGTTGCAACATAATCCGAGTCATGGTGTTATACAGGTCGTTCAAAATCTAGTTACAGAAAGTAATCATCCACCGCTATACTTTGTGCTAGCTCATTTGTGGATGAATTTTTGGTCGCCAGAATCAACAGATTTAGTTTCGGTATGGGTAGCGCGATCGCTTCCGGCGTTACTTGGTGCAGCATCGATTCCGGCAATTTATGGGCTGAGTTGGCTGAGTTTTCGTTCGCGCCTTGTGAGTCAGCTAGCGGCGGCGATGATGGCGGTTTCGCCCTATGGCATTTTTTTAGCGCAAGAAGCCCGACATTACACGCTGGCAATTGTATGGGTGATTGCTTCTTTGAGTTGTTTAGCGATCGCCATTCGACGGCTTGAGTACCGCAAACCAATTCCTCTGTGGCTCGTTGTTGTTTGGATTATTACAAATTTTTTAGGAATTGCCACGCACTATTTTTTTGTGTTGACTTTGTGTGCTGAAGCGATTGTGTTAATCGTGTTGTGGTGGCGTCAGCGTCAAAGTGCTGGATTTCACTTGACGTGGAGTGCTAACCCTTGGTGGCAAATTTTGCTTGTTGCGGTGGGGACATTTTTGGGCAGTTTAGTGTGGCTACCTGTTTTTTTCCAAAATAATTATGGTAGCGACCTCACAGATTGGATTCAAAACGGTAGCAATGGGTTATTGGCGTTGCTTAACCCGATTTTTCAAGCACTGGCGGCTTGGTTGACGATGATATCGTTGCTACCAGTAGAAGCCCCACAGCTACCGATTGTCATTGCTTCAGGTGTTGTGATGCTCATTTTCTTTTTATGGGCGCTACCTTGGTTGTATTGCGGTATCAAGGTAAAACTCGCACAACCGAAAATGCGGTTAATGACTTGGGTTTTTGTCGGGATTGTATGTAGTGCGATCGCGTTGTTCTTTTTCTTTACTTACGCTTTAGGGATCGATCTCACGCGTGGTGCGCGTTACAACTTCGTCTACTTTCCGGCGGTGATGGTTTTACTTGGAGCAAGTCTTGCTGTTTGTTGGCGAACTCCTGATTTGCAAGGAAAACGTGCTGTCGCCTTAATTTGGCTGATGGGGCTACTGAGTGCGATTACGGTGGTGTGTAATTTGGGCTATCAAAAATACTACCGTCCTGACTTGATGCTGGAGATTATACAAAATGCCTCGCGATCGCCGATTCTCGTCGCCACAACACACAGAACGCACGTACAAATCGGTGAAATGATGGGGATAGGAAGAGAATTTAAATTGGCTGGAATAGATACGCCGCAATTTCTGCTAGCACGTGAAACAAGCACAGCTTCTGCAACTTTACAACAAGTGGTCAATAATTTTCCTCGACCTTTAGACTTGTGGTTAATTAATTTTCACGCCCCAGTGCAAGTAGATGGCTGTACGGTTGATACTTTATCTTCACCACCTGTGAATGGTTACGACTATCAACTGTATCGCTGTAAATGAGTAAATGAGAGGTCAGAGATCGGGTTCGGGGATGGGGAAAGCGTAAGGAATACTAAACATCATTATCCCTCGTCTTTTGCCTTCTGCCTCTCACCCCTAACTCTTACTTAAAGGCTTCAGGGACACTTACTGGGGATAAACCCGCGATCGCGCGTAAATTTTGGCAACGAACAAGTTCAACAAACGTTAAACTAGGACGCTTTTCGAGTTTGGCAACGGCTTCGATGGCGGATAGTAAATGTTCTGCGGCTTCAGCTTTGATGTAGTTGCGCCTTTGGGCAATTTGAATCGCGGCTTCATCAGCTTCGATTTCGAGTTGCGTACTGCGATTATTACGCCAAATGCGATTAATGGCGATCGCGCTCAAACCACCTGCAACTACAACTCCTACAGCGTCTTGTTGCACTAATTCGATTGTTGCGCCGATTAATCCAGCGATCGCAACACCTTGATAAATATCTGGCTTTAACCACTTAACTTGCAAAAGCCAAGATACCGTGCGTAACAATAGCAGGTCTCTTTGCGGTTGCGAGAGCCGACGCCATAAGTCAAAGTTAATATATATCAATCGTTGCTGATTCCAAGGCAGGGGAAACGGGCTATGGATTACGGTTGCTTGCTCTGGTTTATTTACAATTTTAGTCATCATGCGACCAGAAGCTGGCATGATCTCTACAAGGCGGCGAATTTCAATAGCTGGCTCCATTGACTTTAGTTCAGCACAATAATACGACAGTGGGGCAGTAAGATAATGGGGACGAGGGAAGAGACATTCTTTTCAATTACCGATTACCAGTCACCTATGTTTATTTTCCCCCACTTACTATAGATATGGATGCATTTGCTTCCCTAATCTCCGACCTCTATCTAACCTCTTCATAAAGGATTCCTGAATGGATGCGTTTGCTCCTGTTCCGCCTGAATGGACTAAAAAAGCAATTCACGCGTATGAATTTTGCTGTCCTACTTGTCGTGCTTCGAGTCGAGATGCGGAAAATGTGTGGCTGAATCGGCGATCGCCTGTGATGACCGATAATTATCGCCGCAAGTGGCAAGAGTTTTATCAGTGTCGTTGTGGCTGTGTGTGGTGGGCTTGGAGTAGCGATCGCCCGCCTTCAAAGTTTTCCTCTGAGCAGCAATCAACTTAATATGAAAAAATAAGTGGGGCGACCAAAGTAGCGATCGCCCCAGCCTCGGCTAAATAGTTCTAATAATTACTTTAGAACGAGAATGTAGTACGAAGTGTTCCTACATAAATTGTATCGTTGGCATTATTGTGTTCTGGATTAAAGATCACTAATACGCCAGGAGTAATCGAAACATTTTCGGTAAGCTGTAGGCGGTAGAATCCTTCAAGATGGTAGGAAATGTCTGGGTCTGTAGCAATTGTGCTTTCTGTAACTCGCGGTGGTTGACCAAAAACGATACCCAGCTGATTGCCTTCTCTACCGAAGTCTTGTAGTGCTAATGAAGCTGCCCAGTAGAATATATCTGCATCAGCGGCAGGTCCTACTAAAGCATCAGCAGTCGAGTAACCTGCCCAACCTGAAAGGTTCAAGGTGGTACCCAGTTGTAAGCTTGCTTGCAAGCCGTAGTGGTTAGCTTCGGTAGCAACGTCACCAAACGGTGCGTTAGCATTACCGCTACCTGTTGAGCCAAACAAGTTAATTCCGCTGGCTGTGTTTTGATAAGCACGAGCGTAGGTTGCACCAATTGTGAAAGTATCGCTGATTCGGAGAGCAACTTGACCTAAAGCAGTGTAAGCCCCTTGAAAGACTCCTGTACCTGCTTCAGGAGTGTTTGCCGTAGGCGCAATGAACGCCCCCGATACGGTGAAAGGACCTTCTGGATTCAAGATCACAGATAATCCAGCACCGGTGCCGCCTGTGCGGTAGATTGAGCTACGTTGACCGTAACGCGAGATTGAACCGCGACCAGTACTGTCAAAAGCAGGGTTGAAGGTGAATAGCCCGCTATCTAGTCCTGCATTAGCATTAAGTTGAACTAAAGCGGCGTTACCAATGGGGAAACGATAAAACAAGTCATCGATTTCAACATCGTTCCCCGTGTTGGTGTCAAAGCCTAAACGGGTCATTGCTGTCCCCGTCTCGTTAGTGGTATTATCAAAGTTTGCTGCTTGGAGACGCGTTCTCAATAGATCTCGACCACCAAAGCTGGTGTCAAAGTTCAACCGCGCTCGCGCGCCAACAACGGTGTTGTACTCTAAGTCGGCGCCACCGACGGCTGAGTCGCCAAACACGTCCGAGATGCCGAAGATCACTTCGCCGTTGAGGACGGTTGTGGTTGAGAACTGATTTGCCTCTAGTTCTGCGGTTTGTGCTTCGAGCGCATCCACGCGACCGCGCAGCGTTGCAATTTCTGCGGCAAATTCTTCTTGCAGGCGCTGCAGAGTTGCTAAGTCTTCGCGGGTCACTTGGTCGGCGGTGGCGGTGGCGATCAACTCGTTAACGCGGTCTAAACAGGCGTTTAACCCAGCGGCGAATTCAAAGCGGGTCAAGGCGCGATTGCCGCGATACGTTCCATCTGGATAGCCGGCAATACAACCGTAGCGCTCGACTAACGACTGTAACGCTTGAAATGCCCAGTCGGTCGGCTGCACGTCGGATAACTGCGACACTGATGTCACTTGTGCCAGGGAATTATTGGTCGGCGCTTGGCTTATGACCATTTGCGGCGCTGGTTCGACTTGAGATGCCACTTGGCTTGTGGTTGCTGTTGGCACTACAATGTCTGCTGGCGTCTCATTTGCTTGCACGCGGTCAGCTAGCAGCAGGGTTGCTCCTAATAGGACTGGACTGAGCCGCAAAGCATTCCAGAATATTTTTGTCATTAGTTTATCTCTCTCACACCGATTTTTGAACAGATTATAGGTTTGAAGTATATCTGCCATCAGCATTAGATTATACAAGCAAATCTCTTATCTTTTACCCGTGATTTCTCTAGAATTTATATAAAAAAAAATAAGTAATTGACATAAGAATTTCTAGATGCATTGTTTTTGGTATTGAAATTGTCACTCCAAAAAAATGGAAGATTAAACTATAGTTACAGCGCGTTGATCGTGTCTCTTAAAACGAGAATGTAGTACGGAGTGTTCCTACATAAATCGTGTCGTTAGCATTATTGTGTTCTGGATTAAAGATCACTAATACGCCAGGAGTGATAGCAACATTTTCGGTAAGCTGTAGGCGATACAATCCTTCAAGATGATAGGAAGTATCTGGGTCTTCGACTAGAGCGCTGTCTGTTACTCTCGGAGGTTGACCAAAGATCAAACCTAACTGACTACCTTCTCTACCCAAATCTTGTATTGCTAGTGCAGTTGCCCAGTAGAACATATTCGCATCAGCACCTGCGTTGGGTCCTGCTAAAGCATCCGCAGTTGAGTAACCTACCCAACCTGAGAGGTTTAAGGTTGTACCGAGTTTTAAACTGGCTTGCACGCCGTAGTGGTTAGCTTCAGTTGCTACTTCGCCAAAAGGTGCGTTAGCATTAGCGCTACCCGTAGAACCGAATAGATTGATACCGCTTTCTGTATTTTGATAGGTACGTGCATAAGTAGCACCGATACTGAAAGTATCATTAGCACGCCAGGAAAGTTGACCTATAGCGCCGTAAGCACCATTAAAGAGTCCACTACCTGTGCCAGGGTCTTCTGCATCCGGTGCAAAGAACGCTCCAGATAAAGAAAGAGGACCGTCTGGATTAAGTGTTAAGGTTATGCCAGCACCACCTTCAGCTTGGCGGTAAATTGGGCTGAATCGACCATAGCGGGATATTGCACCACTACCGCTGCTTTCAAACGCTGGGTTGAAGGTGAAAATGTTATCGTCAAGTTCAGCATTCGTGAAGTTAAGTTGAACTAAAGCGGCGTTACCAATGGGGAAACGATAGTAAAAGTCATCAATTTCAACATCGTTCCCCGTGTTGGTGTCAAAGCCTAAACGGGTCATTGCTGTCCCCGTTTCATCACTATTGTTGTCAAGGTTTGCTGCTTGGAGACGCGTTCTTAAGCGATCTTTACCGGTAAAACTAGTGTCAAAGTTCAACCGCGCCCGCGCGCCAACAACGGTGTTGTACTCTAAGTCGGCGCCACCGACGGCTGAGTCGCCAAACACGTCCGAGATGCCGAAGATCACTTCGCCGTTGAGGACGGTTGTGGTTGAGAACTGATTTGCCTCTAGTTCTGCGGTTTGTGCTTCGAGCGCATCCACGCGACCGCGCAGCGTTGCAATTTCTGCGGCAAATTCTTCTTGCAGGCGCTGCAGAGTTGCTAAGTCTTCGCGGGTCACTTGGTCGGCGGTGGCGGTGGCGATCAACTCGTTAACGCGGTCTAAACAGGCGTTTAACCCAGCGGCGAATTCAAAGCGGGTCAAGGCGCGATTGCCGCGATACGTTCCATCTGGATAGCCGGCAATACAACCGTAGCGCTCGACTAACGACTGTAACGCTTGAAATGCCCAGTCGGTCGGCTGCACGTCGGATAACTGCGACACTGATGTCACTTGTGCCAGGGAATTATTGGTCGGCGCTTGGCTTATGACCATTTGCGGCGCTGGTTCGACTTGAGATGCCACTTGGCTTGTGGTTGCTGTTGGCACTACAATGTCTGCTGGCGTCTCATTTGCTTGCACGCGGTCAGCTAGCAGCAGGGTTGCTCCTAATAGGACTGGACTGAGCCGCAAAGCATTCCAGAATATTTTTGTCATTGTTCATCTCTCACACCAAATTGTGTTACAGACAAATAAGTATATTTGCTGTAACGCGTAGATTATTCAAGTTTACATTATTCCAAAGCCGATAGTGGCTCTACTAATTTCCATTACTTTTTGATTTCGATTGGTTGATTATTTCCTTAAACATAAAATCAACCGTCTTTGATAACGCAGCAACATTCCCTCCTCTTCAAATTGCTGCAATAATCGAGTTACAGAGACACGTGTCGTGTTGATTACTTCTGCTATCTCTTGATGCGTAATCGCTAAATCAATTAACCGCCCTTGTTCGACTTCGCGACCAAACTTCTCTGATAGCCAGATTAAAAAGTGCCACAGTCGCATAGACACAGGTTTGCGATGCACGATACTGAGGAGTTCTTCTGATTGTTGGATGTGTAGTAACATTGCATCTACTGCTTCGTGCCACAATCCTGCAGGCAAAAGACTCATCTCTACGCTGGTTAAGCACTCGATTTGATAAGGATTGACGCGTGAAAGAGGATAACCTACTACATCGTCTGCTCCCCAATATCCCAATGTAATTAATGTCCCTTGTTCGCTCCAGGTAAAGGTACGTACGGCTCCACGTTCGATTTTCCACAAAAGATCTTGACGTGGTGGAATGAGTTCTTTACGGCTAAATATGCGCTGACTAATTGGAGAAGGTAAAGGTGGGTTTGGAGCGGAGATAGTCATATTTGGTTTAACCGTTTTTGTTTCGTTGGTGTGGTTATTATCGATTAATCTTCACTCGTGTTGTGGTAAATTTCGTTCTCCATAGGCTGCACATTTCAGTTAAGTTTAAATATTTTAGATACGTTAGTTTGTTAAATCTTGCATTGATAAAACTAACTAGATTTTTTAAGCAAAAAACCACACCTGTGAGAGCAAATCGTAAAGTCAAGTTAACACACTTAAGTTTTATTAGCTGTTGTAAGCTTAAGCGCGACTATAATAACGTTGAATTAGCCTATGGCTTTTACTATAGCTTTAATGATAATAATCTTAAAGCTACAAGTTTAAGAACAGGTAAGGCTTTTGTTAAAGATTAGAGCAATAGGTAAATAGCCTTGGATAACGCACAAAAATCCTGCAACAAAGTTGTGCTAAGATCTATGACCAGTGACAATGTAGGCTACTCTTTGACCAATATTAGTTGCATGATCTGCCATGCGTTCTAAATGTCGAATGACTAGTACTAACAACAAAATTGGTTCGACAACACCTTGAATATCGCGTTCGGTTGCTAAGGTTTGGTAGAGTGTGTCATAAGAGTTATCTACGAAGTCATCAAGCTGTTTGACTGCTTTTCCAGCATCGGCATCGAGATCTGCAAGTGCAACTAAACTAGTGGCAAGCATTGCTTGCGCGTGAAGCGACATTGCTTCGATTTGAGGAATGCAGTAGTGTGGGGGATAACGAAAAAGTTTGATGGCGATTTCGGCTAAATCCTTGGCATAATCACCGATGCGCTCCAAATCGCGGACAAGTTGCATGAAGGCACTTAGTAAACGTAAATCCTGTGCTACGGGAGATTCTGATGTTAGTAATGCCGCACACTCTAACTCGATTTGTTTGTAGAAGCGATCGATTTGTTTATCCAGGCGGGGGAGTTCTTTGGCAATTTCTAAGTTGCGGGCAAACAATGCTTGATGACTCAGCCTAAAGGAATTTTCTACTAAAGCTCCCATGCGGAGAACATCACGCTCTAAGCTTTTGAGGCGGCGTTCAAAGTGGCGGCGCTCCGAACTCGAATTAACATTCACGCTTCGCAATGTTTGCGCTCAAGATTTTGGTTGTGTGGTACCTTCATGTTAGTGCTAATTTTGAGGATTCGCTAATACCTCTGGAAGCAGAATTTGTAACCAAGCGCCACCTGTTTGCGGATGATTCATTGCTTTGATTGTTCCGCCGTGTGCTAAAACAATTTGGCGGGCGATCGCCAAGCCCAAACCACAACCTGAACTGATAGAATAACTTGGAACGGTTGAAGGAGCTTGCTGACGCGTGCGTGCGGGATCTCCTCGGTAGAGGCGATTAAACACATAAGGTAAATCGCTGCTGGGAAAACCTGGACCAGAATCAATAATATCGATCTGGAGCTCGGCTGCGATAATACTGAGCTTGACGTCAATTTTTCCGGTGGGAGGGTTGTATTTGATGCTGTTATCAAATAAATTCAAGAACAAGCGATAAAGTCGCGATTCATCAGCGTTGAGCCATACAACTTCGGGACCAGAATAACTTAATTGTATTTGTTTATTTTGCGCTAAAGGTTCGAGGGTTTCCCACACCCTGTTGATGAGCGATCGCACTTCGACATTTTGGCGATTTAATTTACCGTTAGCTTCGAGTTGATTGAGTTCTAGCCAGTCTTGAACTAAGTTGATCAAGCGGTCAATTTCTGGGAGGATGCGCGCCGCCCAACGCTGAAGTGGTGGTTGTAGCTGATCGTGCAAAGTTTCGGCGACAAGACGAATTGAGGTAAGTGGTGTTTTTAATTCGTGGGCTAAATCGGAAAGCATGCGATCGCGAGATTGCGCGAGTTCTACTAATGGTTGGCGATTTTCAATAAAGACAGCGACTCTTCCTTCTGGTAACGAATAGCCGAACGCTCGTAACGTGCGGGGTTGAGCTTCGCCGATGGACATGGTATTTGTAAAAGCTGGGTGAAATACCCATTCTTTGACTTGTGGCTGTTGCTGGTTGCGGGTTTTGTCAATCAGATGGTCTAATTCATACGATCGCACGAGCTCTAAAAGTAGCCTCAATTGTTGTGGGTTCCACTTTTGGATATTCAATAACTGCTGCGCTTGGGGGTTACAGCACAGCAATTGATTTTCTTCATCTACTTCTAAATAGCCTATAGGCGCAACTTCTAAGAGATATTCGCTCAAGTCAATTTTTGCTTGTAACTTGGCGTTTTGCTCTTTTTGTCTAATGATTGCTCGCTGCAGTAAATTAATCGAAGGTAGCGAAATTTCTGTAGCTTCAGAAGGAAGCCTGCGCAACACTTGCTGTAATTTTTTTTGGAATCTGGTACATTGCCAAAACCAAATTCCCAGTCCTATCGCCAGTCCCAATAAGAATTCCAACAACGCCATTCAAAGCTCATAGCTTTTTTTACCTATCTGCTACTAGCTTATCGGTTTTGGCAGAAAATGAGTTAATGTGAGTCAGCGGTTGGGGGACGCTCCACAGGCTTTCGTGCAAAGAACCAATCCCTCACGACTAGCCACCAGTCACTTACTCGTATCTTAACCAAAGCGGTAGCCGAAGCCGCGTACAGTGATGATGTATTCGGGGTGGCTGGGGTCTTTTTCTAATTTTTCGCGTAGCCAACGGATGTGTACGTCAACGGTTTTGCTGTCACCAATAAAATCTGCGCCCCAGACTTGATCGAGTAATTGCTCGCGCGACCAAACGCGGCGAGGGTATGTCATGAATAGTTCGAGTAGACGAAATTCTTTTGGGGAGAGACTTGCTTCTTCACCGCGTACAGTAACCCGACATTCTTGCGTGTAGAGCGTGACATCTTTAAACTGGAGTAGCGGTAGTTGCGGTAGGCTATTGAAGCGCTGGCGACGTAACAAAGCACGACATCGAGCAATGAGTTCGCGCATACTGAAAGGTTTGGTAAGGTAGTCGTCAGCTCCTACTTCTAAACCTAAGACGCGATCTGTTTCGCTGCCTTTTGCACTCAGAATGAGGATGGGGATTTGATTTCCTTGATGGCGGAGTAGGCGACAGACATCGAGACCGTTGATTTGCGGTAGCATCAAGTCTAATACGACTAAATCGAACGGAACTTCGCTTTGAATTGCCTCGGTAGTTTGCAGCATGGATAATGCTGTTCTGCCATCCGCAGCAGTTGCGATCGCATAACCTTCAGCCTCTAGCGCGAGAACTAGCATTTCGCGGATTAACTCTTCGTCCTCGACGACTAAGATGCGGCTCATTTGTCCAATTTCTGCCCTCGGAGGACATTTGGCTGGTTCAAGAGTAAACATCAATTCAATATTTCGCGAGTAGGCTGCATAATTATTATCTACCTCTGATGGTATACGTAGTTCTCCTACTTATAAAATTAATATACAAATTTATTTTGAAATTTATATAGCTTGATGGTGATGACAAGGGTCAGGGGTCAGGCGTAATTGCGAACCGGACAAATGGGTTAGGTTTATTGGTGTCTGGCGGTTGAAACTGCAACTACATAGACACAACCCGTCTTCACAGATTTCTAATACAGCTCTAGTCAATAGAGTTAGGACATTGTAGAAACTCATAATGGTCTTTTTTGAGGGGAGTTTAACCCTGACCTGTGACCCCTGCTATTTGTTGCCAAGCTAGATCGCTTAGTGGGAAAAAGCAATGCTGGGTTTCCACAGTGCGGGGATAATTCTTTCACTTGCCATTCTGGCACCAGATAAATTACGGGCTACAGGTCCAACTTGGAGCGCGGCTAATCCTCCGGTGATGAATAATTCGCAACCCGCCCAGCGCAAGTATTTATCAAGGACTGGTAAGCCTTTTGCAATAGGAATCGGATAGCGTTCGATGATTTCTGCGAGTAAAGGTTCGGCGGTGATATCGACTTTGGTTCCTGTGGCGAGCCAAATGCGATCGCACTCGTGTTGACTACTGTCGTCACAACAAATTTGCCAAGCATTATGCCATGTAGCAGATATTACTTGACATTTCTCCAATAATGTGATATCTCCTTGACGTTGAGCGCGGCGCAGTTGCAGCATCATTGCAGGTGTCAGAGAACCGCCGTTTCTTGCTTGTTGAACTAATTCGGCGCGAGTTTCCCAATCCGGTTCTGCCCAGAAGTGTTTGAGGTATTTTGGTCCTAGCCAACCTGGATCGGCATCGAAGAGTTTTTCTTGCAGATTGCGGCGGGACATGAGTATAACTTTAGCACCGCGAGCGATCGCGCCTAAAGCTAGGTGTCCGCTGGTTAAGCCACCACCGACGATTAATATCGTTTCTCCGTGTAGTTGTAAATGACGCAGATCGACATGACGCGAATGGCAAAGTCTGTCGTGTGGGTAGGATGCTGCGATTTTTTGTACCCAAGTGGGAATTTGCAGCGTACCGCTACCTGTTGCGAGAATGACGCGTCGCGCAACAATTGATTGATTATTGTCTAACCAGAGACGAAAGCGCGATCGCAATTGTTTAATCGGTTCAATACGAACAACTTGAGCGGCGACAACGTGATGTTGTAATGACCAACGACGAATTAATTCTTGGCAAAAATCTTGAAATAATAAGGTTCCTGGCAGATCGTACGGCGGATAAAGTTCGCGCGATCGCGATTGCGCAAATTGTCTTAAAGCATACGGGTTGGGATCGGGATGATGCACCGCAGGCGATCGTAAATGCGGAATCTCAAAGGCAGCAAATTGATTTTGCCATTGTCGCATCCAAGTGCCATTGGGGTCGAAAACTAGTAACCGCTGACGTAGCTGCGGGCGTTTTTGCAATAAATGCGTTACCACAGTCATCGCATGCGGTCCCGCACCGATGACGGCAATGTCTATGTAATTCGTAGTTGAGGAATTCATCTTTGTGGCATAATGCTTATGCATTGATAATCATTATCATAACGCAATGCAAAAAATTACTGCGGTGGCTGGTCTTCCTGGCGTAGGAAAGACAAATTGGATTCGCCAGCAATTTACAGAACAACCAACTTTGTATTTTTCACCAGCAACGCGGGTTGGAATTGACCGCACTCGTTTAGCAACAGAGTTTCCTCACGTGCAATTTTTAGCTGACGACCAACAAGCACAATTTTGGAATTTACTTGCTTCAGGTGTGACGGCTTACTTGGAGCTAGGATATCACTTAGACTTAGCCAAGTTATCCCCGATTCTTGATACTCTCAACTGCTATCGCGTGGCGATTGTGCCTGCTGGGGGGGATGCTGATTGGAAAGAATGGGCGGATGAGATTGTTGAGGGTTCATCAACTGCGACAAAAGCAACTTCGTTATGGGTTGCGAATACGACGGGTCATGTCATCGATCCTGATAGTTTAGCGGTTTTTTGGTACGAACTAACTCAAGGCGCTTATGGTACAGTATCGCGCGCTAAGGGAATCTTTGAACTGGCGGATGGGTTATCTGTTTATGGTGACTTTGTTGCAGGGATGCAACCGCAAGAATTTGATGAATTAAATCTACCACGTTGGCTGGAAGGAAGACCGCAGCGACTTAGTGGAATTGAAGTTTGGGGAAATCAATTAAATGAAGATGCGATCGCCCAAACTTTTCAAGATTGTTGTTTATCGGATGCTGCGATTCGCCACTATCAACAACAAGTGAAAGAAATGCTACATGAGGAAGCAATGGTATGAGATTAGCTGTTATGTCGTGTATTCATGGTAATTTACCCGCATTGGATGCAGTCTTAGCCGATATAACTCAACAAAACGCTGAGAAAATCTATTGTGTTGGCGATTTAGTTGGTTATGGTCCTTATCCAAATGAAGTTGTCGAACGCATCCGCACGTTAAATATTCCCACATGTGCGGGTTGCTGGGATGAAGATGTTGTCGAAGGAGTTAATGCTTGCGAGTGTAGTTATCCTTCATTATTAGCCGAAAAACGGGGGATGACGGCTCATGCGTGGACAAATCAGGAAGTTACACCAGAAACACGCGAGTTTTTAGCGCAGTTACCGCATAGTTTGCACGAGGGTAACTTGTATTTCGTTCATGGTAGTCCGTATAGCGCGCATGAGTATCTGTTACCTGATATGGATGCTTTTGTCGCAATGGAACGCGTACTTGCGACAGGGGCGGATGTGCTATTCTGCGGACATACTCACGTACCATACGTGCGATCGCTGGCTCATGGACAGTTGCAAATTCGAATTACTGGTCCTAGCCTCGATTCAGAACAACATTTGAATTTTACAGCACCTTTCAAGCAAATTGTGAATGTCGGTTCAGTTGGCGAACCGCGTCACGGACGTCCGAATGCAACTTATGTTCTCTACGATACCGAGACGCAACAAGTAGCGCTGCGCGAAGTTGCTTACGACTACCAAAAAACTTGTGCAGCGATCGTCGAAAAAGGTTTACCGCCGATTTTTGCTTGGCGGTTAGCAAGAGGATTGGAGTACGCAGAAAAAGCTGAAGATCCTACTCACGTATGCGCGCGGTAGGTAATGGGGAATGGGTAATTGGTAATGGGTTACTGGGCAATTTTAAGTGGTGTTGAGGGTAATTTAGCGGCTTATGAAGCTGTAATTGCGGATATTAAACTTCAAAGCGCGGTAGAAGAAATTTATATTTTAGGAGATTTGGTAGGACCGCACCCAGACTGTGAAAAACTGGTACAGCGCGTTCGAAATCCTCGTCAGGGGGAATTGCAACCTCAAGTATGCAAAGGATGGTGGGAAGAACAATGTTTAATTTTGCATGGAGTGGGTGCGACTGGAGATGCGAGTAGCTTAATTCAAAAATATGGTGTTGAAATTGTCGAATTATTGTGGAAATCTGTTTCTCGTCAAACTGTAGAATGGGTTCGCCAACTTGATTTTGGCTTTCATGATTTGGATTGTTTATTGATTCATGGCAGTACTTTAGGTGTTGATGATGAATTAACTCCTGAAACACCTGCACCGCAAATGTTGGATCGCCTGCTACGTGGAGAAGCGAAAACTTTGTTCTGTGGACGTTCGGGGTTAGCGTTTCAGTATCAAGTGCAATCCGGTTCAATGACATCAAGTATTACGACGTTGGATGAGCAAATGTTACCCTATGCGATCGCCGCACAGCCATGCCAAGTGATTGGGGTGGGAAGTGTTGGCAAGTTGCCAGAAATTGCTATTTACACTTTGTTTGAACCCAAAGCTAATCGCGTACAGTTTAAAACTGTTAATTACACAGTGACAACAAGCTACTAAAGGTTGGTTATCGCAATTTTTCGCTATAAAAAAGGCTTTTTGGCTTCCTTTGTCATCTTTCTTTGGTCTTATCCCTTCGTATCATTTTTTTGGAGCGTAAAGAACATCAAAAGATTAATTGAGAATTTTTTTCATTTAGCTTGCATTTTTAAGTCAACGAATCTATACTCAATTCCAAGCAACATCTGCACTCCTCACTTTTAAATCCAAATGCTATGGCTTTTGTAACTCACATCCCAACGTCGCCGACTCATTGGAGTCAGTTCACCTTCAGTCGTGGCGACAAAATTCCATTGCAACCAAATGTCCTACTACGTATTGAACGCGGGGCAGTACGTAGCTTAACTTGGAGTGAAGAAGGTACAACAGTAACACTTGGTTATTGGGGTGCTGGAGATATCATAGGTCAGCCTTTATCTCGCATTCAACCTTATCAAATCGAATGCTTAACGAGTGTCGAGGTGACTTATGTTCCCGCTATACAGTGGTGTCAGATCATTGATAATATTTTACGGAACGTGCAGCAAGCAGAAGAGTTACTCTGTATTGTCCGCCACGAACGAATACCCAATCGTTTACTGCAACTTTTAGCTTGGTTGGCTAGCAAGTTTGGGCGTAGCGTTGACCAAGGACAGTTAATTGATTTGCGATTGACGCATCAAGAAATTGCCGAAGTGATTGGTACAACACGCGTTACTGTAACGCGAATGCTAGCGCGATTTGAGGAAGAAGGTATTATTTATCGCCCTCGGCGTCATTTTATTTTGTTGCGTCGGGCTTAGGTTATTTCAATGTAACTATAAAGAGCGAAAAAGACAAAGAAAGACGCTACTGTATCAAGAACTGATACTGATGCGGAGTTCAAGTGAGGAATAGATAATCCCAAAGATTTAAAAAGTTGGGGACAGGGAATTAAAGTAACTGAGGAGATTTACTGTTTGACTCGCTTTGCAAATTACCCAGATCGCTTACCTTGATAGGGGACATATTTGCGGTTTCTTCTGACTGCTGTTTTTAAAAACTTCAGTCGAGTGATTCAAGTAGAAATTACGAAATAAAGCGGAGAAGACAGCGATATCCCTACTTCGGATAGACGTAAGTGTGGATGACACTGCTCTACCGTGTGAATCGTCTGCATTTTTAGTTGCTTATGTCTTCTACGCACAACCCACATCGCCGTAAGGAGATTTTGCGCGGCGTTCTTGCTGTATCTTTAGTGATTGTCGGCATTACGCATTTTATTCGTCCTGAACAATATGCGCGAATTGTACCGCCACCATTTCCGCCCTTTGCTTCAGTCTATTTGAGTGGTGTATTTGAGATTCTTGGTGGTATTGGGCTATTGATTCCTAGTGTAAGTGTGATAGCAGCATGGTGTCTAATTGCGTTATTTATCGGGGTATTTCCAGCAAATATTTACATGACTATACACAACATCAAAGTTGAGGGAATTCCTCATAGTCAATTACTGTATTTGGCGAGGCTACCACTACAAGCTGTCTTAATTGCTTGGGCGTATTGGTACACTCGTAAGCCGGAGACACAATTAGAAACGACAGATGGATGATTTGAACGAGTGCGATCGCGTGTAGATTTTTTAATCAAATTACCTGCAAACTAAAATAATGATAATCCTTATCGTTAGCAGCTATGGCTTCTACCGCAGCGCCTTTACCAGATTCACTTGCGCGTGTTGTGCAGCGCTTCCAAAGACTTTCTAACCCAAAACAACGTTACGAACAATTAGTGTGGTATGCTAAACGACTAAAAGAATTTCCCGAAAGCGATAAAATTCCAGAAAATAAAGTCCCAGGTTGTGTATCGCAGGTGTATATCACTGCGGGAATAGATCGAGGGAAAGTTTGGTATCAAGGTGATTCGGATTCAGCGCTTGTAAAAGGATTAGTTGCAGTATTAGTGGAAGGTTTGAGTGGGTTGTCACCCGAAGAAATTTTGCAAGTCTCGCCAGAGTTCATTAAAGATACTGGATTGAATGCGAGCCTGACACCATCGCGCAGTAATGGATTTTACAATATTTTTCAGAAGATGAAGGAAAAGGCTTTGCAATTGCTGATGGAATGATTAGTAGCTTTAACTGAGTTGCACCATTCTCAGTTAACCCGACAATGCGCCTAGGAATTAATTCCCACGCTTATATCTCAAGCCCACTCAAAGTGGACTGAAAGACTGTTTCAGTCTGATGAATCAGACTTTCACTGTTAGCCCGCACTTTAGTACAGGGTGGGAGAGTGGGTAATAGATAAAACGCGTCTTTTCCCTCATCTAAACTAGTACAGCGAAGTAGTAAGCTAGCTGATGGAATGATTAGTAGCTTTAACTGAGTTGCATTATTCTCAGTTAACCCGACAATGCGCCTGGGAATTAATTCCCACGCTTATATCTCAAGCCCACTCAAAGTGGACTGAAAGACTGTTTCAGTCTGATTCATCAGACTTTAACTGTTAGCCCGCACTTTAGTACAGGGTGGGAGAGTAGGTAATAGATAAAACGCGTTTTTCCCCTCATCTAAACTAGTACAGCGAAGTAGTAAGCTAGCTGTATTGTTATTGTTTCACAAACTTCCACAAAATTTTGTAATCCCAATAGTAGTTAAGAGAATCAATGACACTGGGGAAATAGCTATTACTTTCCTTCATTAGCATAAAGTCATTTAACATAAACTTTTGAGCAAAAACAGTGAAGCCCGCATCGCGAAATGTATCAGCAATAAAATTCAAGCTGTAGTTTTGCACCTCAATATTAGACTCTGCTTCAATCATTTTTTTCCAATTTGTCCACAAAGGATTATCTGAATGACATCCCAATGCAGCGTAGTACACTCCTTGAGATTTTAAGCAATCAAACATTTTTTGAGCGTGTTGCTGTAAATCTTGAATCAAGTACAAAACTTCATGACTAAAGGCAACATCAATTTCTGATTGAAATGGATCTAAATTATCGCGAGCTTCGTAAGTTAGTGGTAAATTTCCCTTATTTTCATTGGCAATTTGAATAGCTTGTCGCGCTACATCAATTCCAATTCCTTTTTGAAAAGGCTTGTGTTGATACAAAACTCGTAAAAACCCACCTTGATTACAGCCAAAATCAAGGATAGTTTTGCCTTCTAAGCTTTTTTCAGTCATGCGCTCAATCATTACTTTCCACAATGGATAATGATCGTCAAACATGGCATTTTCTTCTTGAGAATTAGTTAGCCAAGTGTCAACAATTTTACTCGTCATGAGTTTATTCTCACTGTAAGATTACGTTTGATAAGTTGTTCAGATCGGCATATAAGAAATCAAAGCCTATCATTCTAATTCCGGTAAAGAAAATACTCCCTGGGGGGATACTGGCTAAAATTGCTATTATTTGAATTGCCAAAAATGAAGTGAATATGAGATTATTAAAAGCTAGAATAAGTAAAAAATATTCTGATTACTAGTTTGAGATTCGCTGCCACTAGTATTAGTGAGTGTATGAACTTTTTAGGTAAGGTTTTACTACCTCTTGCGATCGGAGCATTGGTTGTATTACCTGGTTGTACGCAACCACAAGCAGGAAATCGACAAGAAAATCTTGTCTTTTCTTGGTCTCAAGATGTAGGACCACTTAATCCGCACCTGTATGGTCCTAGTCAAATGTTTGCTCAAGATATGATTTTTGAGTCATTGGTGAATTATGGGCGGGGTGGTGAAATTTTACCTGGTTTGGCTGAAAGTTGGGAAGTTTCGCCTGATGGCAGGGTGATAACTTTTCAACTGCGTCAAGGCGTACAGTTCTCGGATGGAGAAGCATTTAATGCTACAGCGGCTAAACTCAATTTCGACCAAATCTTGGCAAATGCGCAAGCGCATGATTGGTTAGAACTGGTTCAGCAAATCGACCGCGTTGAAGCAGAAGACGAGTATACGCTAAGAATTTATCTCAAAAATGCCTATTATCCAGCCTTACAAGAATTAACGCTGATTCGTCCAGTGAGGTTTCTCTCGCCCGCAGCCTTTCCTGAATCAGGAACAACCGCTGATGGCATTAAGCAACCGATTGGTACAGGACCGTGGATACTGACGGAATACAGTAGAGATAATGTTGCTGTATTTCGGCGTAATGAAAACTACTGGGGCGAATTGCCCGCCATAGAACAAGTCACCGTCAGGGTGATTCCAGATGGCGAAACGCGGGTAGTGGCGTTTGAAAGTGGAGAGTTGGATTTGATTTATGGTAATGGTGTCATTAGTTTAGATGCTTTTGAGCGGTTGCAGAAGTCTGGTCGCTATCAAACTGAAGTTTCGCAACCTCTAAGCACGAGGGCGATCGCTATTCACTCTGGTCGCGGTCCAACGCAAGAATTAGCAGTGCGACAGGCAATTCAGCACAGCTTCAATAAAGATGCGGTGATTCAGGCAATTTTCTATAATACCGAACGGCGAGCCGATACGTATTTTTCTGATGAAGTTCCCTATGCTGATATTGGGCTAGAGCCGTACGCCTATGATGTACAACGCGCTAGGGCTTTGTTGGATGAAGCAGGATGGACATTACCCGCTGGGGGAAGCATTCGTCAAAAAAATGGTCAGTCGTTAACTTTGGAACTATCTTTTGATGCGCTCAATAATATTGACAGGGCGATCGCAGAAGCTTTACAAGCTGATTTAAGGCAAGTTGGCATTGATGTGCGGCTGTTGGGAGAAGAAAGACAAGCATGGCTCGATCGCCAAACAAACGGCGAATTTCACCTCATTTTCAATAATACTTGGGGACCGCCCTACGAACCTCACGCAATGGTGTCATCGATGCGCAAGCCTTCTCATGCTGACTATGAGGCACAATCAGGTTTACCGATGAAAGCAGAGATCGATCGAAAAATTGCCGAGGTACTCGTATCAACAGACTCAGCGACGCGGCAGCAATTGTACCGTGACATTCTGACTACATTACACGAGCAAGCCGTTTATCTGCCAATTTCTTATTCAACGAAGCTTGCGGTATTGCAAGAAAATATCGGTGGATTTGAATTTATGCCTCAAGAAAATCAGGTTCCGCTCAACAAGTTAACCAAACGATGACAACCCAGTATTACTCATGGTTAAGACCGTTTGAGCAGTTTACCCAGTTGTATGCAGTCCGGCGGGTACTGCAATTGATTCCAGTACTGCTGGGGATTTCACTGGTGACATTTTTGCTCGTGCAATTAATGCCAAGCGATCCGGCGGTTGTCGTTTTGCGAATTTCCGAAGTGCCAATTACGCCAGATGCGATCGCGGCGATGCGAGAGCAATTGGGGCTAAATCGTCCTTTGCCAATTCAGTATCTCAATTGGTTGTGGCGTGTCATTCACCTTGACTTTGGCACATCCTTCGTTACTGGGCAACCGGTGCTACAAGAAATTTTTTACTACTTGCCAACAACTATAGAACTAACTCTTAGCACTACCGTTTTAATTTGGCTAGTCAGCATTCCTTTGGGAGTTTTGGCGGCGCTTTATCGAGATAGTATTTTTGATTATGCTAGCCGTCTATTTGCTTATGTGGGAGCGGCATTACCTAACTTTTGGTTGGGCTTTTTGTTGATGTATTTTTTCAGCTTTCAATTAGGTTGGTTGCCAGTCATGGGACGGGGTAACTGGACTCATTTAGTACTGCCTTCAATCACGCTAGCATGGTCTCCTGCTGCTGTTTATGCACGGTTGTTGCGCAATAGTATGTTGGATAGCTTGAGCCAAAATTATGTTCTCTACGCGCGTGCTAGAGGGTTAAGAGAGCGTTTTGTTGTGGGCAGACACGTTTTAAGAAACGCTTTGCTTCCTGTGGTGACGTTGTTTGGCATGAGTATTGCGCATCTCTTAGCAGGAGCGGTTATTGTCGAAAATGTGTTTGCTTTGCCAGGAATTGGACGGTTTGCAGTGAGGTCGATTCTCAGTCGCGACTATCCGGTGATTCAAGCTTATGTCTGCTTGGCAGCAATTTTCTTTGTAATAACTAACTTGATTGTCGATTTGACTTACAGCTACCTCGATCCCAGAATTCGTTTAGGAAAAGTTGAGGATTTGTAAAGCGAATCATGTTGTTGCTAAAACGATTGTTGGATAACAAAGCGGCTTGGTTCAGTGTAGGAGTTATCTTTTGCATTGCTTCGATCGCCTTGTTTGCTCCTTTGATTGCACCGCACGATCCTTTAGAAGTAGATCTCACTCGGCGCTTGCAATCTCCCAGTGCCACTTTTTTGCTGGGTACGGATCATTTAGGGCGCTGTATTCTGTCACGATTAATTTACGGAGCGCGAATTTCTCTTTCGATCGCTCTTACTGTTACCGCACTCACGACGAGTATTAGTTTGATTGTAGGTACGATCGCAGGTTACGTCGGCGGGAAAGTTGATAATGTTTTGATGCGAATTTGTGATGTGTTTTTGTCGTTCCCTAATTTAATTTTGGCACTGGCGATCGTTGGTATTATGGGAGCGAGTCCTGTAAATTTGGTTATTGCCTTAGGGGCATCGCACTGGGCTTGGTATGCCAGAATTGTGCGCTCTAAAGTACTGAGCTTAAAGCAAGAGAATTTTATCAAAGCCGCGATCGTATCGGGAACGAGCAGCGTTTATATTATGGTCAAACACTTGTTGCCGTATACGATTGCCGAAATTGCCGTGTTAGCTTCTTTAGATACAGGATGGGTGATTCTACAAATTTCAGCTTTGTCGTTTTTGGGATTAGGAATTCAGCCACCGACTCCAGAGTGGGGAGCTATGATTACTGATGGTCGCGAATTTTTCCGCCGCGAACCAGGATTGATGCTTTATCCTGGCTTGACAATTTTTATTGTGGCGTTGTCGTTCAACTTGCTAGGTGATGCCTTGCGCGATGCACTCGATCCTCGTTTTGGTAGGACAATTAAACAAAGATCGTCGCTTACTACTACTGTAGAAACATCACTTCCCAATGGTTGATCCGGTTCTCACGGTTACAGATCTGCAAGTCGAATTTCAGCAGGGAACAAGTTGGACACCTGTTGTACGTGGCGTGAGTTTTCAACTCAAACCAGGGAAAGTTTTAGGCATTATTGGCGAAAGCGGCTCAGGTAAAAGTACTATCTGTTTAGCAATTTTAGGATTACTAGGTCGCGAAGGACGAATTTCACGGGGAACGATTCGCTTGTCGCAGCAAGATCTCACGAGTTTACCGCCTACGACTTTGCGTCAAATTCGCGGACAGCAGATTGGTGTCGTGTTACAAAATCCTGCTAGCTTTTTCAATCCGATTCTGACTATTGGACAACAGTTTACGGAAACTTTGCGATCGCATCAATCTTTAACGAAAACAGAAGCAAAGTCGATTGCACTTGGATGTTTATCTGATGTGAATTTACCTCATCCAGAACGGATTTGGAAGCAATTTCCCTTTCAACTTTCTGGGGGGATGTTGCAACGAGTGATGATTGCGATCGCTATCTCGCTGCGTCCTCAGGTTTTAATTGCTGATGAACCGACGACCGCTTTAGATGTGATTACCCAAATGCAAATTTTGAACTTACTCGCACATCTACAACAGCAGCATGATGCGGCGATTTTGCTGGTGACGCACGATCTGGGTGTAATTGCTCAATTAGCTGATGAAGTTGCCGTAATGTATCAAGGAGAATTTGTCGAACAAGCAAATGTTAGGCAACTATTCGACCAACCGCAACATCCTTACACGCGATCGCTGCTTGCGTCTCGTTTGCAAGTGAGGACTGATACCGTTTCATTTTGAAGTTACTACAAAGAGGGAGCAGAGGAGCAGAGGAGCAGAGGAGCAGAGGAGCAGAGGAGCAGAGGAGCAGAGGAGCAGAGGAGCAGAGGAGCAGAGGAGCAGAGGAGCAGAGGAGCAGAGGAGCAGAGGAGCAGAGGAAGAAGTTACTTGTAGTTTTTATTTAGTGAAATGGTATGAGGTATGACGCTGTTATCGATTCAGAGGGTGTCCAAAACCTATGAGGTTCAGCAAGGTTGGTGGGGGCAAAAGCACTTGGTAAGGGCATTACAAGACGTTTCGCTTACGGTTGAACTTGGTTGCTGTCTGGGAGTTGTCGGCGAGAGTGGTGCGGGTAAAAGTACTTTAGGGCGGATTGTGCTAGGGCTAGAACAACCCGATCGCGGAGAAATTTGGTTTCAAGGCAAAAATCTGAAACATTTGAATCGCGCTCAACGGCGAATTTTGCGTCGCGATCTCCAAGTTGTGTTTCAAGATAGTTTGAGTGCGGTGAATCCTCGGTTAAGCGTGGGTGAAATTATCGGCGAACCGATGCGGAACTATCTTAATTTGTCGGCAACGCAGATGAGCGAACAAATCCAGCAGTTGCTAGAAATTGTCGGATTACGTGCAGCCGATATCGATAAATATCCTCATCAGTTTAGCGGCGGACAATTGCAGCGCGTTACCATTGCGAGAGCGATCGCGCTTAAGCCTAAGTTGATTGTTCTCGATGAACCTGTTGCGAGTTTAGATATGACGATTCAAGCTCAAATTCTGCACTTGCTAGCAGATCTTAAAGAACAGTTTGAGTTATCTTATTTGTTTATTTCTCACGACTTAGCCGCAGTTTCCTTCATAGCGAATAAACTCGTGGTGATGTATCAAGGGGCGATCGTAGAAACAGTTGAAGATCTTAAACAATTGCATCACCTTCAGCATCCTTATGCTCAACAACTGATGGCTGCGCAATTACCGTCTCATCCAGGCGATCGCTTGCTGTTTACTTCCTAATAGTAGGGGTCAGGATTAAAAGCCTAGCGACTCCCTGCGCGGCTCATAAAAAAAGACCACCTTCGCGGTCTGATTGCTAATATCAGCTTTAACTTTAATTGAGATTGAATCAAGAAATAGTTTGCGTGAGGTCAGTACCAATTAATAGCGTTGCTGCTCCAGCAGTAAACTGATTGTACGTGATACCATTGAGTGTTGTTTCATCACCACGAATCCATCCTTGACCAGTAGACGTTACCGAATCGCCAGCATTACCATTGACAATCAAGCGATTGGTAGTATCCGAAAGATTGAGTAAATTTAAGCGCGTCAGGATGAGGTTGTTATCACCTGTACCAGTCAAGTCAATAATTTCAATCGAGCGAATTTGATTGCGGGGTAGAGTCGTTAAGTCAATTGTGGTGTTGCTAATGTCAACAGTGAGAGTATCTGTACCGCTACCGCCATCGAGACGGCGATCGCGTACGCCAAAGCTGAGGGTATCATCGCCAGCACCACCGTAGAGGACATCAGCACCGCGCCCACCGATCAGGCGATCGTTCCCTCTGCCACCAATGAGGATATCATCACCATTTGTGCCAATGAGAGTATCATCGCCATCAGTACCCAGGTGAGTAACAGAGTTTGTAAAGTCGCGACCAAAAATGACGTAGCTTTCTCCTGCATCATATTGACCTAAAAAATTAGCACCAGGTGCGTCAATAATTAAGTCAGCAAAGCCATCGCCATCAATATCTCCTGCACTGCTAACAGAACTTCCTGAGAAGTCGTATGCATTAATGCCATTAATGACAAAACCATCGCTACTATCGAGTGTTGCTAAATCAAGACTGGCATCAAATCCCGATGCTTTACCAAAAATAACGTAGCTTTGTCCGGCACGAATTTGTCCATTAGAAGGAACATTTGGTGCCCCAATAATCAAATCATCATAGCCATCACCATTGACATCTCCCGCATTACTAACAGAACCGCGTGAGTAGTTATTAACCTCGACATTATTAATAACAAAACCATTGCTACCATCGAGCGTTGAAACGTCGATATTTGCATCGAACCCCGATGCTTTACCAAAAATAACGTAGCTTTGTCCGGCATATTTGTATTGACCCAGCGGTTTAGCGAAAGGTTCATAAACAATCAAGTCAGCGAAGCCATCACCATTAATATCTCCCGCATTACTCACTTCTCCACCAGCACCACTAATCACAAAACCATTGCTACCATTGAGTGTCGTCAAATTAAAACTAGCGGCAAACTCTGACTCTTTTCCAAAGATAACGTAGCTTTGTGCAGTATATTGCCCGTTAGACTTAGCCAAGGGAGCATTAACAATTAAGTCATCAAAGCCGTCACCATTAACATCTCCTGCAATACTGACTGAAGAACCTAAAGAGTCGCGCTCACTAATGGCAGGAATTGTAAAACCATTTCTACCATCAAGTGTCCCAGCCTCGAGATTGGCACTGAATCCCGATGCTTTGCCAAATACGACATAGCTTGCCCCAGCATAACGTTTACCGTCAGGATTAGCATTAGGTGCACCGATAATCAAATCAGCAAAGCCATCTCCGTTGATGTCTCCTGCACCACTGACTGAAGCGCCAAAACCATCAGATGTGTAAATACCATTAACGGCAAAGCCATTGCTACCATTGAGTGTTGCTAAGTCGAGACTAGCACCAAACCCTGATGCTTGACTAAACACAACATAGCTTACTCCTGTCCTAGTTCCATATGTAGAGATAGCACTAGGTGCACCAATAATTAGGTCAGTAAAGCCATCACCGTTGACATCTCCCGCATTACTGACAAAGAAGCTAGTGGAGTCACGTTCATCAATGATGGCAAAGCCATTGCTACCATCAAGATCTGCCAAGTCGATACTTGCATTAAATCCTGATGCTTTACCAAACACAACATAACTTGCTACCGCGATGTCATCAAAACCATCTCCGTTAACATCTCCTGCATTGCTAGTCGCAACACCATTAATCACAAAGCCATTGCTACCATTGAGTGTCGCAAGGTCGATTTCATCATCAGTAAACTTAAAATAGTTACCATCCAAACTCAGTGAGGAATTTCCTTGAATAATTGCAATCAATTCATCCGCTTCTCCATTAACTTTGCGGAAGATTGCAGTTCCTGCTGGTAAATTGTCTTCCCCAGAAGAAGCGCTTAAGAAATAATCAGTTCGTTTACCGTTGAGACGGATAAAATCATCATTGATATTGAAATCGGTAATTAATGCATAGTCGTTCAATCCTGCAGATGTACTGTTGCGATCGTCATAAAACACAGTTGTGGCATTTCCTAAAATAAACGTATCTCTGCCACTACCACCTGTGAGCGTGTCTTTGTCACCTATAGTTCCATCAGTACCGACAAGAGTGTCATTACCTGCATTTCCAATTAATAAGTCATTACCAGCCCTGCCATGAAGTATGTTATTCAGTGAATTTCCAGCGATCGTGTTGTTAAGATTATTTCCAACACCAAAAAAAGCATCATTATTCTCTATTAATGTTAAATTCTCTACATTCGCACTCAACTCATTAATAGAACTAGAGTCAACAATGACAGTATCTATGCCTGAGTTAGGATCTTCAATAATTTGTGTATTAGGGTTGTAGACTAATACATAAGTATCGTCACCTTGACCGCCATACAAAAAGTTTTCCCCATAAGATCCTCCATAGAGTGTGTCATTACCTCCACCACCATAAAGTGTGTTATTCCCTTCAAAGCTGGCGTAAAGCCGATCATTGCCTAGACCGCCATAAAGTACATTATTACCTGCATTGCCCTCAAGTACATCATCACCTGCATCGCCATAGAGAGTATCATCACCATTATTACCTCTAAGCGTGTCCTTTCCTCTGCCTCCTCTAAGAACATCATTACCTCTTCTACCCAACAGCAAGTCATCGCCGGCAAAACCCAACAGTGTATCGGCGAATTGAGTGCCTACAAGAGTGTCGTTACCCGAAGTTCCTCTAATGATTGCCATAAAGTGCCTGCCTATGATAGTAAATAAAAACAGGTTAAAAGCTGATAATTTTTGACAGCAAAAACCTACTATTTCCCGAGAAATGATATTAGGAAATAGCAGCAATTATGAAGTTGAATTGAGAATATTTTTCCTCAAGCCCGATAATTTGAGATTAATTGAAAAGTCAAGCTCAAACTATGAATTTTTGATAAAGAAATCGGGCAAAAACACGCATAAATTAAAGTTGCGGTAAATTCTTAGTAAGTACAAGTGTATAAAAAAAGAAGATGGTAATACAAAATCTAGTAAAAATACACATCTTCTGGCAAAAAGTATTAAGTACTCAGTTATATTGCACTTAACGATTTTGTTGTGTTGCCACAGGTTCAGCTTCAGGAATTGTGATGTCGATTGATGTCACTTCTGATGCTAGTGCTGTTAATGGTGGTTGAATTGCACTGGCGTTACCTACGACTAAAGTGACTAAGTTTTCCGGTTTGAGGTGAGTTTGGGCGACGCGTTGGATATCTTCAGCCGTAGTGGCTTCGACAGCTTGACGATAGCGGAAGAGAAAATCGGCAGGATAGCCGTAATATTCGTAACGTAAAAGTCGCGTTAGAGTTTGTGCTGGGTCTTCAAAGTTGAACACAAAAGAATTGAGAACAGAATCTTTCGCTAAAGCAAGTTCTTCTGGCGTGACTAATTCTGTTTTGAGGCGTTCAATTTCTGTTTGCATTGCTTGAATAAACGACACTGTGGCATCAGATCGCGTTTGTCCGCCAGCAGGTGATTCAGATTCCGCAGTTGTGAAAGAATTAATTGCTGTATTAGTTGAAGGTTGAGTAGGTTGCTACAGGAAAAGATTTTGCAAGTATTGCCAGTGGATTGAATGCGAGAATGGCACCTTTGCGGAGTGTTGAGCAAATAATAAATATTTACTGCCTTAGCAACATTCTAGCTGGAGATAAGTTTTCTGTTGTATTAGGTGGAGAAAGTGCTTGAAATTTCTCGAAGTAAGCACGAGCTTGCGCTCTGTTGCCTTGGACAGATAACTGAGCAGAAAGAGAATAATTGCGTCCTGCTTGCACATATTCATATTGTTTTGCAGTCAGGTTAGCAAGGTAGGGATCAGTTTCAGGACTGACAGTAGAATAGATTTGCTTGTATAACCGCTCGCGCTCAGAGCCGATTAGAAAGCTGGCTGTTTTGGTTTGCACCTGGCGCTGAGTTTGTGGTGCTAGATACTCAATTAAAGGACTGTTGTCGGTATTGAGTGGATAGTTATCGAACAGTCCACTAGTGGTGATGTTGCCGACATATAAACGCAGCAAAAGAGCTAATAATGCTTCATCGGTTGTATTAGCTGTAGCGCGATCGCTTACTGCTAACTGATTCATCAATTGATGACCGTGCTGAATAATCGCTTGTGGAGCAAGTGGCTGTGCCTGATTTTGCCCAACTAGTGCGATAATCGAGCGTTCAGGTGCCAAATCACCGCGCCACATCACCACCTGCGGAAAAACTTCTGTCATTGTTCGAGCGATGATACCTAACTCGCGCTGTGACACTTGATATAAGGGAACCCACTGAACAAAGATACCATTTGGTTCCAAGCGTTGCTTAGCAATTTGATAGCTTTCAAGCGTGTAAAGATTACCTGTTCCTCGTTCCCACGGGGTAAATAAGTCGCTGATAATCACATCGTAGCGATCGCGACTGCGGCTGAGGCAGTTGCGTCCATCTTCTGCATAGATCGTTACCCGTTCGTCATCAAATAATCCTCGTGTCCAAGAGGTAAAATGAGATTCAGCTAACGAGACGACTTCTGGTAATAGCTCGCAGACAACAACTCGCTTGACTGGAAACGCCAAAGAAGCTCCTGCTGTAATTCCTGTACCCATTCCTAGATAAAAGACAGATTCAGGGCGGGGATGGGTCATCATTGGTATAACTGTTTGATTTTGCTCTAAGTGTAAGTTGCGCGAACTGCCAAGCGTGTAGTAGGTATTCACTCGAATCGCTCGCCCTCCGCCGGATACATCCACCACTGCAACTGTGGCATGGGATCCTTCCTGAATTTCCACAATTCGGTCATTTACCCATACTCGAATTGGTACTGCTGGTAGTGTTTGCCAATTGATCCCAGTTAACAAGACTGCTGCTGTAACAGCAAGTCCAGCAGTCATAAGGCGGGTAAAGGTTGTACGAGTCAGGGCAATTGCTACTAGAATTACCAAATAAACCGCAGCTAGCAGCAATAAACTTCGCCAGGCTCCCAATTGTGGCAGTAGCAGGAAACCGGTGCTCAAAGAACCCAAAATGGCACCTAGTGTATCAGCCGCAACCAGTCGTCCCACGCCTTCGCTGGGATGTTCAAGATGAGTTTCGAGCATTCGCATGAGGTATGGTAATACTGTGCCCAGCACCATAGCTGGGAGTAACATCACGAGTCCTGCCACGCGGGCGATCGCCAGGAGATAGCCACTCCAGCCTAGATCTTGCCCTAGATAAGAAAATCCGTCGGTCACTTCATAAAATAACCAAGGAGAAAATGCTGTCATACTACTTGCTAGCAATAACAGTCCACAAAGAATTGCGGTTGGAGTAGGATAGTGTAGCCATGAAAGGGCATTAGCGATCGCTGCTCCTAACGCTAGGGCAAGCAAGAATGTTGCCAAGACAAGGGCGTAGGTATAGACAGAGTTCTGTAGAACTTGAGAAAACAACCTAGTCCAGATCACCTCAACTCCCAAAGTGGCAAAGCCAGAAAAAAAGGCTGTTGCCCAAATTAAGGACGTAGGTAGTGGGAAAAACTGCGGTGGTTGTTCTAGAGATGTAGTATCGCGAGTAAATTTTGTTGAACTGTGTTTGTCATGCAGTTGACATGCCAGTAAAACTGCTGAAAACCCCACTGTAAAATCCAGTCCCACAGCTAACAAATAAGTGTTGCGAAATCCCAACACCAGAGGTAATACAAAGCCAGTTGCTAAAGTTCCTAATGCGGATCCAGCTGTATTCACGGCGTAAAGTCGAGTACCCACTGTTGCTAATTGATTGGGATAGCGTACGCAGTGTTGCACCATTAATGGCAAAGTTCCTCCCATCAAAAATGAGGCAGGAAGAAGCAATGTTGCCGCAATGAGAGCTTTTGCTAGGGTATCTAATACGGTAGAATGACCGAGTGTTGCGTAGAGTATGGGATACAGAACGTGATAGGCATCCACCAGCACAAAATGTCCGAGTGCAGTTAGCGCTACTCCCATTTCCAAATACCCAAACCAACGCAGGCTAGAGGTAAAGTGAGGGGCGCGACGACCCCAAAACCAGCCGCCAGAGGCAAGCCCACTAAAGAAAATTGCCACAGTCAGTGCAGCAGCTTGGGCTGTGCTGCCAAAGAGTAATCCTAATTCCCGTACCCATAGCACTTGATAAACTAGCGCAGCAAAGCCTGAGAAGAATAGCAAAATAAGTAGTAAGCTATTTAAGGCAGGTAAGCGATTAGTTTTTGGCATGTCCTGGTTCATCTATCTAAGTTATGAACATCTGGTTGGGATTATTTGTGGGAATTGCTATTAATTTTTAGTCAATAAACTATGCGTTTAATAATTATTTATTAGCGTTATATGTTTCTACTAAATAAATGATTGGTTATTACAGTTTAACAAACTATTTCATAGCTTTTATACGAATTTATAGTCTAATATTTAATCAGTATTTATACTAGAAAAATTTAGACAGATTTGAAATTAAATTATAATATTTTCCAGACTGGAATATAAAAAAATACTTAAGTAAATTATGCCAAAAAAAGTCTGTTCAGTAAGAATGAAGATGGCAATAAATATTAGGAATATTGCACATCTTCTGATAAAAAACAATCCAATTAATGAGTTTATTTTGTGGCAATAGGTTCTGGTTCAGGAATTGTGATGTCGATTGATGTCACTTCTGATGCTAGTGCTGTTAATGGTGGTTGAATTGCACTGGCGTTACCTACGACTAAAGTGACTAAGTTTTCCGGTTTGAGGTGAGTTTGGGCGACGCGTTGGATATCTTCAGCCGTAGTGGCTTCGACAGCTTGACGATAGCGGAAGAGAAAATCGGCAGGATAGCCGTAGTATTCGTAACGTAAAAGTCGCGTTAGAGTTTGTGCTGGGTCTTCAAAGTTGAACACAAAAGAATTGAGAACAGAATCTTTCGCTAAAGCAAGTTCTTCTGGCGTGACTAATTCTGTTTTGAGGCGTTCAATTTCTGTTTGCATTGCTTGAATAAACGACACTGTGGCATCAGATCGCGTTTGTCCGCCAGCGATGAATAAACCAGGATAGTCATAACGCGGACTCCACGCGCCGTACACCGAGTAAGCTAAACCTTGACGCGATCGCACATTATTAAATAACCGCCCACCAAAGCCATTTAATACCCCATTCATCACATCTAGTGCCGCATAATCAGGGCTATTAAATTGACCGCCCAAATGCCCAATTTGTAAATAACTTTGCGTTAGTTGCGGTTGATCTACCAAGAAGATACCACCAAGCTTTGCTTGACATACTGTTGGTAACTCTGGTAGTTGCATTCCAGGATTCGGTTGCCAGCTGGCAAAATACTTTTGGATAAGCGATCGCATTTGTTGCGAGTCAAAATCCCCCACAATTCCCAAAATCATATTATTAGGATAGAAGTACTCGCGATAGAAATTCACAACATCTTCTCGCGAAATATTATCTACCGTTTGGTACTCAGGAATCCGCGCATACGGACTATCATCACCGTAGATTAACTTCTGAAACTCGCGCTGGGCAATGCTACCAGGTTCATCATTACGCCGTGCAATACTTCCACGCAACTGCGTTTTCGCTAAATCCAACTTATCCTGCGCAAACACCGGTTGACGAATTACCTCAGCAAACAACCCAAACACCGTTTCAAGATCTTCACTCAATGCATTGAAACTTGCCGAACCCGAAGCAGTACTAATCGACGTTTCTACCGTAGCTGCCCGTTGTTCTAATAACTCATTAAGTTCATCACCAGAATGCTGTTTCGTTCCTCCGGTGCGCATCACTGTTCCTGTCAAACCAGCTAAACCCGTTTTCTCTGGAGGTTCCCAGCGCTGTCCAGTGCGAAACAACGCCGTACCACTTACCAACGGCAATTCGCGATCTTCCAGCAGATACACAATCATGCCATTATCCGTCACGAAGCGCGTATATTCTGGTATTTGTACCTCTGGCAACGGCGCAAACTGCAACTCAGTAAAATGCACCGCTCCCGCAACTGCAGGTAACCGCAACATTACTACTAACAGCAGCGCCACCAACCAAAGCCCGATCCAATTAACACGCCGCTGACTCCGACTCGTACCAACCCAATACATCAACATTCCCAAAATTCCTTACTATTAAATCTCTGCTTACCTGGGGTTTCAACTCCAGGCTATGTGGTTCGCCTCTAATACCATTTCACTTCAGAAGAGCTACAAATATCTTCTCCTCTGCCCCTCTGCTTCCTCTGCGCCCTCTGCTCACCATATGCACCAGCCCTAAAGGAAAACAGTATCAACCCTGCGGCACTAACCGTCCGATCGTACGATTCTGAGCTGTAAAAGTCGCCTGCGCTACGCGCTGAACATCCGCAGCCGTCACTGCTTGAATCGCCTCCAACTCCTTAAATAAATTGCGCCAGGAGCCAGTTTTCACTTCATATTCCAACAACAACTGCGCCATACCCATATTCGATTGCAGCGATCGCAATAATCCTGCCCTTGCTTGCGTTTTTACGCGGTCCAACTCCATAGCCGAGACAGGTTCTGTCTTCAACCGTTCAATCTCCTGTCTCAACGCTGCACCCACTTCATTTGCAGTATGACCAGGAGCCGTTAACGCATAAAATAACATGACATTTTGGTGCTTATCCCCTGGAAATCCGCTAAAACCTTGGGCAGAAAGGGCTAATCTTTGTCGTTCAACTAAAGATCTATACAACCGCGACGTGCGACCATCACTCAGTAATCTACCAATGATGTCGTAAACAACATGATCTGGATCGGTAATTGCCGGACGATGATAGCCTTCTAGATACCAAGGCTGCGATCGCAACCGTAATTCAAATTCGCGCTGTTGCTTTTGCGGTGGTTCAGAAACTTCTACACTAGGGGGAGCAGGTTTTGCTTTGTAACGTCCAAAGTAAATTTTTGCTAACTGCTGTACCTGCTTAGCATCAACATCACCAATCACGGCAATTGTTAAATTACTCGGTACATAGTGTGTATCAAAAAAATCTTGTAAGTCTTGCCGCGTCAAGTTGCAGATATCTTCTTCGTAACCAATTACCGGACGACGATAAGGATGCTTCGTAAATGCCGTATCGAGAAACTTCTCCACCATTTGACCAATAGGAGAATTATCAACTCTTAATCGCCGTTCTTCTAAGATGACATCTTTTTCTTCATAAAACTCTCGAAAGACAGGTTCTAGAAATCGCTCCGACTCTAACGACATCCACAGTTCTAACTTATTACTTGGAAAACTATAGAAATAGCGCGTTGCATCGGCTGAAGTATTCGCATTCAAACCAACGCCACCTGCTTGTTCGACGATTTGCCCTAGTTCGTTTTGCTTGACAAAACTCTGAGCTTGTGCTTGCACTTGTTCAAATTCAGCCTGCAAGCGGGCGACTTCCGCTTTGTTTCCCCTAGCTTGCGCTGCACGAATTTGGGCATCGAGTTCATCCAGGCGATCTAACAGTGGCTTTTCTGCTGCGTAATCAGTTGTGCCAATGCGTTGCGTTCCCTTAAATGCTAAATGTTCCAAATAGTGTGCGATTCCTGTTTTACCATCAGGTTCATCCGCGCCACCGACATCAGCATAAGTAAGAAACGAAACAACAGGCGCTCGATGGCGTTCTAAAACAATAAATTTTATGCCATTTTCTAAACGAAACTCACTCAGTTGAGCGATAACGCGGTCTAAATAAGGCTGGATCGATTCCGACGTTGGTGTTTGCGTACGGGCAAAGGCAACTGCTGGCAACGATGCCCAAGAAAATAAAATAATGATTAAGAAAGTGAATATTCGCCATCTTACATGATGAGGTAAGAACAATTGGCAACAACGTTTCAAACTCATAGGTCACAATAAAAGTACTTTTCCAGGATAGATCCGTTAACGATCTATTACACTTTCAGCGGGGAATCTGCGTGATAGTAGAAAATATCGCTACAAGTGGCACTGCAATCATACAGGCATTGAGTTTATGCAAGTTTTTCATCGTCCTTCCCAATCTGAAGAATCTTCCCGCGATCGCATTTTAAAAGCAGCACAGCGATTGTTTGCCCGTCAAGGCTATGATGGCACGACAACGCGCGATTTAGCCGTTGCAGCAGGCGTTGCAGAAGGAACGCTATTTCGTCATTTTGCTAATAAGAAGGCGATTTTGATTGAAATTGCTACGCAAGGCTGGGTAGAAATTCTCACCGATTTGCTCACGGAACTAAGCGAAATGGGTAGCTACAAGGCGGTAGCACAAGTGATGCAGCGGCGGATGTGGAATTTCCATAAAAATGCCGATATGATGCGCGTGTGTTTTATGGAAGCGCAGTTTCACCCCGATCTACGCGATCGCATTCAAGCCGAAGTGATTAACAAAATGACGGATGTTGCTGAAGCATTCTTTCAAACCGCGATGGAACGGGGAATTTACCGCAAAATGAATCCGAAAATTGTCGCGCAAGTATTTTTGGGAATGTTTGCGATCGCAGGTTTTAGTCACAATACACTTATGGAACCAGATGCATCTCCCAAAGCTATGCAAGAAATGGCAGAAGGACTTGCGGATATTTTTCTCAATGGTGTGTTAGAGAGGGGTGAGTGAAAGAGTGGAAGTAGAACTGATGAACTTTACTTTGGTGTATGAATAGTTACGGTACTCCTAGCCTTGCTGATATTCTTGGCGATCGCCGTCGGCGACGCGACTTGCTGAAATTTTTGCTGCACCCGTTGTATTATGGTCAGGGCGTCGCAGTCCGCGTAATTTTGCGGCGAATACGTTTCCGTTTCGCGCTAGCAGTCATTTTCTTTATTTTGCTGGGCTACCGTTAGAAAATGCGGCGATTTGTTTAGAAGCTGGGCAATTAACTTTATTTATCGACGATCCGTCGCCTAGTTATACATTGTGGCATGGAGAAACACCGACAAAAGAAGAGATTGCTCAAAAAATTGGGGCTGACGCTGTTTTCCCCATGGCAGAATTACCAGCACACTTAGCCGGAGTAGCAACAATTCCAGTGCAAGATGCGGCGACTTGGACAGAACAAACGCAGTTACTCGACCGTTGGGTATTGCCAGAAAGACCGTTAGAAGGCATTGATTTAGAATTAGCAAAAGCAATTATTACTCTACGCCTGATTCACGATGCGGGTGCGTTAGCTGAATTACGCAAAGCTGCGGCGGTGACAGTAAAGGCACATCAAGCCGGAATGGTAGCAACTCGGAGTGCTAAAACTGAAGCTGATATTCGCGCGGCGATGGAAAGTGCGATTATCGCAGAGAATATGAGTTGTGCGTATGCAAGTATTGTGACGATTCATGGCGAAGTGTTGCACAACGATCGCTATCACAACATAATTAACCCTGGAGATTTATTGCTTGCAGATGTAGGTGCGGAAACTGCGACAGGTTGGGCAGCAGACGTGACGCGGACTTGGGCAGTTTCGGGTAAGTTTTCATCTACCCAAAGAGATATTTACGATATTGTATTAGCTGCCCACGATGCTTGCATTGCTAAAGTTTCTCCAGGTGTTGAGTATCGCGATCTTCATTTTTTGGCAGCAACGACGATTGCGGAAGGGTTAGTGAATTTAGGCATTTTGCGGGGGAACGTAGAAGACTTAGTCGAAAGGGATGTCCATGCGTTGTTTTTCCCGCATGGTGTCGGTCATTTACTCGGCTTGGATGTTCATGATATGGAAGATCTAGGCGATTTGGCAGGGTATGAACCAGGAAGAACAAGAAGCGATCGCTTTGGTTTAGGATATCTGCGTTTGGATCGTCCTTTACGTTCTGGAATGCTGGTGACAATTGAACCTGGCTTTTATCAAGTTCCCGCAATTTTAAATAATCCCGAAGTCCGCACTGCGTATCAGGATGCTGTTAACTGGGAACTCTTGGCGCAGTTTACCGATGTACGCGGAATTCGGATTGAAGATGATGTGCTGGTTACAGACACAGGAAGCGAGGTATTAACCGCAGCTTTACCCACCCAAGTCGAGGATATTGAACAGTTAGTAGGTGGATAAGTTTAATAAGAAATCTCCTGGCGATCGCGGAAAAACTTGCCACTGAGATCGGTTGATGCTTCCGTTGCTAACCAAATTGCGGTATCTGCGCCTTGTTCTGGCGATCGCGGTGCATTCTCTCCACCCATGTCAGTTTTTACCCAACCAGGACACATCGCATAAACTACAATTCCTTGCGATTGTAGCGCTTCTGCAAGCATAATTGTTGCGCCATTGAGTGCAAGTTTGGATAAACAATAACTAGGGACATCCGCAGATAATCCATTCAGTTCCCCGTAACCACTTGAAACATTAATCACGCGGGCTTGAGTCGCTTTTTGCAATAATGGGAGGAAAGCTTGCGTAACGTGAATGGGACCAAAGGTATTGGTATTCATTGCCTGTTGCAGTATACTACGCGAGACATTGAGAATATTTACGCCTCGATCTGGGTAGACTCCCGCATTGTTAACAAGAACATCTAAAGCGTCAATTTCTTGACTTAATTGTTCTGCTGCACGGCGAATACTATCATCATCGGTGACATCAAGTTGCACAACACGCACAGATGCATTCACAGGTAACTTTTGCGTTGCTGCTTTGGCTTTATCAAGCGATCGCGCTGCCATAATTACCTCAAAACCTGCTTGCAGTAACCCTTGACAAATTGCAAATCCAATGCCTTTATTACCGCCAGTCACAAGTGCCCGTTTTCCTTGAAATTCAGAATTCATAGCGATTGCGTCTAATGCGTCTTAATTTTGATAAACTCTTGCTAATTTAATGCGTTTTTATATTTTTTTATCTACCTTAAGGAATACAGTCACCTATTACAGTTAGCATCGCAATGTGAGAACCTCTGCAATTTCTTCGCGTACTTTGGGCACTTTGTGGTTTGTTTCAAAAAACCTGACAACTCAGCTACAATCGCCATATGTCTACTACTGCTCTTTCCTCAATCGTCAGCGATAGCACCGCGTTCTAGCAAGTAACGCTTCATCTCAGTAGAAAGTCCTTTGGCATTGTGCATTTGAGTGTTTTCTACTTTCACATCATTAAGTTCAACGCGAGTCAAGTCTGCGTTACTTAAGTTTGCATGACTCAAATCTGCGCCATTTAAATCAGCTTGTTGCAGTAGTGCGTCTGTGAGATTAGCACCACGCAGGTTTGCACTTTGCAAATATGCACTACACAAGTTAGCACTCGTTAGTATTGCCTCAGTAAAGTTAGCACGAGGCATTAAACAACGTAAATCAGCATTTTGCAAATCAGCACCTTGCAAGTTAGCATCGCGGAGATTGGCATTGCTAAGATTAGCATCGGCTAAACAAGCACTAGATAAGTTAGCACGACTTAAATCAGCAAGTTTGAGATCGGCATTGTTAAGAATTGCGTGCGCTAAATTAGCAGAATTGAGATTAGCATAACTCAGATTGCAGCAACTCAATGTAGCACCTTGCAGATTTGCTGCTTTGAGGTTTGTATTACTAAGGTTAGCACCGCTTAAATTTACTCCCGCAAAATCTTCAATTGGGTTTAAGCCAAGCATTGTGGCGACTTTTGTAAAATTATCGGCGGTAGAGGAAGTTAAGATTTCTTGGGCTAAAGCTAACTGCTGCTGGTGGTATTCACTCGCTTTTGTGGCATCATCAAGGGCTAAGTAAGCGTTTCTTAAGTTTAATAATGCGTTAATTCGACCTTGGCGATCGCCTATGCGCTGCGCTAATCCTAAATGTTGCTCAAAACACGCGATCGCTTCTGGTAAATTTCCTAAAGCTTGATACGCTGCACCCAAGTTTCCTAATGCTGCACCTTCGCGTTGCAAGTCTCGATCTATGCGATATAAATTTAACGCTTGTTGCCAAGATTGTAATGCTTCCTCAAATGCGTTTGTTTGGTAGTGGATAATTCCTTGTTTGAGTAGTTGGTTAGCAGCTTGAGTCATAAGTTAGGAGTTTGTTGTTAATATTCGCAGTTAGCCATTGCTACTTGACGTGTTGCGGCAATAAAAGCTTGGAAAATCCGATGTTGTAAAGGATCGACGCTACTCGAAAGTTCAGGATGCCATTGCAATGCGATCGCCCAAGGGTGATACTTGTGTTCGAGGGCTTCGATAACTCCATCCGCCGCCCATCCGGTAATGTGCCATTCTGAAGATATAGTACGTACAGCTTGATGATGCCAAGAGACGACATCGACTGTGGTTGTACCGATGATTTCTTTGGCGAGACGACTATCAGGAATCAGATCTACTGAATGTTGAATTGATAGTAATTCTTCAGCGCGATGCGTTACTACTTCACCATACTCATCAGGAAGATGGGGAATCAACGTTCCTCCAGTTGCAACTGCAAGGATTTCTAAGCCGCGACAAATACCAAGTATAGGAATATCAGAGTTTAATGCGGCTTTGGCTAAGGCAATTTCGGCGCGATCGCGTTCCGGATCGACATTATAAATTGTCGGATGCATGACACCGTTGTAAATTGCCGGATCAATATCTCCGCCACCGGAGAAGATTACTCCATCAATTCTTTGTAAAATTATCTCGCTTGCTGTGGGTTCACTTGGAGGAATCAATACTGCTATTCCACCAGCGGCTTTAACGGCTGCTGCATACGAACTAGGTAAGCAATAACTACTTGTTTGAGCGTGACCAGAGGTGGTAATTCCAATTATCGGAGGCTGTATCATTTCCCAAGTTTAGCAGTTAACATACTGCTCAACTTCCCAGCTTGTCACTTGCGCATTGTAACTGTTCCACTCGTGATATTTAAAATCGAGAAAGGTTTTTGCCGCTTGTTCTCCTAAAGTTTGCATCAATAAGGAATCTTTTTCTAAGCATTGCAGGGCTTCGAGTAAACTTGTTGGTAGAGTTGGTAAATCAGAAAATTCTAAACCTCGCACAAACATATTTTCATCTAGCCGTTTTCCTGCTGTGAGATGTTTTGCCATTCCTTCCATCCCTGCTGCTAAAATACCCGCTAAAGCAAGATAAAGATTCGCTGCACCATCGACAAGACGACACTCAAAGCGCCCGCCTTCAGGAATGCGGATCATGTGCGTGCGATTGTTTCCACCATAAGAAATATAACGGGGACTCCAGGTACTACCAGATGCAGTTGTTGTTGCACCAATACGGCGGTATGAATTAATCGTTGGGCTACAGAGTGCTGCTAATCCACGACCATGCGCTAGAACACCTGCAAGAAATTCATACGCTATATTTGATAATCCCATTTCTTCGGTAGCGTCGGCAAAGATATTTTGACCGTCATTCCACAAACTCATGTGGATATGTGCGCCGTTTCCGGTAAGCTGACTGAAGGGCTTGGGCATGAATGTGGCAGTTAAACCGCGTTGTTCGGCTAGAGTTTTCACCATGTACTTGAAAAACACATGGCGATCGCACGTTGTCAAGGCATCACTATACGTCCAGTTAATTTCAAATTGACCGTTGGCATCTTCATGGTCGCACTGATACGGTTCCCAACCCAACTCTTCCATATATCCCACGAGTGTGGAAATTAATTCAAATTGCCGCATCAAGTTCAACTGATCGTAGCAAGGGCGCGTGGCAGTATCTTGTGTATCTGCAATTTGATAACCTTGTTCGCTTTTTTTAAGTAAGAAAAACTCAGCTTCAACTCCGGTTTTGTAGCTGTAACCCAGATTTTCGCACTGTTGCAGCACTTTCTTAAAAATGACGCGCGGCGATGCAGCAAACGGTTCGCCATCTAAATATACGTCACTTGCTAGCCAACCAACATTCTGTTGCCACGGTAGCACAATCAGCGAATTGGGGTCGGGTACAGCCGCAATATCATGCGCATCAGGTCCTAAACCTAGATTACTCGCAAACGGCGCAAAGCAAGCTCCATCGTTTTCTACTGTCGTAATCTTCGCAGCGGGAACGAGCTTAGCACGGGTTCCTCCCAACAAGTCAGTGTAAGATACAAGAAAAAAATCGAGTTGTAATTCTTTGGCTAACTCGGCTAGGGCTTTGCCTCGGGTCAAGGTTGTCGTCACTGCCGTACTCCCAATTGCTCTGTCTCCGAGTAAACCAAACTTGTTATGACAGATTTGTAGCTGATGATACTGTCTTAGTTGAGGGTCTCTATGAAGAGAAGCAAGGGTGCAGGATAAGTTTTACGTTTGGTGAAATGATCTAGCGATCGCATTCCCGCAATCAGACTAACAAGCTATTCTCACCCGATTACCAGTTACCAATTACCGATTATCCATTTCTACCCTACCAAAACTCGTGACTTTGCTAATGCATCTTTGCAGTAATCAGCTAAAAAAGGAGTGCGATCGCCGTTTTTTGTCCACAATATTGGAAAGAAACTCTCATCCATTGTCGTATCGCCCACGCGCTGATAACGTCCGTAGATGTATCCTGCACCTGTAGGACGAAACTTCGCTTCTGATGAGAGTGTATGTACCCCTAAACTGCGACGTACTTTATCGGTTCTGGTATTTTTCCCTGAACCGTGCCACGCATTACCGTGATGAAAAACGCAGCCTCCCGCCGGAATTTCTACCTGCACAATTTCAGGATTGCTAATTCCCATTTCTGCCGCAGCTTGTAGCATTTGCGCGCGATATCCGCCAGTAGGTGCGTGAAATTCTGCCACGCGATCGAGCAAGCGCCATTTGTGCGAACCTCTCACATACTCAATCGTACCAGCATCGGCACTGGTATCATCTAAGGCAATCCAACACGTGATCATCTCTGGTGGATCGATGTATTTAATATAAGTTGCATCTTGATGCAGTGCGACTTCTTTACCACCAGCAGGTTTCCACCATAAGCTATCTTGTCCAATTCTCGCACCATTCCATCCTGCTAAAGTTGCACTCAAACGCCCAATTTCTGCGGATAAAACCACACTGGCAATTGTTAAGTCACTTTTCCAAACATTACACATTTCTCTAGTAACATCCGGTAAGCTTAATCCAGGACGCCAATACCATTCATCAGGATAAATTCCTGTTTCAAACTCACCCGAAAACAACGGTTCAATTCTTGCAATTAAACGTGCCACTAAGTCAGCATCAATTAATTGAGGAATAACCAAAAAACCATCGTTATTAAACTTATTTATATCTAATGTAGTTAATTTTATCATATTTTTTAGGATGAAATGCCATTTTAAATATTATCGATTCAACTTGTTATAATAACAATATATAAGAAGTAAAATGTAGTTTTCAATACAGTTATTAGCTTCAATGTATTGAAATTTATTAACGAACAGAACTACTGAATTTTTATAGTAAATGAACTTAAAAACAGTTAAACCAGGTTATCTAACCATTGCCGCAAGTAATTTTGATGCTCGTCCGATGACGTATCTAGAAGGAGAACGTTTAGGATACGAGCCAGACGTCGCACGGGCAGTATGTGCCAAACTGGGATTAGAGCCAGAATGGATAAACATACCGTGGATTGAATTTTATCCAACCTTAGCGGCAAAACAGTGTGATGTCGTTTGGTTTAATCAAGCAATTACCGAAGAACGCCGTACTCGTGCCAATTTTACGCAACCGTATGGCTTCTTTGATGAAGCTGTGTTAGTTCAAACAAAAAGTGAAATTTACTCGGCTGCTGACTTAGCAGGGTTACGTGTAGGAGGATTAGCAACAAGTACCAACTTGCAACTAGCTGAAAGTTTTGGTGATGTCGAGATTGTGCCTTTTCCTGGTAGCGATCGCGTTTTACCAGAGATGCTAGAAGCGTTACGCAAAGGTGAAATTGATGCGTTGGTAGATGATGAATTAGTTTTAATTGCGGCTGCTAAGCTAGATCCAAACTTGCGCATTGCGTTTAGCGTACCGACACGCATTCCGTTTGGGATAGCAGTGCATCAAGAGAATTTAGAATTGTTGCGATCGCTCGACGATACTCTTACTGCATTAATTCAAGAAGGTAAGCTAGCTGAAATTTGGCACCGCTGGATTCCCGAAAAAGAATTTCCCATACAATGGTGATGGCGATGAATCGTACTGCACATCAATTTAGCCTTCAGGAGTTTCTGGATTTACCAGACAGCGATCGCTACGAGTTGGTCGAGGGACAACTTAAACCCAAAATATTACCTAAATATAAACGTTCGACATTGCAACTACGGCTGTTAATAGCATTAAATCAATGGTGCGAGCAACAAAAATACGGTCGAGTTCGTCCTGAATGGGGTGTCGTTTTAAAACGACAGCAAAAAGATTGGGTTCCTTGTTCCCGATCTGATCTATGTGTCTTACGAACAGCTACCGCAAGCGTGGAATGAGGATGAACCTTGTCCTGTTGTACCAGAGTTAGTCAATGACCGAGAAAGCAACTGATTATCTACTTGCTGGTGTCGTCCAAGTTTGGGTGGTAGATACTAAAGCGCGATCGCTGACAATTTTCGAGCATGATTCGTTACCGCAAATAATTCAAAGTCCTAGCTCAGTTAGCCTATTACTAAGTTTTGTCTTAAGTGTTTCTAATTTATTTGACGTAGTTTGAGGAGAGTCATTATTAGTGCCATCTCACATTATTCAGTAGAAATCTAAAGCAATTGATACACTAATTCTCTTCCCGATAGAGCAAGATAAGCTAGATCGTACACTGTGACTTTAAGCAGAAGATAGAGCCTATGAAAACACTGGAGGAGGTCAAGCAATGGCTGAGTCAACACAAATCATTGTTGCAAGAACGTTACAAGGTTCGGGAGTTAGGGATTTTTGGCTCCTATGTTCGACAAGAACAGACAGAAACCAGCGATATAGACGTGCTGGTAGAGTTTTCGGAGACACCAAGCCTTTTGAAATTTATCAATTTAGAAAACTATCTCAGTGATAATCTGGGCATCAAAGTTGATCTAGTGCATAAGTCTGGATTAAAGCCTCGCATTGGCGAGCGAATTTTGGCAGAGGTAGTTTACCTGCGATCAAACGGCAAGTTGAGGACTACTTGCAGGATATTTTGGATGCGGTTGCTGCGATCGAGCAATTTACAGCAAATATTGAATATGAAGCGTTTTCGCAGAATTTAGAGAAGGTGTTTGCGGTTTCAAGAGCGATTGAAATTATAGGTGAAAGTGAGAAACCAATATCCTGATATTCCCTGGCGAGATATTGCCGGAATGCGAGATAAACTGATTCATGATTATTTCAATACGGATGTAGAAATAATTTGGAAAGCAGTTCAGGATGATGTTCCCCAGTTGGAAATTACAATCTCTAAAGTTTTAGAGGACTTTAAAAGATAAAGTACTTAGTCGTCTTAAGGGATCTGTGAATCAACTGTACAACGTTATGGTGAACTGAAGACCACTGGTGCTAACTAAGTTTACGATGAGTAGGAGCCACTGACCGTGACTGTTAATTGTATAACAACAAAAGTAGGCGATCGCCTTTTTGTGTCCATAATATCGGAAAGAAACTCTCATCCATCGTTGTATAACCCACACGCTAATAACGTCCGTAGATATATCCCGCACTCGTAGGACGAAACTGTACTGCTGATGAAAGCGGATTTACACCTAAACTGCGACGTACTTTAAAGCTCTTTGTTTGTAATAAATATAGGTTGAGCATACTCATTTGTGAATACGAATGCCTTTACATGCTTCACAGTATTCAGTTTTCCAAGGGCTAGTTCTGCATAGACATTGGCGTAATTGACAGCCTGTTTTTCAACCATTTGTCGTTTTTTGCGGTTACTCGCCCTCTTTGTTGTTCCAGTTCGTGCCTACCCCTTCAAAGTCAATCCACTTTACCTCAACAACAGCAAAACAGCCAGTGCCATCAGTAAATACCAAATCTCCGCGTCCTTTGTCAGTTCGACCTGCTTCTACTTCCCATTCATCTTCAATCACATACGGATAATTAGGTAGTAGTTGATGACTGCTTAGAACAAGTTGGCGCTTGAGAGTGTATTTATTGTTTCTATCCCAGTCTCGCCCGCTGAAATATCTTCGAAGTACATGGTTGCGATGCTCTATCTCACTCTTATCCATTGCTTAAACGCGAGCAATACCGAAAAATATGCTGTGAATGCCATTAATCAGGAAGCTTGTTTGGCAACTTTCGGAGTAGGTGCTTTCTGTAACACATTCCTTCTGTACTGAGATCTTCATCTACATTGACCATTTTTATAAAAGGGCAACAAACTCATCAACGCTCAAACCAACTTGCCAAATAATTGCCCGCAAAGTTCCTCGATCAAGTTCTTTATGGTCTGGTACAGAAACAGTTGTTCTAGGATCTTCACGTATCAGAATAATGTGGCTTCCTCGCTGACGCTCTACTACAAAACCTATTTGCTTAAGTGCTTTAACACATTCTGCACCTGAGATGACAGGCAGTTTGCTCATACCAGCACAACTTCAACTAGATCATCTGGAATCGTTTCACCTCGCTCTTGCAAAACTTCGATATAAAGAGTAATGGCTTCTTCAGCATTGGTAAGAGCCTCTTCACGAGTCTTTCCCTGAGTGATGCATCCAGGCAAACTAGGTACTTCAACAACAAAGTAACCATCCTCGCCAGGATATAACAGTACCTTGCGTGGAGAATTCGTTCGAGATGCCTTGCTCATGGTTCCATACCTGTTTTATGTACTCAAAATATTAACAAACTGTGAGTAATTACGATTGAAACCACGATGAAGACTGCTATATCTCTACCAAATTCAGTTTTTGAAGCAGCCGAAGCACTGGCTGCACAGCTAAGTTTATCACGCAATGAACTTTATACGAAAGCGTTGCAACCATATGTACAAAAATATAACCGTCATCAAATTTTAGAGAAGCTGAATCAAGTTTATGCTAAAGAATATTCTGAGCTAAATTCCGTGTTAGCAAAGATGCAATTTGTATCTTTGCGATATGACGAATAGTAGTATATTGAGAAGAAATTTGGTAAGCGAACTTAGCTGATTCAGTAGGTTCAGATTCTGGTTATTTTCGCCGTGTTTTAATTAGTTAAGACATACATTTAATCAAAGTTGTATTAGTATAAACTTATACTAAAAGTAATATAATCATTTTGTTTTATTATTATGTCAATCAGCAGTGAGGCTCTTAAGCAAGACCTCGATCAACTTACAGAGGAACAACTGCAACAAGTAGCTGACTTCATCGCATTCCTAAAGTTTCGAGATAAACGCCGCCATGTTGTGCTTGATCCTGCTCAGTTAGTAACCCTTGCTACTGAGTTTGCAGAAGAAGACCGTGCGCTTGCCGAAGTTGGAATAAGTGATTATACCGCAATGCTTGATCGAGAAGATCGACAATGACCAACCAGCAGAAGCGTGGTGAAGTAAAGCCATCTCATTCGGAGCTTAGGACAACTAGCTCCAGAAACAGTAACTCAGTTGGAACAAGCAGTCTTGCTAACCTTAGCATATGAGTTATGAAGAATTCTATTTAATACTTTCAATTTGAGTCTTTTGATAACGATTTTGATACCTATTCGGAAACTAGTAGTGAAAGTATCTCTAGATACAGCCTTGTTATAACAAGATTGCTTTACTACAAAAAAGCGTATTAGGAGTCATGGCAGTGACTGGCACCTTAACACGAGTCGAAGCGCTGACCGATTTGGAAGCTTATGTTGATGCTGAAGGTCGTGCGGAACTGGTAAAGCAAGTACGAGCAAAGATCAATGAACTTAAGATTCAGTACATATATTATCAATTTGTTTCCGTCACAGGTCGCATTGTTGGTAAAGGTGTCCCTGCGGAACACTGGGAAGCGATCGCCCAAAATGGTTTTCAGTTAGTTTACGGTGCAACGGCTAATTTATACCTCGATCGCCACCGCAATTATATTGGTTATGGTCCGGAAGCTTCAGAACTTGTGGCAATTCCCGATCCGGAAACGTTTTGTCAATTACCCTGGGATAAGCGTGTTGCACGAGTTTTTTGTACGTGTTTTCGCAACCGCGAAGAACCAAACAATCCTGGTGCATATCTAACGTCAGATTGTCGCGGAAATTTACGTCGAATTCACGCGCAGTTTCAACAAGAACACGATGGATTGCATCTGCGTCATGGTTGCGAACCGGAAATGATGTGGTTGAAAAAAGGTGCGGATGGAAAACTTGATGGTGGAGTTACGAAACCAAATTGCTACCATATCGATCAGTTTGAAGAATTGCGCCCCGTGTTCTTAAAGGTCATAGAATACAGTCGGGCAATGGGATTAGATATGATTCAGGGCGATCATGAAGATGCACCAGGGCAATTAGAACTCAATTTTATGTTTGATGATGCATTGAGAACGTGCGATCGCCTCACAACATATCGTCAAATCTGCGCTCAAGTGGCACGAGAGTATAATCTCATTGCTTGCTTCATGACAAAACCTTTCATGGGTGTCTCGGCTTCGGGTTGCCATCACAATTTATCTTTATGGCGTGGTGGAGAAGCGATCGTGAAAGATTTTGGTTATGAAACGCTACCAGGAATGGCAGGAACTTTTCAATACTACAAAGGTGGAGAAAATACTTTTCTACCATCACAATCGTCGCATTTGCCTGGGGCGATTGGTTTAAATTGTATTGGTGGTGTCATTGAACATTTGGGGGCTTTGACTGCAATCGGTTGTTCGACAGTAAACTCTTACCGACGATTGTGGGATACTGGCTTGTGGGCACCTGTCTATGCAGATTGGGGCTATCAAAATCGCACGTGTGGGTTACGAGTTTCTGCACCAGGAAGATTTGAGTATCGCGCGGTGGATTCGATGGTGAATCCGTATCTCATGGCAGCTGCACTGCTGAAAGCCTTTGATGATGGTATCAAACGCAACCTCGATCCAGGAGAACCTGAACATCGCAATTTGTATGAGGCGATGGAAGCTGGTAAACAAGTGAAGAAATTACCGATGTCTTTGGGTGAAGCGTTAGATCGTTTAGCGGCGGATGAGGTGATTAAATCTGCGTTACCTGGAGAGATGTATCAAGTTTACACTTGGTACAAGCGCGACGAGTGGGAGCGATTTTTATCAACAGTTAGTAACTGGGATGTCGAAAATTATCTCGATTGTTTGCCGTAGTAACAGAAATTAGCCTGAATATTCTTCAAGTTTTACGTATACCTCTGTTGGGTGCGATCGCGCATAAAAAACATCCCATTACCGAAATTTTATCTGATAAAGCCTTGCAGCTGCATCATTCTCTTTTCGATAACTAGTCGCAATGATTTCAACATCAAGACACAGCTTGAGGGGACGAATGACCTCAATCATAGTAGCTTGTCCACAGCCTTGACGCTGATACTTGCTATCAATCATCAATCGCATAATGAATCTCACATCCATAACAATTTCATACATTGAAAATCCAAGCCTCTGCAAATATTGCCTCAGCATATTCTTGAACTGCTTGGCACGTTAATAACAATCGTTAAGCAGACTTTATTAAACTTTAGTAGGTGTGGCGATATTCGAGGGAGAAGTATTAGGTGAAACCTCTTTATTTACCCTTTGCAGATGGGCAATGGCGAATGGCAATGGGGCTGAAGCCTCTACAGTTGCAACACTGGATTGAGATTGATGAAGACTTTGCTAAAGAATTGAACTACAAAGATAAGTTACATAGAGAACAATACTCAGATGTGTTTGGCTGTCTTCCCGAAAGTGAAGCAGGACAACAGGAAGTATTAGAGCTTATATTAGAGCATTTATTGCAGTATTTCCCCAACTATTATCAGCAGCAAGACGACCATATAGTTAATAAAGTTACCAACCAAATTTGGAATTTACGTGATTTTACTAAAAATTCACTCGATTTAGCTGGACGTTTGGTTCAAGAAGATTTATGTTTAATGCAACGCAACGACAGTGAATATATCTTGACAGCAGGTTCAGTTTGCTTTCCAGCACGGTGGCGCTTGTCAGAAAAGTTGGGACGTCCGCTAATGCAGATTCACGATCCGGTTCCTGGTTATGCCCAAAAGCTAGAGCAACCTGTGAATAAATTCTTCGATCGCCTCAAACCAGAGTTTCCTGGATATCGTCTTAACTGGGGTATTGTTGACTCTCCTGAGTTGTTTCTCACCCAGCCGCATGGTTGTGCAGCATTTGGTGAGGATATTACTGCTGAGAATGCTGGGGAGAAATTGTGGCTAAGAGTCGAGCGACAAACTCTGCGACGGTTGCCTAAAAGTGGTGGTATCTTATTTACGATTCGTACTTACGTGTATGCATTAAAGTCAATTGTGCGCGATCGCCAAATCGCATCGCAACTAGCCGCAGTAATTCAGCAAATTCCTCAGGAAATGCAAATTTACAAAAATATTTTGCCTATTAAAAGTCCACTTTTAACCTACTTACAGCAATTGACAGCTTTTTAAGCTTTGCTATTTCAACCTTTAGTATGATGAGCGTTTTATCAGATGCAGTATAAGTATGTGATATCGCTAGCTTAGATAGAAAAGTAATAAATATTACTTGATAGCTAGTAGTGATTAGCGATTAGCTGTTTTTCTGTAATACATTTCACCAGGGCGAACTCATGTTCAAGTATGTTGCTGCAACCGGATGCACAATCTTAACCGTTGGATTCGGTGGAACGGTACAAGCTCAAAGCATCACTGCAAATCCGCAACAAGCGGAACCTTTAGTCATTGCTCAAGGCTTACAGCCGTTAACAGGTGATACAAATGGGCGATCGCGCTTCTCGATTGGTGTTAGTGGTAACGTTGGCATTACTGGAGATACCGCCATGGGCGAAAGTAGCTTCTCAATTAATAGTAGAATTGGCTTGACTGACTCGCTTTCAGTGCGTCCTTCGGTCGGTTTAACGTCTGACCCAAATATTACTGTTCCTTTAACGATCGATTTTCCAACAGGCGCAGACACAGACATCGAAGATAGCGTGACTCCTTATATTGGTGGTGGTATTGTCATTACAACAGGAGACAATGGACAAGTGGCTCCGATGGCAACTGTCGGTTTAGATATACCGATCGCGGATGCTTTTGGTGCAAGTATCAGCGTTGATGCTGGTTTTCTGGATACAACACAAGTGGGTGCTTCGGTGGGAGTCAGTTATTCTTTCTAAAAACTGCACGAAAGCTAGCGAGTAGATACCGCTACTCATTTTTTGTTTTTCGAAACATATGCTCGTGAATTAAATATCATAATGATTGAATCGGGCTGAAATGATCTCTCAAGGTTGAATGAACCTAAATCTTTCCGCACGCGTGGGATGGCTCAATAATAAATAAAGATGAACAGTTTGACGTTAGAATTTTTGCATGGTGAGCTAGGACATCTGAGCGGATTTGCTCAGCAAACTATCGTTGAGGCGTTTATTCCTCACGGACACTGCTATCTTTGGAAACCAGAATTAGTAGGGCTACATATCTTCTCAGACTCACTGATTGCGCTTGCTTACTACTCAATTCCCTTGACGCTGTTCTATTTTGTTCGCCAGCGGAAAGATTTACCTTTTAACTGGATCTTTCTGTTGTTTGGTGCTTTTATTGTGGCGTGCGGAACCACTCACTTAATGGGAATCTGGACGCTATGGTATCCTCATTACTGGTTGTCAGGAACAATTAAACTTTTAACAGCTGTTGTTTCTGTTTATACTGCTGTATTGCTTGTGCCGCTAGTACCGCAGGCTTTAGCCTTGCCAAGTCCAGCCGAGCTTGAAGCAGCTAACTTAGAGTTACGCAATCAAATTGCTGAACGCGAACGGGCGGAAGCACAAATTCGCACTTTGAATCTGGAACTCGAACAACGAGTAAGCGATCGCACTGCGCAGCTAGAAGCTGCCAACAAGTTGAAAGATGAGTTACTCGTACGCGAACAAGAAGCCCGTGCAATTGCAGAAGCAGCAAATCGCGCCAAAGATGAGTTTCTGTCGATGCTTTCGCATGAGTTGCGTACCCCGCTCAATGCCATGTTAGGATGGTCGCAACTTCTCCGCAGCCAGAAGCTAAACGAAGCAACGCGATCGCGGGCGCTAGAAGCGATTGAGCGTAACGCCAGAGGTCAAGCAAACTTAATCGAAGATCTGCTGGATATTTCGCGAATTATTACTGGGAAACTGCGCTTACACGTTCGCCCGATTGAGCTTGTTCCGGTGATTGAGGCAGCAATTGATACTGTACGCCCAGCGGCTGATGCCAAGCAAGTGCGGATTCAAAGTGTACTCGATCCCTCAGCAGGTCCGGTTTCGGGAGATTCGGATCGCTTACAGCAAGTCGTGTGGAATTTATTATCGAATGCGATTAAGTTTACGCCAAAGGGCGGGCGGGTGCAAGTGCGACTAGAGCGAGTTAACTCGCACGTTGAAATTATTGTTAGTGATACAGGAAAAGGCATTAGCGCTGATTTTCTACCGTATATTTTTGAGCGCTTTCGACAAGCTGATAGTACGCACACGCGATCGCATGGTGGTTTAGGTTTGGGATTAGCGATCGTGCGTCATTTAGTCGAACTGCATGGCGGTACTGTGCAAGCACAAAGCCCTGGTGAAGGGCAAGGAGCAACTTTTGTGGTGCAATTACCGCTCACAGTTGTTTTAAAGACAAATGAATCAGAACGAGTCCATCCGACAGTAGGCGGTGACGTTTCTTTTGATTATGCCCCAGTATTGAGTAATTTAAAAATTCTTGTCGTTGATGATGAGGCGGATGCACGCGATTTACTCGCAACAGTACTTCAAGAATGTCAAGCCCTCGTAAAAACAGCAGCGTCGGTTGCAGAAGCGATCGCCGCCATTGAACAGTTTCAACCGGATATTTTAGTTAGTGATATTGGTATGCCTGGGGAAGATGGCTACAGTCTCATCCGCCGCATCCGAGCGATGGAAGCACAAAATGGTGGTAAAATTCCGGCTGTTGCTTTAACAGCCTACGCCAGAGTAGAAGACCGCACCCGTGCCCTAGCAGCAGGATTTCAAATGCATATAGCCAAACCTGTAAATCCTACTGAGTTAGTTGCTGTGATTGCTAACCTTGCAGGATGGACAGGAAAAGCGGCGCTTACTTAGAAGTTATGAGTTATGAGTTTTGAGTGGCTAGTGACTAGTAGTTAGCGACCAGTTTTGAGTTATGAATGGCTAGTGACTAGTAGTTAGCGATCAGTTTTGAGTTATGAGTTTTGAGTTGAATATCACTAATTACCGATTACCAATTACCAATTACCAATTACCAATCACCAACTTTTAGACAAACTAAGTTGATGAAAGCGCCATACGAAAACTCCAGCAGCGATCGCCACGCCAATTGATTGTCCTAACCACAATCCCGTACCACCCAAACCAAAATGAAATCCAAGTAGGTAGCCAGTGGTTAAGCCAACTCCCCAGAAGGTACAGAAGCTAATCAACATTGGTACGCGCGTATCTTTGAGTCCATAAAGTGCGCCGGATGCTGTTTTCTGCATGCCATCAATAATTTGAGCGACAGCCGCGATCGCTAGCATGGGCATGACGATCGTCAATAGTGAGGCATTTTCTGGCGCGCGGACATCGATATATAACCCTATAACTTGCTGGGGAAATGTCAAAAGTGCGATCGCCATAAATGTCATAAATACCACTCCACTCGTTATCCCCACATAACCTGCTAGTCTTGCCGCAGTATAATTTTGCTGTCCACTCCACTGTCCAACGCGAATCGTTGTCGCAAACGACATTCCTAGCGGTACCATGAAGATGACGATAATGGTTTGCAAGATGATTTGATGCGCAGCGAGTACTTCAGTTCCTAATGCACCCATCAAATAAGTGACAACTGTAAAGAGTCCGGTTTCTAACGCCGCAGATACCCCAATTGGTACGCCAATTAACACCAATTCCCAAAAGATGCGCAACTTCAACTGATGTAAATTTTCAAACAAGCGATAAGTTTTAATTTTCGGGTGTCTCAACGTGTAAGCAACGAGCGATAAAAACATTCCCCAAAGCGAGACAATACTTGCCCAAGCAAGCCCCTGTAGCCCCAGTGCGGGAAACCCTAATTTACCAAACCCTAAAACATAGTTACCTGCAATATTAAACAGCGTACCGCCAATAACAATGAGCATGACTGGACGTGCATGCGAAAGCCCTGAAACAACACTACGCAACGTTGCAAACGCTAAAGCAGGGAATAAACCCCAAAGCATGATATCTATATATGTCTTTGCTAGCGCTACTGTTGTTGCTTGTTGTCCAAACTGACGCATCAGCGTATCGATGTTGCTGAGGAAGATCATTACAGGAATTGCAAGTATCAATGACAGCCATAGCCCTTGACGCGCCACTTGTTGAACTCGTGCTTTGTTTCCTGCGCCGTAAGCTTCCGCCACTAAAGGGCTAACTCCGATGACAACACCACTTGCCGTATTGAGTAGCGCAGTGAAGGTAATTGCCGCAAGTCCTCCCGCGGCTAAGGTTTCTTGTCCTAATCTGCCCATAATCACAGTATCGACAAACCCTGTTGCTGATTGCGCAACTTGAGCGCTTGCCAAGGGGATTGCGAGTCGCAGAAACTCCCTCAATTCAGTACGGAGTGATGGGCTAGAAGTTAAAGACATCTTGCATGCACGAGATTAGCTCTTGTTCACTTTAGCATTGTAGATTGTTGACAATCTACAATTTTCTTCATAGACTATTGCTTAATGCTGCTCCCAGTACATTCTCTATGAAGAGGCGATCGCAACTTACAATTGTTCATCGCAGTCTTGAAGTACAAGCTGCGGATGCGATTCGTGAAGAAATTCTCAGTGGTGTTCTTCCACCAGGTTCGCGGTTGTTAGAAATTGAATTATCTGAACGATTAAATTTAAGTCGCGGTACGATTCGCGCCGCACTACAACAGTTAACGTACGAAGGTTTAGTCGAACAATTTCCGTATCGTGGTTGTGCAGTTTCTGGATTAAGTTCGCGCGATGCTTGGGAACTTTATACGCTACGCAATGCTTTAGAAGGATTAGCTGCAAAACTACTTGCTGAATCAATTACACCTGCTAAAACAAAGATTTTGCATACTAAACTACAGCAATTAGTCAAAGCTGCAAAACTCGGAAAATGGCAAGAGTTAGCAGATACAGACTTTGCGCTGCATAAAACTATTATTGAACTTTCAGAACACCAACGCTTGCAGCAACAATACAAAATTGTCGAACAACAAATTAGATTATATATCGTGTCTTGCAATGCGATTCATCCAGATCTAGATGAAATTAGATTGCAACACGAAAGTTTAGTTGACGCGATTTGTTCAGGTAATGCTGAAGTTGCAGAGCAAATTGCTCAAGAACACAACGGTGATGGTCAAGCGTTAATAGCACATTTAAATGCCTTGGAACAGAAAGATGATTGATTTTAATAATTATCAAGCTTTAACTTTTGATTGCTACGGGACTCTAATCGATTGGGAAAGCGGTATTTTAGGTGCATTGAAGCCCATTCTATCGGCTCATGATGTAAAAGTTAATGACCGTGAAATTATTAATTATTATGCTGAAGTTGAACCAGGAATTCAGCAAGAGGATTATATTAAATATCGAGAAGTTTTGCAAAAAGGCGTACAAAAGTTTGGCGATCGCTTTGGTTTTACACCAACGGCAACTCAAATAGAATCACTTCCTGAATCGCTACAAAATTGGCAACCTTTTCCTGACACGGTAGAAGCACTTCAGTGGCTTAAACAGAAGTATAAGTTAGTCATTATTTCTAATATAGATGACGATCTCTTTGCAGCGACTGCGAAGCACTTAAAAGTTGAATTTGATGAGATTATTACAGCCGAACAAGCAAAAAGCTACAAACCTTCCTTAAATAATTTCAAGCTGGCATTTTCTAGAATCGGCATCCCACAAGAGCAAATCTTACACGTTGCCGCCAGTTTGTATCACGATATCGTTCCAGCGCGATCGCTGGGATTAACAACAGTCTGGGTAAATCGCAACGCGCAAGATAGCACTCATTTACCCAAGAGTAGTCAACCAAATTTAGAAGTACCAGACTTGCAATCGCTTGTTTCCTTAATGAATAGCTAGCGATCGCGTAAACTTTAGACTAAGCTCAACTCAATTTTTTATTGAGACGATCCGGCTAATAGAAGCGACTGAATTGCCTCAGCTGCTGCCTCACCTGTCCGCACAGCACCATCAAAGAAACCAGCCCAGCGGTCAGCCATTTCAGTACCTGCCCAATGAATGCGTCCTACGGGGGCTGTGAGTGCCTCACCAAAGCTTGTCCACACCCCAGGTGGCATAAACGCAGCATATCCGCCTCCTGTCCAAGGGTCGCCTGGCCAATCCACTTCATTATAAGTAGAGGGCGACAAAGCTTCCTCGCCAAAGTAGATTGCTAAGTCAGAAAGAACAGCAGCACGGCGATCGCTGTCACTTTTTGCCCGCCAACGACTGTAGCGATCGCCTACGACAAACGTTGCGATTACTCCAACTCCAGTTTCTGGATCGGAACTATCTGCACAAAGTTCAAGCCACTGACAATTGCCAATCGCAATTCCAGCCAACTTCTTTGCCCGCCAGAATGGGCGATCGTAAGAAACCATAATTTTGGCACAGCATCCCATCGGTACCCGCTGTGTCAGTTGCGATCGTAAAGGTGGCATCGGCGGATCGTAAGTGATTCTACCTGCGTGATAAGGTGGCATTGCTACAATTGCAAACTGTGCCGTGTAGGCATTTTTAGTTGTTTCAACTTCAACTTTTGTACTGTCTTGACGAATGCGTAACACAGGTTCGCTCAGCCGAATTTGATTTTTCAATTCATCTGCTATTTTCTGGGGAATTTGTCCTGCACCACCATGCAAAAGTTCGGCTTCGGGGTGTTCAGACTGGGGCGCAGATTTTTGTCCCCAAAGGGCGTGTAAAAGCGATATCTGATGAGGTTCGGCAGGTCCAAGGTAGCCGATAGCACGAGCCATATAAGAAAAGTACCAGCGACCAAAAGCAGTGTGCGTATTATCTGCAATCCACCTTGCAAATGTATCGCTGTCGAGTTGTTGATTTGTGTCATTGCGATGTGGGTGTCCTGCGGGTAAAGCTTGCGAAAGAGCTTCAAAACGCTGCCATGCATCCATAGCATCGCGCCATTCTGCTTCGCTAACTCCTGGGGCTTCTCCTTCAGGGAAACCTTGGAAAAAACCGTCAAACTCGTAGCGCTGTCCATCAAATACAAGTACTTTCAGCCCTTCAGATGGTGATGGAAAACGACGTACGTTGTACTCGTCAAGTAAGGCTAAAATGCGATCTTGCGTTGGACCCACCCATTGTCCTCCCCGATCGATCCACTGCTTTGATGGTAAATACTGACCGTGCATCCGACCACCAATGCGATCTTGTGCTTCAATAAGCAGCACACATCGACCTAATCGCTGTAGATTGCGGGCAGCAACAAGTCCAGCAAGTCCTGCACCAATAACAATGCAGTCAAAAATAGTAGAAGGCGATGACATGAGAATTTGATCTCGATACACGAGTTTTGAGTTGATAGTCAACTAATATCACTCTTTGCGAATTAAAAGCCAGAGAAAACTTGAGTATAAGTGTCTAAAAACCAGACAGGACAATGGATGTAGGGTGACAAACCTTCAGACAGGCAGTCTAATTACAAGTCTTTGTTATCAGAACTTTAAAAATTGGGAAAACTGACAAAGAAAGCGGAAGCTTTTTTTCCTGGTTACTTTCATAGGATGAGATAAACTCTCAATCTATAGAACTATGTCGCGTCATCTGGAAAGGCTGCTACAAATCGATCATCTCTTGCGCTCAAGTGGCGGTCAAACTAGCCTTAGCTTGGCTCGGGCTTTAGAAGTAAGCGATCGCACGATTCGAGACGATTTAGCATTTTTGCGCGATCGCTATCATGCACCCTTGGAGTATCGCAAAAAAACAGGTTGGCGTTACACCGATCTGGCATGGCGACTGCCGAGCGTTTCTTTGAGTAAAGGAGAACTGTTTGCGCTGACATTGGGAGCAAGAATGCTAGAAGCCTACGCAGGTTCGGCGTACGAACAGGAATTGCGATCGTCAATTGAACGGTTATCCGAGCGATTACCAGAGCAAACTTGGATTGATTTACAGCAGCTAGCCGACGAACGAATCGTCTTTCGGGCAGGGGCGCAAATGGTCAACCTTAACCCGCTGATTTGGCAGCAGTTATTAGAAGCTTGTCGAACGTCAAAGCGGGTGTGGATTCGCTACTATGCAGCAACTCGGCTTGAGGAATCCGAACGAGTTATCGATCCTTATTTGCTTCACATTTACCGCGCTACTAACCCTTATGTAATTGGTTTTTGCCACAAACGCCAAGAAATCCGTTGGTTTCGCATCGACCGCATTCAGGAACTACGGCTACTCGATGAAACCTTTGAGCGCAAGTCCAATTTCGACCCGAAAACTTACTTGCAGAAGATTTTTCAGCATGAGGTCGGGGGACACCCAGTCTCTGTGGCTATTTGGTTTGACGCATCGGTAGCGCCTTTTATTCGCGAACGTCGCTGGCACGTTACTCAAGAAATTGAAGAACACCTCGATGGTTCATTAACTTTGCATCTGACAACTTCGGGGTTAAATGACTTGAAACGTTGGGTACTGGGTTACGGCAAGGGTGCAGTAGTGCAAGCGCCAACTGAGTTGGTGGAATTGGTGAAAGCAGAAGTTGAGGGAATGAGTAGAAGTTATCACTTGTTAATAACAAAGGAGTAAACTTATGAATTTTGTGGAAGTTCAATTTTCCTTACGAGGGCAGACCTTACCCGCAGATCATGGCTACGCCCTTTACTCAGCATTAAAACACCTGTGCCAACAGCACCAAGGTTTGTTAGGTGACGATTTACCTCCAGAAGTTTTGCTCTGTAGCATCCCAGGCGTTGCAGATCGTAGTGGAGTCATTTATTTAAACCAAGCTTCTCGGTTTCGATTGCGATGTCCAACTCAACAAGCGCAACAGTGGTATCGCTTGCTGCAAAATCAGGTTTTAGATATTCGCGGACATCTAATTCGACTGATTCAGCCCCGCTTAACGTTGCCTCAAAGCAGCAAAGTTCTCAAAGCTAGATTGGTGACGTTTCGTTTAGAACGATGGAACGCTCAAGACGCACCATTTTATTTTCTGGAATCTTGTCAGAAAGCCCTCGCCAAAATGGAAGTCAATGCTCAAGCGTTTATTGATAGCAATTCTCAAGGAGATTTAGCTTTACGGGCGCTCAAGATTAGAGAGAGAAATGTTTTGGGCTACGGCGTGGTTATTGAGGGGTTAAACGAAACTGATTCGCTGAAAGTTCAATTTTTAGGTTTAGGAGGACGCAAACACTTTGGCTGTGGTTGGTTTTATCCCGTCAAGGAGGAAACGCATGCCGCCTAAATTAGTGCCAGACATTCTACTAGCTAAGTCTTTTAAAGCAGGTGCTTGGAGAGGTTCTTATGGACTGGTAGGACATACCGCAGATGTGGTTAATGCTGTCACCACGTTAGTAGATACTTTGGGCGATCGCTTAATTGAACAGTTTGGACTTCAGTGCAGTTTAGCTGAACTCAAGGTAACAGCCCGTCTAAGTGCTTACATTCACGATTGGGGAAAAGCCAACGATCATTTTCAAGGAGTCGTTCGTGCCAAGATGCCGAATGCTTCTCCACAGCGATATTTACCCGATAGTCCTCAAATGATTCGTCATGAGGTGGCTTCAGTACTTCTAGCGTGGGAGTTTCGAGAATGGCTGCAAAATCAAGGAGATTTTTTAACTGCGGTAGTAGCAGCAGGAGGACATCATTTAAAACTTGGAGGTAGAGACGGAAAATGCACTGATGAATTCGGAGAAATTCGTGCTAGTGGCGACGATCGCATTCATTTGTACGTTCTCGATGCCGTTGATGGAAAAATTCAATACAATCCTCATTTTCGCCAATTGCTGAAATATGGAATTAAAGCTTTGGGATTGCCGCAAACTATTAAACTTGCTCGGAAACCTTCAATTACGTGGTCAGTAAGCCAGATTAAAGAAAAACAATTTGAGATTCAAGATTTCTTGACGGATAGGCAAGTCGATCCAGTGGTGCTGGCGGTTATCAAAGCTCTTTTAATTGCAGGTGATGCAGTAGGTTCTGCGATTCCCAATACAAAGTTATCGATTCAGCATTGGATTACTGAACAAATTCAACGCACCCTTGATGAAAATAAACTTCAACAAGTTATCAACGCGCGACTAAATGGCAAAGAATTGCGTCCTTTTCAAATTCAGTTAGCGCAAAGTTCAGCACGAGTCACTTTAGCAAGAGCAGGCTGTGGCACAGGAAAAACGCTTGGAGCCTATAAATGGGGACAGTCGAAAGCCATTGGCAGAAAAATGATTTTTTGCTATCCCACGACAGGAACTAGCACCGAAGGGTTTCTTGACTACGTTCATCATCAAGTTGATTCAGTTCTGCTTCATTCTCGTGCTGATGTGGATTTAGAAATGGCTACTACAGGAGAAGAAGAGGAAGTTGGTGAAACAAATGATGAAGCCAATCTCAAATTAGAATCGTTTCAAGCTTGGGGTAAAGAAGCGATTGTTTGTACGGTTGATACCGTCCTCGGACTGCTGCAATGCAATCGGAAATCGATTTATTGTTTTCCGGCGATCGCCCAAGCAGCTTTTGTGTTTGACGAGGTTCATTGTTACGATGACCGCTTATTTGGTGCTTTGCTGCGGTTTTTAGCAGTTGTCAAAGCGCCGATTTTACTGATGTCTGCGTCTTTCTTACCTTGGCAAAAAGAAGCGATCGCTACAGCAGTCGGCGAACCGATTGAAATTATCTCTGGTCCTGTGGAGATAGAACAACAGCCTCGCTATCGTTTTCATTTCGCCAAAACGCCTGATTGGGAGAGAGTTGAACGAGAACTGCAAACAGGAGGAAAAGTACTATGGGTGTGCAATCAAGTTAATACTGCTATCGCAGTTTACCAAGAAGCCAAAGCCAAAGGATTCAACACTCTTCTTTATCACAGTCGCTATCGCTATCAAGATCGGGTACGACATCACCGCGATGTTGTCGATGCGTTTAAACCCGAACAACAGAAGCCTGTACTTGCGATCGCCACTCAAGTTGCAGAAATGTCCCTCGATCTTTCAGCAACCCTGTTAATTTCCCAAATTGCCGATCCAGCAGGGTTAATTCAGCGACTAGGAAGACTAAACAGACGCTACTGCGGTCGTGCTTTGGATGCTGTTTTTTATGAAGATGAGAAGAAGGGCTATCCCTACAGTGAAAAAGAACTTAATGATGGATTAAGACTTATTCAGTCCTTTACAGGAGAAGTCTGTCAAGGAGATTTAGCGCGGTGGTTAGAAAGTTCGGATGACAAAGGTAATCCAGATCTGCAATCAGTCTTACTAGATGGAAACTGGCGAACTTACTCGACATCGCTACGAGAAGCAGGTAATAACATTACTGCCTTACTCGAACAAGATTTGAATACAGTTAAATCTCTACGCGCTAAAGAACTTCCTCGTTACACCGTGCCAATTCCTACCAAGAATACTCACAAATGGGAAAGATACAAATTTTATCCTGTAGCGCCAAAACAACAGTGGAGTTATTCAGCCGAATTAGGAGCTTATGAGCTTAAAGAGGAGAACTCAAGGTGACACTTACTCTATCTATTTTTGACCCCAATACTTTACTTCCCCATCGTGCTGGAATTGCTGGCTTAGCTTTAGCTTTATCTGCGATCAATCCTGATGATGTGCCTTTCGAGTGGGAAGTTACCGAAGATGCTGTCAAACTGTCATGGAAATGTAGCGATAAAGAAGCAGTCTTAAGTTTAATTCAGCAAACCTATCGCATTCAAAATGGCTATCTAGATGTGCCAGCATTAAATCTTGATTTACAAGGTAAGTACACATTTACTGAAGGAGTTATGTCAACTTTTCTTCAGCATGGAAAACAACGCAAACAATCGAAAGCAGCGATTAATTTAACTTTTTCAATTGATGAAGGTCAACCAGAAATCTCGCGCTCTTTTCGCCCTGTTGAAGACTGTTACTATACAGGAGATTTTCAAGAACTCTTTAGTAGTAAAGGTGCCTTTAAATCCAAAATTCCAGTCAAAGGTCATCATTTACCAGGCTTAGTAGAGTGTTTTGCTCATGGTGCCTATCAAGAATCTCCCCAAGGTTTTTTATCCTTGCTCTTTCTCCCACTAGCTTGTAGTTATTATCATTTACCAGGATACCGTTCAGCCGTTGTTATCCCAGAAGTTAAAAATCTTCAACAATGGGTTGGACGACGACAAAAATTAGCTGGGAGAACTTACAAAAACTTCCACTCTAGCAGTTCAGGAGAATCAGCTTTACGATTTTTACTCCAAGAAAGATTGCTTCAAGATAACCGACAATTTCGAGTTGATTATTGTGAAGTTTATCAATTAGGTAAACAGCAATGGGATGGAAGTCAAAGTTACCTTAAACAAGCTGTGTATCGAGTTAAAGTAAGCGATGCTATTTTAGCACTGTACGATTCAGCTTTTCAGTTTTTTAAACCACAAGTTCGTCAAAATGAAAAAGGAGAAACATGGTTAGCTACTTCAAAAGTGTTGCCTTGGCTTTGCGACAATTTAATTGCGAATAAGCCTTGGTATTTTGGTTTTCATGCTTTTTACAAACAAAACGAGATTTACGAACGTAAAGGATTAGTAAAAATGACTCAATATCTTGAACCATTAGAACAGATTTTTTTTGATGCTGTGCAAGGAGCATTTCGTAGTTATTTACGAGAACAACGCATACAAGCTCAAAAACAAGGTCGCGAACCCGATTATCCGCAGGTTACTGATAAAGTTATTAATCGCTTACAGCGTCCAAGCACTCAGCAAGATTTTGCCAAAACAATTGTTGATTTTTTAAGTCGTCATCGCAGCAAAGCTACTAGAGGTGTTGGTGCTGAAATTTATCAGTGGTTGCATAAAGATAACCAATGGAAACAAGCGCGAGATTTAGCTTTACTTGCTATTGCTAGTTATACAGGTAAGGGAAAAGATGGTCAAACAGAAATTCCTGAAGAAGTACTTGAAGAATCTAACTCTCAAGTTGATGCCGAATTTGAACTTTCAGTCTCTTGAAAAACACCTCTCAACAGAGGAAACCTCCGCACGAGGGTTTTTGCTTTTGTAATCAGTTTTGTAATTTTTAAGGAGAATCATGACACAACATATCTTTGTTACCGTAGTTACACCCACTGCTGTTGCTGCTAATAATCGCGGAGAGGGAGATGGTAGTACTCTTTCTACTTTGCAAAAAATTACGAGGGGTAACGATCAATATACAACAGTGAGTGCTGATGCTATTCGTTGGGCTTATCGAGAATATTTACAAAGTATTAAACCAACAGAAGTGAACCGAACTTTCGATCCAGAAACTGATAAATACAATATTAAAGATGAACGATATAAAGCTGAAGATTATATCGATGACGATATTTTCGGCTACATGGATGCAAAGAAAGGAGCAGATAATAAAGATGCCACAACTAAAAGACGGGGAGTATTAGAGGTCAGTCGAGCTATCAGCCTCGATCCTTATTGGGGGGATATTGTCTTTGGTTCTAAAGGCGGCGAAAAAGGCAAAACTTCCATTCATAATACAGAAGTTCATTGCACTGCCTATCAGTATACGATGGCTTTGACGCCTAGCGCTTTAAAAGATTCAGACCGCGCTAAATTAATTCTTGATGCTATTCCTATGATTAAACATGTTGGTGGAAATCATGCTCGGTTCTTGTATGAATTTCGCCCCGAATCAATTGTTATTCGAGTCACTCAAGATCCCAGTCCTTGGATTATGAATTGCTTTGAACGAGTTGGGGAATCAGTTGGATGTCCTCGTTTAGTTCGGTTAGTAGATGTTAAAGATATTGCTGCTAGCGAACTTATTGTTGCTGGAGAAATTGCTGATACTCCCTATGGTAAGCAATTAGAGAAATTAGGTGTGAGTGTGTTTCGCGGAATTAAAGCGGCGATCGCTGCGGCTCAAGGACTTTTGAAAGTAGGGGTATAAGTTTTATGAGTGATATTCTGTATCTAGAATGCCCTTGTAGTAGCTTTCCTCGCAGTTTCGCTCGCGATTACAAGGAAACGTATCTTTATCCTCCACCTTCGACTATTTACGGTTTTCTCCTATCATTAGTTGGCGAAGAAGATTTAACCGCCCATTTAGGAGTAAAGTTAGCGATTGGTATTGTGGGAATACCTTCTATTTCTCGCATCCTCCGAAAACAACGACATCACAAGTTTAGTAAAACGCACATGGGCACTTACCCGCCTAGTCAATTTTCTAAGCCCAATTTTCAAGAACTCCTCACTGATATCAAGGTTGTCATCAAAATTGATTCAACTCAAGAATCGGCTACTGTCAAACTTGATGAACGAGTTGCAATTGCTTTGGCAACCCCCGAACAGATTACTCGTTTTGGTGGGTTAAGTTTAGGGGAATCTTGGGCATTAATTAATGGCATTAGAAATTATCGTCCAGAAGACGGTGAAATTCAGTGGTTAGTCAAGGATAATCGGGGGTTAATTGGCTTACCAGTTTGGATTGATCGCCAAACCACGCAGGGAACATTTCAACGATATAGTCTCATTATTAATCAATTCGATGAGAATTGCTGGACTGAGATTCAAGCGCCTATAAAGACAAAAGCAACAAAGTCTCGGTCTTAATGCTTGCCGATTAAGTAGGCGATCGCTGTCTTGCTAATTCTAGTGGGTTAATTCTAGTGGGTTAAGATGCGATCTTGTCGCAAAAACGTACCATGAAAATTACATAAATTTGGTGCAACGCGGAAGCTTTTTTGCCTGGTTGACTGGCTAGATTGATGGCTGTAACACCTAGTAAAACATTTGTATTACGATGCACGCTATCGATCTAGACCAAACCGTAACAGAAGTCTCAGACACTCTGCGCGTGTGCGCCCTTCATGCTTTCGCTTACTGTCCTCGCCTGTTCTACCTAGAAGAAGTTGAGGAACTCTATACTCAAGATGCTGCTGTCTTTGCTGGACGGCAGTTACACGAGAAAATAGAGCAGCAGGAAGACGAAGAATGGCTCGACCTTTATCTTGAAGATGAAATCTTGGGGTTAAGAGGGCGAGTAGATGCCTTGCGTACCCGCGATGGGCAAACAATTCCCTACGAACACAAACGCGGGCGTTGCTATCGAGAAGATTGTAAACCTCAAGCATGGGAAAGCGATAAGCTACAAATTTTAGCTTATTGTTGTCTGCTAGAGGCAGCATTAGGAATTACAGTGTCGGAAGGAAGAATCCGCTATCATGCTGATAATGTGTTGGTTCGCGTTCCTTTAGACGAGCAAGGACGTCAATGGGTTAAAGATTCGATTCAACAAGCAAAAGAGTTGAGGAAGTCTGCCTATCGTCCTCCTGTAACGAATAATGAACATTTGTGTACCCGCTGTTCGCTGTCTTCGGTTTGTCTACCAGAAGAAGCACGGTTGGCACATAACAAAGAATGGCATCCCCTGCGGTTATTTCCTCAAGATGACGAACGAGAAGTGCTGCACATTCTCGAACCAGGAACGAGAGTGGGGCGTACAGGAGAACAACTAAAAATTAGCCACCGCGATCGAGCCGATGAAAAGGTTTCGGTTGGGCAGGTTAGTCAAGTTGTGCTTCATAGTTTCGCGCAAATTTCCACTCAAGCTGTCCATTTTCTTGCTTACAAAGATGTTGGGATTCACTTTGTTTCTGGAGGAGGACGTTATATCGGCAGTGTGGATACTCGTTCGGGGAGTATTCAACGGCGCATCCGTCAGTATTAGGCGTTGAGTCAGTCGGACTTTTGTCTGGAACTGGCACGAAAACTGGTGAATTGTCGAGGCGAAGGACAACGTAAGTTTTTGATGCGGGGAAAGCAGAAGAGTAAGTCAGATAAGGCGGAATTAGAATATGCGATCGCACAAATGAAAGCAGTTCTGAAACAAGTTCCTCAAGTTCAATCGCTGGAATCTTTGTTGGGTATTGAAGGTAATTTGGCTGCACTCTATTTTGGGGCATTACCGCACCTGTTGGCTCCAGATACCTCTGACTTACTAAAATTCTCTGGTCGAAATCGTCGTCCTCCTAAGGATCGGTTCAATGCTTTATTGAGCTTCGGTTACTCTTTGCTGATCAAAGATGTGATGAATGCCATTCTCACGGTTGGTTTAGAGCCAGCTTTGGGATTTTATCACCAACCCCGCACCCAAGCCCCGCCATTAGCATTAGATCTGATGGAAATTTTCAGAGTTCCTTTGGTCGATCTGATTGTCGTTACTTCGATTAATCGCCATCAATGGGATGTTGATGCTGATTTTGAGGTCAGAGGTCAACAAGTTTGGCTGAGCGATCGCGGGCGGCGCAAATTCATCAGTATTTACGAGCAACGTAAATCAGAGTCTTGGAAACATCCCGTGACTGGTTATTCATTAACGTACCGCCGTTTATTAGAGTTAGAAGTTCGATTGCTCGAAAAAGAGTGGTCAGGCGAGGGTGGTTTGTTTGGGCAGTTGATTGTGCGGTGAGGGAGTATCATGGCAGAACTAAAGAATTGGTATTTGGTTTGTTACGATATTCGCTGTCCCAAGCGATGGCGTAAAGCTTACAAGCTACTGGAGGGTTACGGAGAGCGCGTTCAATACTCGATTTTTCGTTGTTGGTTAAGTCAGCGGATGCGGGAAAAGCTGCGATGGGAATTAGAAAGAGTTCTAACGAAAGAAGATGATTTAATCTTGATTCGTCTTTCTCAGCAGTGTGTGAAGGATTTGCCAAAGTACAATCGTCCTAATACTTGGTTGTTAGACGAAAAAGGTTTTCGGGTAATTTAAAAATGCAAGTACCTCTGAATGTGGCAGCCAAATAAAGCGTGACAATAGCTCTGTACGTTATTTTGTCTAGCTTAGAGGTTAAAAAAACACGTGCTGAGGTGCTTGCAAAACTCCCAAACCTTGACTGTACAGGGATCTTGAAGCCAAGGAAAGTATGTTTTCATCGTCCAATTAGTCATTTCTTGTCATCTATGAGGAGGTGCTTGTGTAATGTAGCAGGAATGCTTACCAAGAAATGGTTTCGGCGGTCGCTGTGTTTTCACCTTAGATGCCACAAGGCGTTGATCACAAAGAAGCGATGGAGCTAGCTGTTGTCAAAGGCATAGGAGGTGTTTTCACCTTAGATGCCACAAGGCGTTGATCACATGATTTTTCGGGGTTAGTTAACGGGCAAATTTACTTGTGTTTTCACCTTAGATGCCACAAGGCGTTGATCACCGGAAAACGCGATTTGTTCTGGGGCAACAATTTGGTGTTTTCACCTTAGATGCCACAAGGCGTTGATCACGTCTTGTCGAGTCGATCTTGTCCGCGGTTCCACTTAAGTGTTTTCACCTTAGATGCCACAAGGCGTTGATCACAGAAATAGGATCGCTAAAAGTGAAATTAGTAGAGTGGTGTTTTCACCTTAGATGCCACAAGGCGTTGATCACATTTTTGTTGAAGACCTCAACCTCAAAGCAACTAGTCGAGTGTTTTCACCTTAGATGCCACAAGGCGTTGATCACCAGGTAATAAGCATGGGGTATCGCACGTTGTGTACGGTGTTTTCACCTTAGATGCCACAAGGCGTTGATCACGTTAAAAATCGCGCAAAAATACGGAGGTAAATCGACGCGTGTTTTCACCTTAGATGCCACAAGGCGTTGATCACAACCTCGGTATGAAGGTACCGTTAAGCGACCTCAAGTGTTTTCACCTTAGATGCCACAAGGCGTTGATCACGCTGATAGCGATCGCGGACTTCTAGCCAATCGATAGGTGTTTTCACCTTAGATGCCACAAGGCGTTGATCACTTTCGATCGAACGCCACCATTCGCCTCGATTAAGATAACGTGTTTTCACCTTAGATGCCACAAGGCGTTGATCACAATTTTTTGGAGCGTTCAAAAATCGGTTGTGGGTAGGTGTTTTCACCTTAGATGCCACAAGGCGTTGATCACTGTTGACGACTGGTGGCTGCGTCGTGCTGTAGCGGGTGTTTTCACCTTAGATGCCACAAGGCGTTGATCACAAATCGATTTTTCTCAAGTAAGGTACCTCACTCCGAGTGTTTTCACCTTAGATGCCACAAGGCGTTGATCACGAATTTTACGATTTAACGGGCGGGTATTTTAGCAACAGTGTTTTCACCTTAGATGCCACAAGGCGTTGATCACTGGACAATCAGTGGATTTATTTAATGCCTTCCGATAAGTGTGTTTTCACCTTAGATGCCACAAGGCGTTGATCACCCCAAGATGCAATTGATTGGGCTACTCAGAAGCTCGGGTGTTTTCACCTTAGATGCCACAAGGCGTTGATCACGCGATCACCTCCCGCGAAATTATTGAGCAAAAAATTGTGTTTTCACCTTAGATGCCACAAGGCGTTGATCACCTTTTGGTTTGACGCAACTCGGTGATTGGTTTGACCGTGTTTTCACCTTAGATGCCACAAGGCGTTGATCACAGCGCAAAACTAGCTTCTCTTCACTGCAATTTTATTGGTGTTTTCACCTTAGATGCCACAAGGCGTTGATCACATCGGTCAAGCCGCGATCCTCGCAAATGGTAGTGAAGATGTGTTTTCACCTTAGATGCCACAAGGCGTTGATCACCCTCTGGTGGCGATCGCCCGGAAGTTGGTCTGTACCGTGTTTTCACCTTAGATGCCACAAGGCGTTGATCACCACAGCTCGTTCGCGGAATGCTCGGCGATTTCAACTGTGTGTTTTCACCTTAGATGCCACAAGGCGTTGATCACAGTTTTAAATCTACGCCCATTGCTTTTAAAGCTGCATGTGTTTTCACCTTAGATGCCACAAGGCGTTGATCACATGTTCAGGATCGGGTTATCGAGTTGAGGATTAGTGTGTTTTCACCTTAGATGCCACAAGGCGTTGATCACAATTTCTCAGGTGGAATAAAGCTGGTGGTAAGGTGGTGTTTTCACCTTAGATGCCACAAGGCGTTGATCACTTACGCGAGGTGACTTTGGCGTTCATTTTGATGCTGTGTTTTCACCTTAGATGCCACAAGGCGTTGATCACAGTGAAATAATCCGCGATACTCTTCTGGAAGCTAGTCGCGCGTGTTTTCACCTTAGATGCCACAAGGCGTTGATCACACCAATTTATCGTAAACAGGGAGTTTGACACCTCCCTGGTGTTTTCACCTTAGATGCCACAAGGCGTTGATCACATCTCACACGCATTGCCTAACTCAAACTCCAGCTGTGTTTTCACCTTAGATGCCACAAGGCGTTGATCACATGGAATTGCGAAGAAATCTTGAAAACCCGATCGTTATGTGTTTTCACCTTAGATGCCACAAGGCGTTGATCACTACTCCAGTTGATTTTTTAAAAATAAAGGTAAAGCCGTGTTTTCACCTTAGATGCCACAAGGCGTTGATCACAGATTTAATGCCGCAAAAGCGTAAGCATCAAATTGTGTTTTCACCTTAGATGCCACAAGGCGTTGATCACTTCAAAAAAGCGTCCTAACTTATTATGGAAACGTGGTGTTTTCACCTTAGATGCCACAAGGCGTTGATCACAAGAATTGGCGCTACAAAAGCGCCAATTTCTTTTAACTGTGTTTTCACCTTAGATGCCACAAGGCGTTGATCACAACGCCTTGGGGATTCGCTCTCAGTGACTTTTCGGTGTGTTTTCACCTTAGATGCCACAAGGCGTTGATCACTGGATGACGGCAGACAAAGCCCTGAAGAGTGAGCCAAGTGTTTTCACCTTAGATGCCACAAGGCGTTGATCACAGGCTTATATTTGGACTTCAGATAGCGTAAACGTTAGTGTTTTCACCTTAGATGCCACAAGGCGTTGATCACTAAAACAAAAGATTTAATTTCCGCCTCTTTTTGGTAGTGTTTTCACCTTAGATGCCACAAGGCGTTGATCACGACGAAGTTCGCCAATCTCGATTCGGCGGAGCGACGTGTGTTTTCACCTTAGATGCCACAAGGCGTTGATCACACAACTCACGATTCAACTCCTCCGCGAATATCTCTTGGTGTTTTCACCTTAGATGCCACAAGGCGTTGATCACTTCCGATTTGGTTTTTTCAAATTCGATTAATTCCTCAATTGTGTTTTCACCTTAGATGCCACAAGGCGTTGATCACTTAGAGTCGCGTAGCATTCGCGTTAGCGCGTCTTGGAGTGTTTTCACCTTAGATGCCACAAGGCGTTGATCACTCAACTATGACATGCTCATTACTCGCTTGCGGATATCGTGTTTTCACCTTAGATGCCACAAGGCGTTGTCACATCGCCGTCAATTACGTCAAGCAGCGTAACCCCTCATCAGCGTTTGGCTAGGTTTACTACTACTTTCTGATATGCAGTACAAATGGCGACGAGGCGAAGATTTTTACCAAGAAGCGCGAGAAGTTTGGTTAACTACTTTGTTAGATTTTACCGCTCGCTGCTGCGACTTTTGCTTTAAAAGTTTCTTTGTCGTCATGTACTGACAGCAGTACAACATCATTTCGCAACGCGGCAATTTCTTTAATTACAGTCGCGCGATCGCGTCCTGATGCTACTTGGCTTTCAACGTAACCTGGAATTTGATCGTGGCTCAAGCGTACTATTTCTATTGGATTCATAGCAGTTCTCCTTGCGAGTCAAGAATATATATTTGCTGATTATCTGCATCGCACGATTGTGTTGTTACATAGAGAAATCCTCCGACTATTTCCATTTTGCAGATAAATCTACGCGCCAACGATAGAACAGCCACCAAACTGCATAGTCTTTCCCATTGAAGTTCAGTTGGTAATTCAAACACTTAAAGCAATTCCCATTTTTTCTTGAACACGACTCTTCTCGCAATTCAATCAAACTCCAGCCGTTATCATACAATTAATCTCCTGGATAATTTTCTGCCAAAGATTCTAGCTTTACTTCAGACTTTGGTTTTTCTAACTCAAAATCAAGCGTTGCAATTTCAACTGCTGTTGCTTGTGCAGTTTACACACTTTCTGCTAACTTCTTAAACGGCTGGTTAACTTGAATGATTTTGCTGGAATTCATACTTAGTCTTAGCTATCGGGAAGCAAAGTTGCTTTTACTATAACGATATTTTTAACAGCAGTATGCAACTCTAAAACTGGTTTTTCTAGTGGAGAATGATACCAAATTAGAACAGAAATATTATTGATACGCGCTGGTATCGCACGGTTTAAAGCTAAATTTTGTAGTCGATGTGGTGGTTTTGTGGTAGCAATTTGAAGTAGATTTGGTGTAGAAGAGTTGGGAAGGGCGATCGCTTGTATTGTCTCACACTGCTTCACCCAGACGCGCATTTTAGCAGGAGATTGAATGGCAACCCCCCTCACCCCCAAACGGAAATTGTTTTCGCATAGCCGCAATAAGGAACACGGATAATCAGCGATCGTGGCTTCCAGCGATTGAAACGGTGCAAGTCTACCCGCAGCATCGCCTACCAGAGTTTTGGCAAATTGTAAGCCATCAACACCCGCAAAATCCCACAATTGATAGTGAGGAAGATCCATAGAAGTCTTCACGCCCGCACTCGGATTTTATCTGGATCGTAAGCCGCTATACGCCCTACGGTTGCTTTGACACGCCGGATTTTACCATCGACTAAGCCGACTTCGAGTTCAGTACCAATCGCTGCATATTCTGGAACAATCTGCGCTAAGGCAATGCTTTGATTCAAAATAGGGGAAAAAGTTGCACTGGTGATAACTCCCACGCGCCAGCGATCGCCTACTGGATAAACGCACATTCCTGCGGCTGCAACTTCGTTACTTGCAAGTGTTAACCCTACTGTAACTTTGGGTGGATGTTCCTTAATCTTCTCTAAAGCTGTTTTACCAATAAAGTCAGGCTTGTTCGTCGCCACAGCCCAACCAATTCCTGCTTGGTAAGGTGAAGTTAAATCGTCAAATTCACAACCAGGGCTTAATAAGCCTGCTTCAATGCGGGCGCGATCGAGTGCTAGCATTCCCATAGGAATCAGTCCTAGCGGTTCTCCGGCTGTGATTAAAGCATCCCATAAAGCATTACCATCCTGGGGGTGTATGAATAATTCGTAGCCCAATTCTCCAGTGTAACCCGTGCGGGAAATTAAGACGGGGATATCTGCAATTGTTGTAATTGCAAAGTGAAAGTAACCTAGTTTGTCGATATCTGAAATAAACGTGCGGAGAATATCGCGCGATAAAGGACCTTGAATCGCTAAATTGTGGAGGCGAGCGCTGGCATTTTCCACCGTAACTTGAAAGTTGTATTGTTGAGCAACTTTACGCAACCAATCTGCATCAGTATCGCAGTTACCAACGTAGCGATAGGTAGTCTCGGTAAGACGAAAGACAATGCCATCATCGATTATGCCACCGTGAGGGTTTAACAAACAACCGTACGCAGATTGCCCAACACTGAGTTTCGCAATATCGCGCGAGAAGGCAATTTGTAATAAATGAAAAGCGTCAGTACCAAATATTTCAAACTTGCGTAGTGCCGATAAATCGATGAGAACAGCACGTTCTCTTAGCGCCCAGTATTCGTTATGCACGCCGCGAGCGTAGCTATTTGCTACCCAAAAGCCATTATATTCAACGATATGATCGGTTAACGCTTGAATGCGATCGCCAAAGGCACTCCATTGAGTCAAACGTACAGGTGCATCGATACTCACTCTTTTGCCAATTGCTTTAGGGAAAAGACACGCAGCGTCATAGATGCGTACGTGAATTGCTGTCGGATTCCAACCATTCGCTGGATCGATATCGTCAGGACACGCGGAACTTGCACATAATAAGTCACGATGGGCTTTTAATAATACATAATCACCAGGACGCGACCAAGATTCCCCTGATGCGATCGCCCCTTCATTATTAACGGTTGTATTAAAAAAGAAGTTTACCGCCGCCCAACCGAGTCGCGGTGCAATACCATAAGGTTGCAATGCTTTATTAAAATTGTCACTACAGCTAGGATGTCCTGGATATCCTGCATCTTCGTAGTATTGTGCGGTACAAGCTAATAGAAAACTATCGTGACGATTGCAAGTATCTTGAATCACTTCAAACATCGGTTGCATTGCTTGCGAAAAGTACTTGCTATGCAAACCAGCTTGCGGAATTGTTAAACCGTTTAATGTGCGCGTGACGGTACTATCGAGTTCTTCAGTGTAGTTTTCTCCCGCAAAGGCTAGAAAATCTGAACACTGCGAACCTTCAACGTCGATAATTTGAATGTATTGTCCGGCTTTCACCGAGTAGGCGATCGCACTTCCAGGCGCAATGCGATATTCTGTGACGACTTCGCCCAGTGGTGCAGGTATGTCAAGATAAGATGCATGAGTTGATTTAGCCGCGACAGTCACTTCTTGTATTCAGTAATAGTAAATATGTCTCTGTGTCAATCTAAAAGTTGGATCGAATCACCACAACGAATTGTCCCTCCTTGCACGACGCTGGCATAAACGCCTACATTACCATTATTATGCTGCACTGCTGTTTTAAGAATACTCGAATCGTTTGGTAAATCGCCTTGCGGTAATGTTGTCATGACACAACGGGGACAAAAGTTTGTAATCTTGATTTGAACTTCTTCACCAATGGCAACGATGCGATTGATCCAGTCGTTTTCGACAAAATTGTTAGTTGCAGTCGAAGCAATTGCAATATTAGGACGAAATCTGCGCATCTCAAATCGTCCTGATGAATTTAGTTGTTGCAAGCGTTCAATTGTTGCTGTTGTCAGTAAATGTAATGTCGCTAAGTCAAAAAAAGTCCCCGCAGGTATTTTCTCATCTGTAACAGTTTCTCGGTGAGGAAGCCCATCCATGTCTAACCAGTATTCTTCTAGGATCGGTTCGGGTGGCGCGGTTGATGCGAGTGTGACTTCACGCCCTAAAACACTAGAAAGTAACTCGTTGATGTTTTCTTGTTCGCTGGATAGTTTTGTGTTGTCTGGGAGGGTAATGTCAACGGGAGGAATTGTATTTGTTGTTGGTGAATCTGCATAAGCAGCGTGGAAGTCGAATAGTTTAGCCCATTTACGGGGGTTTTTCGCGCTGACGACTTTCCCTGTGGCTGATTCGATTAACGCATAAGCGCGATCGCCTACTATTCCTTGTTTACCAATTTCAGCTGTGTCTAACTTCTCCCCCATCATTGATTTAACAGGGTAGCGCCACAAAGCGACAACTGAACCGACTACCGACGCTGCTTGCATCACAATACCTCATTGATACTTTCGCTTTCTTTGACGTTTTTGCGAATGACGTTGCAACCAGCTACCGGATGCAACCATACCTATTAAAGTTATTGGTAGTTGCCATTGCTGTTGTTTCGAGCTAATGACTCGCGATTCTCTTTTTGTAGGTTGATGAATTTTATCAACTGTAGAATTATATACGCCTCCTGCTAATGAAAAAGCGCTTGCCACAATTAAAAGGCTCAAAGCCACAGGATTTTTTGCTGGAGGTTTACCACTTTTAATTTTGTACGAAGCGTAGATAAACCATAAAAATAGAATACCACTAACAATCAGCAAAAAAGTAATCATTAATGGATTGTTACCAAAGGTGTAAATTGGTCCTTCAGCTTCAAGAAATTCTTTTGGGTTGCTAAACGGACTACTCATATTTTTCTTCCTTGTTTATTCTTGCATTCCTGGGTGTGGTTCTAATCTTCCTGTTACCGCTTCAGCGCGATTTTGGGCGGTGACTGTTGCTGTTGCCCAATTCATACTATATTCGGGATAGCCTTCTACGCCCAAGTCAGCAATGTCTAGTCCAGCAATTTCTTCGTCGCGAGGTACGCGCAAAAGACGCAGTTTCTTAAGGAGCCAGCTTGTAGCGTAACCTGGAATAAACCCTAAAACGATGACACAAATTAAGGTAGGAATTAATTGCCCAATAAAACCTGTGACGGGTACGCCTTCACCTTGAGGGTATCCAGTTGCTAAAACTCCTACTGCTAAACTTCCGAGTAACCCACAAAAGCCATGTACGCCAAAAGCACCCACTGCATCGTCAATCCCAAGTTTTTCAATAAATAAAGCCACTTTTGGCATCAAAAATGCCCCGAAGAAGGCTAAAACAATGACAACTGTGGGATGATATAAATCCATACCAGCACCAACGGAAATAATACCTGCAAGTCCTCCTGAAATTGTGAAAAAAGGATCGGCTTTAGAAGAAATATAAGCACCAATAATTCCCGCAGCTAGTGCTAGTGTTGTATTTACTCCAATCGAAGCTAAAGTCATTGGAGTTCCGTAGATTGTTGTTTCTCTGGTATAACCTGGTAGGAAAATTAAACACGCTGCTAAGAAGGCATAAAAGCCTACAAAAATCAGCATCAAACCTACCATTGTTAAGGGTAGATTATGCGGTAAAATTGGTCGCGGGTTTCCTCTTTCGTCGTATTTACCGATGCGAGGACCAAGATTAAGTAAGACGCCTAAAGTAAAGAATCCAGAAACACCGTGAACGACTGCTGAACAGCCAAAATCGTGGTAGCCAAACGCGGTATAAAACCAACCGAATGGATTCCATCCCCACGCCGCAGCAACTACCCAGGTAAACGAGCCGAGAACAATTGACATAATAATATATGCGCCAATTTTAACTCGTTCGATTAAAGCTCCTGAAAGAATTGAAGCTGTAGTCATTGCAAATAAGGCAAAGGCAAAAAAGAAAACTCCGGTTAGATGATCGGCTGTGTTGGGTGCTAAGGCAGGCGACCAAGGATAAGATGTTTCTACAACTGCCATTGCTGCTTTTACAGTTTCATTTGTGGCGGGATTTGTCCAGGGACCAAGGATTCCGCCACTCACAGGAAATAGAGGAAAAGCGTTATAAACCCACCAACCAAAAAAGAAAAATGCCAGCCCTACACTAGAAAGGGTTAGTAAGTTTTTTACCATCGTAGCGAGAACGTTTTTTGTGCGCGATGCACCGCCTTCGTAGGCAAGAAAACCCGCATGAATGAGTAACATGAATACAGAGGCATAGAAGTAGTAGCTCTCTGAAATAAAGGTTCCTAAAAATTCTTGTGCTTCAGCATTCATGAGTAATGCCTATTTAAGTTCATACTTGCGATAGATTTGTTATTACAAGTTTGCGGCTACTCTTGGCGAGAGTTTGTAATCAGTGTTACCGATAAGGATTTTTGATAAGGAAAGTAAGGTAAGCGTCTTGCTTGTACATAAGATAGAAAGGGTTAACGAATCCCTCCAGATACAGAGAGCATAGACAATGGCTCTAGAGAGTGAAAGCGTTAACTTTGATAGTTTTAAATCCGCTTAATAAATTTGATTTGCAAGTCAGTACAGAAAGCTTAAAACTTTTTTTCTTCTGCACTTCGATTGCCTTTTCTAGCTATCTTTAACTAGATGTAATAGTAGTTTCTTGAAGAACTTTAGGAGAATTTTTGGCTTCTTCTGCGGCTACTTGGGCAAGTAAGGTTGCAGCAAGTTGTTTTTTATCTTCAAGGTTTAATTTATTAATTTCGTTGTGTAATACACGCTCGTTAGCGCGTTGATTCCAATAGTCGAGCGAGTCGATTCCTAATAATGCTAATTTACCAACAAATTGCCTGAGAACTTCGTTCGTTGGTCCCATCACCCATCCGGCTTTACCATCGCGCAAATAGCGCTCAATTCCTAGTTCTTTTTTGAAACCTGTACCACCGCAAGCATGCAGCATTTTGTCACAAACATGAGCGACGTTTTTAGCAGCAATAAATTTAATTTGCCAGTACCAATGCAAGTAGGCAGAACGCGGCATTGCGGTAGGATCTTGATGAATTGACCAATCGCATTGATTTGTAATATCATCCATCAGCTTGGCGATAGAAAATACGAAGTTGCGGGAAGCATTTGTTTCCATAATCGCTTCGCCAACGTAATCTTGAATTGTCGGATAATCTGCAACGCGCATTCCTACATCTACGTGTTTTTTCTGTGTTGTGTGGCGTTTGGCAATATCGATCGCACCGAGGGCAATTCCATTCCAACAGGCGGAGGAACACAACAAAAAGAACGGATCGACAGTTTCGTCGTTGGAAGCCGCACCGTCGCCTGGGAAACCTACCATTCTTGCAGCAGGTATGGTAACGTTATCGACAAGTAGCGTACCAGATTGATTGCCGCGTAAACCTAAAGCATCCCATTGGGCAGGGTTGGCTTTAACTTCGTTTGCGTAAACGAGAAAACACGATAAGTCAGAGTAATTACCGTTGAATTCGGGGCTAGTGGTTTGCACAATATACCAATCGGCAAATCCGGCTGAGGTTGTCCAGGAAGCATTTTTTGTGATTTGCCAACCTGCTGCTACTTTCTCGGCTTTTGAAGAAACAGGATACCAAAAGTGCGAACCCGTTTCGGGATCGGAGTAGGATAAGGTACCAATGAATACGTCCCGATCTAGACGCTGCAAGACTCGTTGTAATTCAGGATTGCGTTCCGCCCGAAATAACGCTGCGGCTGTTGCGCCTAAGTGCATTGTGTAGCACATCGCCGTACTCGGACAACCATAACGAGCGATCGCTTCTACCACCATCGCCGCACAAGTATGATTTTCACCCAAACCACCCCACTTTTGGGGAACTAATAAACCGAGTAATCCTAAGGAGGCTAAAGCTTCAAAGTTCTGGCGCGGATAAACGCAATTTTCATCGGATTCTACCGCATTTGGGCGTAGTGTTGTTGCACACAAGTCGATAATTTTTGCTTGTAGTTCTTGTTGCGCTGGCGTTAATACCCACTGCGGATCGAAGTTATAATCCAATCCCCAAAATGCTTGCGAACCCCAAGATTTTGTTGTCATAGTATAAATTCTGGTGCTTCAGCATTACGAGCATGTTATTACAAGTGTGTGCTTGGTACTTGTGATTTTTTGTAGCTAATGTTACTAAAGAGCATAAGGGTTGGAATTAACCTCATGCCCTGCGACTTCCTGTGATTTGCAAGTATTTATGCAAAAGGCATAGTGAACGGCGATCGCCCTGTGCAGATGATAACGCAACATCAATACCCGCAAGCAGCTATGCTTTATCCTTTAGATTCTGTTGAACAAATCTTAATTCCGCACGCCGATCAAATACAGCAACGTCACGGATTAACGCTTTTAAAGCTGGGTGCTGAGAAAAAGCCAGTTTTGCTGTGTCAGATGCAACAAATTCTTCAGTACCATTCACCTATTACCGCATCCTTAAGTCCACAGCCACGACAAATAGATATGTCACCTGTCGTTGTTTTATCTTACCAAGATAAGCTTTTGGGTTTACAGGTAAAGCAAGTGATTGGAAAGCAAGAGTTAGTCATTCGACCCTTAGAGTCAACGATCGTACCGCCTAGCTACATTTATGGTAGTAGCGTCTTAGCCGATGGCAAATCGTCAACAACATCCACAAATTGCTCGAATTCCTGTTATTATTCTCACGGTCAATAATGACGATAAGCTGCGTCCAATCGCTTTCGAACTAGGAGTTACAGCTTATATGAATAAGCCTTATTCGGCTGAAGAAATGTTGACAAAAATAGCAAGTTTACTGGAAGAATAATCGATACTCTTACTTATGTATGCAATCTACATCAAAATTTGTCGTTTTCCAAATTGCTAACTATTTATTAGCCTTACCAGCCCACTCGATTGTCAAAGTCATTTACACTCCCTTATCAGAAAAAAATATTCATACAGGGTTAGTTCATACAGCGAAATATACGATTACGTTATTAAACTTGCAGGAGAAGTTAATTTCTGATAGAAACTCTCAAGATACGTACAATTTTATAATTATTACTCAATCTAAAATAAAAGAATTAATAGCAATTTCTGTCAAAGAACCACCCGATTTTCTGGAACTAGCCGATGAAAATATTCGAGCTTTACCTCACTCTTATCCTCGCAAAACGTTATTGCAGTTATCAGCAAATATAGGTGTTCTTGCCAAAGCAAATATCACCACTGTTTTTATTCTGGATGTTGATAAAATTCAGCACTCATTTGCTGAGATAGATAATCAAGAACTTGCTTAAAATTAAGTTTTGCAACTCGACTACTATAGCAAAGGTCATAGTTTGTAATTTGTAATCAGGGAAGATGTATAAGGTATAGGCTTTGAGTTTTTTAGTTACATTAGCATGATTTCTCCTCTGCCCTTCTTACTGCCCCATAATAAAATCAGTACCAGCGAGTGGTAACTTTGCCATTGCCGAGGCTTCTAATGTCAGCGCAACTAAGTCTTCGCGTTCGAGGTTGTGGACGTCAGATTTACCGCAAGCGCGGGCTAAACTTTGCACTTCCATCACGAGAGATTGCAAGTAATTAGCAACATACGTTGTCGCTTCGTCGATTGGCAATCGCTGCATCAACTCTGCATCTTGCGTTGTGATGCCAACAGGACACATTCCGGTATGGCAATGATGACAGTGATACGGTTCTGTGCCTAATTTGTGGTAATCTTCTATATATACAGGTTTATTACACCCCATCGCAATTAAAGTTGCAGTTCCTAAACTCACAGCATCTGCCCCTAGAGCTAAAGCTTTAGCCACGTCAGGTCCTGAACGAATACCACCAGAGATGACAAGTTGTACTTCGCCATAAACGCCAATTTCTTGTAAGGCTTCGACGGCTTGTACTAGTGCGGGAAGCGTAGGAATTCCAGTGTGTTCTTGAAAAATGCTTTGCGTTGCGGCGGTTCCACCTTCCATCCCATCCAAGACGATCGCATCTGCACCCGCTTTAACCGCAAGTTTGACGTCATCTTTGACGCGGGTAGCACCCATTTTGACGTAAATGGGAATTTCCCAATCAGTGGCTTCGCGCAATTCTTCTATTTTTATTCTCAAGTCATCAGGACCAATCCAATCAGGGTGACGACACGGCGATCGCTGATCGACACCTTCGGGTAATGTCCGCATTCCGGCGACGACTTTATTTACTTTTTGCCCTAGTAATAAACCACCGCCACCAGGTTTTGCCCCTTGTCCAACGACTATTTCAATCGCATCAGCTTTTTTCAAATCGGTTGGGTTGAATCCATAACGCGAGGGTAGGCATTGATAAACTAACTTAGACGATGCTTCGCGTTCGGCGGGTAACATCCCACCATCACCTGTTGTTGTCGAGGTTCCGAGTAAGGTTGCAGCGCGTCCTAGTGCCACTTTAGCATTGTAAGAAAGTGCCCCGAAGCTCATCCCTGCAATTGTAATCGGGATTTCTAACTCCATTGGGCGTTTAGCATAGCGCGTACCAATGAATGTTTTCGTTGTGCATTTCTCGCGGTAGCCTTCGAGGGGAAGTCGTGTAAGGGAAGTCGTGAGAAAAACGAGGTCGTCAAAGCGGGGAACATTCCGCAGCGCCCCATACCCGCGAATGATATAGCGCCCTAATTCTGCACGTTCTTGAATCGCCGCGATCGCTTCTGGCGTGTACGTACTACTTGTTTTTAATACCTGTTTTTCGCTATCCATTACTTTATTCTTTCCTCTTTTTCAGGCACTAATCCTTAATAATTCGCCCAGTCTTTCGCTTTGAAGTGATACAGTTGTTTCGCACAAATGACTTTCTTAAAGTTATAGTCTCTAGCACTAATGTTGAGTGCTGCTAGTTCTTGTTCTAAGAGTTGCCAGTCAGTATCATTCATTGGTTCGAGTTTGGCGTCTGCACCTAATGAGTTGATGTCTCCGCCGACGAAAATAGTACCGTCGTAAATGGAATCGGCTAAATTTGCTCCTGCATTACCGCAAACAATTATGCATCCTTGCTGCATCATAAATGCCGCACCGTAGCCGACATTACCAGTCACAATCAGTGTTGCACCTTTGAGCGAAATTCCGGCGCGGGGACCAGCATTGCCAAAAATGCAAATTTTCCCTCCGTGGGCAGATGCGGCGGCGTTGGCGGAAGCGTTGCCGTAAATGGCGATCGTACCACTCATCAGGTTCTCACCGACTGACCAACCACAGTCACCGAAAATTTCGATGTTGATATTCTCGCTTAATCCGCCACAGTAGTATCCCACAGGTCCAGCGATGGCGATCGCAATTTGTTGCGTAATGCCGACAGCGAGGTTGTGTCTTCCTGCGGGGTTGAGGAGTTTGACTGCGGGGATGTTTTCGGATGCTAAGGCTTTGAGTTTTTGATTGATTTCGCGGGTGGTGAGGTTGGCGCAGTCGATGAGGGTTTGTTGAGGGATTGTTTGGTGCATATGGGGTTAGGGGACGAACCACAAAGGCGCAAAGGACGCAAAGGAAAAATTTTTAATAAGGTTTTATACGAGTTCTAGGTGTGGCGTTGGTTGATTGGTGGTTAACCAAATTTTGATTTCTCCGGCGTCGGGTTCGGAGATTTTGGCGTTGGGGTTGTAGTGGGGGAGGTTGAGAAAGCAGCGGTATTCGGAGGCGATCGCAACTATTTCTGGGGTTTCGTAGATGACTGCTGGTTTAGCAGCGAATTTGTCGCGGACGAGTGCAATTTTATCAGTGGTGGCGACGAGAAAGGTGTATGTACCATCGATATCGTTGAGGAGATTTTGCAGGGCTTGTTCTAAAGAGAAGCCTTGCAGGAGTTGGTAGCGGATGTAGTGGGCGATCGCTTCGGAATCGTTGTCGGTTTCAAAAACGATGCCTTTTTTTTCTAAGGTAAATCGCAGTTTGTAGTAATTAGAAATCTGTCCGTTATGCACAATGCACAAATCGGGCGCTGCGGTGAAGGGATGCGAGTGATACGTATCGACGATTGATTCGGTTGCCATGCGCGTGTGTCCGATTCCATGACTTCCGGTAAAGTTGTTTAATTGATACTTCTGAAATAAATTTTCTGCTGTGCCTACTTCTTTATATATTTCTAATAGCTGCCCTGTACTCATCAAATGTACTTGAGGAAAAGCCGTTGCTAAGCGTTGCTTAATTTGTGTTAAATCTAAAGGCTGATCTGTAGTATCTAAAATGAGTCGCCTACCGTTTGCGATCGCATCACATTTAATAACTTTAGTTTGATTTTCCCACCATTGTTTTACTTCTTCCCAAGAGACATCTGCCGCAGCAAATAACAAAATTTTTAGTTGCTGTGTTGCCGATCCATAAACTCCTATTCCACACGAATCCGGTCCTCGTGTTTCTAGTGGTTGAATTAATCTTAGTAAATCGTTACCTAAGTTCTTGTATAGTTCAGGTTGTCGATAAATAATTCCCGCTATACCACACACAATCTATCCCTCCCGCAGCCTAAAGCTAATCATCACTTGATATATAGCAACCTCAAATAATTTATAAAAATCTCTCTAACTATCTTTCCTTCGCGTACTTTGCGTGCTTTGTGGTTTATTTCAAAAAAAACACCTCAAATTACGATTGCGATAGCCTGGTACATTTTATCTTGTTATAACAAGAATAAATGCCGAAAACTGTGTCTAAAATTACCGATTTTCTGGGGTTTCCTTCCCAGCCTGAACAGTAGTATTCTGCTTAGTTAACGTTACCGAATAGCATAAAGTATCAGCGCGCGAAAGCGTCTCACCACAAATTACGGGTTTATCTCCTGTTGTATAAGCCACGTAACGATTCACAAGCAACGGCGCACCCAGGGGGATGTCTAAAAATTCGCTAACTTCATGCGTCGCATGCGTGCATTCTACGATCGTTTCCACGCGTTCAATCGATACACCATTACTATCGAGTGTCGGGTAAATTAAGCTCGATTGTAGTTCGGTAGCAAATGTTTTACCCAAATCAAACGGAATATAAGTAATGTCTACAGCCACAGGATTTCGATCCGCGAGAATGATCTTTTTCTGGCAGTAAACTTGTGGTGTACCCTCCTCTAGCTGTAACTGCTTGCATACCTTGGGTGAAGGCGCAACGATATCAAAACTGAGGCTGCGAATGCTAGCGGTAGAACCTTGACGCGCCATGTCTTCATCAAAGAAGATCAGCGGATTTGATAGCGATCGCGTCACCTTCTTGCGGTCTTTCACAAAAACTCCCTTACCGCGATGCGAAATCACTAACCCTTGATTAACTAAATTAGCGATCGCGCGGCGCACAGTAATTCGACTCACGTTAAATTGCAACATTAACTGATGTTCGCTTGGTAGTTGCTCTCCTGGTGAGTATTCATCGCTCAAAATTTGCTCGCGCAGCTTTTCTGAAATTGCTAAATGTAAGGGAAGGTTGGAATTAACTGCTACTATCGATGTCATCGAAAATATCCGAGAGCCTTTCTTTTATTGTGTCACGTATCGCTTTTGCTATGGCTCTAGATAAATTTAAACATACTTGTTATAATAAGTTTTTTTTACCTCTAGGTCGGGTAACATTCATCACCAATTACCTCTAGACGTTCATTAGGAGAATTCTGAATGGTTGAGACAGCAGATATTGTTGTAGTTGGTGGGGGGTGTATTGGCGCATCAATTGCGTTACACTTAGCACAAAATCACGCGGGTAAGATAGTTCTACTAGAACAAAAAGAACTCGCAAACGGTGCATCGGGTAAAGGTATCGGGATTATCCGCACGCACTACACGCATCCTGCGTTAGCAGAATTAGCCTATCTGTCTCAACAGCGATTTCACAATTTTAAAGAACTTTATGGCGGTTACGACAGTGGCTTTCATCCTTGCGGTTACTTCGTGTTAGTCGGAGAATCTGACGTCGCCACGCTCAAATCTGTCGTGCAAATGCATCAATCAATGAATATCAAGGTCGATCTGATTGACTTACCGCAAGTGCAAGCACGAGTTCCTCACCTTAATCTCGATGATGTCGCGGCTGTAGCGTATGAACCACACTCAGGTTATGGTAGCCCACCACAAACAACGCTAGCGTTTGCCCAACGCGCCGCAGATTTGGGGGTAGAAGTGCTGACGCAAACACCTGTTAAAGATATCGAGTTAGATGCAGCTGGAAAGATACATGGTGTTGTCACTACGAAAGGTGCGATCGCTACGCGCACTGTTGTAGATTGTGTCGGTCCTTGGGCACGAAAATTTACGCAAAACTTGGGCTTAGAATTTCCTGTCAATCCGGTTGTGGAACACGTTGTTGTTGTCGAAAGACCAGTCGAATTTTCGCAAAATCATCCTGTGGTGTCTGATTTAGTGAATCTCTGCTATTCGCGCTCAGATCCACAGCAACCTTACACGCGAATTGGCAATTCTGACCCTAAATATCATCCACAGTTTATGTTACCAGACGCTGATGATTTTCACGGGCAAATTTATCCGCAAATTACTGAAGAATTACATCTAAAACTGATTCAACGCTATCCTATTCTCGAAAAAGGCAAGGTTGTTGAAAAGTATTCGGGTATCTGGGGCGTTACGCCCGATTATCAACCAATTATCGACCGTCTTGAGCATATTCCAGGCTTATACTGTGCCGTTGGATTTAGCGGTCACGGCTACAAACTTAGTCCAATTATTGGAGAAGTGATGAGTCAATTTATTCTCGGCGATCGCACCTCGATTGATAAGTTAAATCTCTTTCGCTTCCGTCGTTTTCAAGAAAATGACTTGGTCGTTTCACCCGTTAGTTATGGGCAAGCAAAAGGTTTGCGATGAAAAGAGGGAAGAGTACTTGCAAAACTTGCCGTTTCACCATATACTGTTTTTAGTATAATGGGAATATAAGCAAAAATTTTAAAGCTGCTTAGATTTCCATTATAAAAAAATGATAGCAGAAATTTTCTTCAACTTAAATGGGTAATCCCTCCTAATCACAGCGGAAACATTCTAAAGTATCTCAACGTTGAGAAGAATAGTGGTAGTAAAGGACGTTGCAAAATATAAGTAAGAGGTAAAAAGGTCAAAGCCACTATCCAGCACGACTTAAAAGATTAAAACAATGTCCAAGCTCTTAAAAACCCTAATAAAAGGCGCGATCGCAACTCCCCTGATGGCGGCAAGTTTATATACATCCGCTGTAGCGCAAACGCCAAGTACCCCACCAGTCCCAAACAACGAGCAACCAGGTTGCCTTGCAGGGTATCCTGACGGAACGTTTCGCGGCGATCGCCCAGTGACGCGCTACGAATTTGCAGCAGGATTAAACGCTTGCCTAGACCGTGTAAATCAACTGTTACCTAACCGCGAAAACTTAGCAACACGAGCTGAATTTGAAGCCTTAATTCAACGCCAACGCGAACTCAACGCCGAAATTCGCGAACTCAACGGTAGAGTGAGTGGTGAGTGATGTAAACAAACACTATTTCTCCTCTGCACCTCTACTTCCTCAGCTTCTTCTACTCCATGTTATGGATAACCAAAAACTTCCCGACGGTCCAAGTCCCTCCTTCATACAGCGTAGAATCAATATGCTGCGGTGGATTTTCAATCCGCTAGCAATAGTTGAAAAACGCTATCAGCAGTACGGCGATATTTATGTAGTTGCCAAGAACGTCTCACCGCTCGTTGTTTACATCAGCAACCCTGAAGCACTCCAGCAAATTTTTAGCGCGCCTGCGGGAACATTTGATAGTAGTGGTGCAAACCGCGTTTTATTACCACTGCTTGGCGATCGCTCGTTAATTTTACTCGATGGAGTGGCGCATCAACGCCAGCGCAAGTTATTAATGCCACCTTTTCACGGCGATCGCTTAAAAGCGTATGGCGAGATTATTCGCGAGATAACGCAACAAGTCATTAGCCGCTGGGAAGTGGGTAAACCTTTCAACGTGCGTGCGTCGATGCAAGAAATTTCCTTGCGCGTGATTTTGAGTGCGGTGTTTGGCTTAGATCAAGGCGATCGCTTTGAGGAACTGAGAAAGCTTTTGACACGGCTATTAGACGCGGTAGGTTCTCCGATGAGTTCGATGCTGCTGTTTTTCCCGTCGCTACAAAAAGATTGGGGAGTATGGAGTCCCTGGGGGCGTTTTTTGAACTTGCGATCGCAAATCGACCAATTAATCTACGCTGAAATTGCCGCCCGTCGAGCAGCGGACGTGCAAGGCGATGACATTCTTAGTTTACTCTTACAAGCACGCGACGAAAATGGTCAACCAATGACCGATCGAGAATTGCGTGACGAACTTGTAACGTTACTTTTTGCCGGACATGAAACGACAGCTTCGGCGTTATCGTGGGCATTGTACTGGATTGATAAGTTACCTGAAGTCCGCGAGAAGTTATTGCAAGAACTCGACACGCTTCCACCCAACGCCGATCCTAGTGTAGTTGTGCGGCTACAGTATTTAAATGCGGTTTGTTGCGAAACTTTGCGCATTTACCCAATAGCGATTAATACGTTTCCGCGCGTTGTGCGATCGCCAATCGAGATTATGGGCTACCACTTTGAACCTGGTACGCTGTTGCTTCCCTCAGTTTATCTCGTGCATCACCGCGAAGATCTCTATCCCGAACCGAAGCGTTTCAAACCCGAACGTTTTATAGAAAGACAGTTTTCGCCTTATGAATACTTACCGTTTGGTGGTGGGAATCGTCGTTGTATTGGACTAGCGTTTGCCCAGTTTGAGATGAAATTAGTTTTGGCAACAATTCTAACGCAATACGACTTGCAACTTGCAACGAAAACACCAATTAAACCGACTCGTCGAGGACCTACGGTTGCGCCTTCAGGAAATTTGCGCATGGTTGTGAAGCAAGTGCGGGTGCAGAGGAGCGGAGGGGCAGAGGAGCAGGGGAGCAGAGGAGAAATTGTTGGTATTTCTCATTAAGTTAGTAATATCTCTCCGGCTAAATAACCAAGTAGTTAGTTGCTAGTGACTAGTCACCCTTCACCTTTACTGAGCATTTTTGTGGACTCTAATCAAGCGAGTTTGATATAAAACAATGCTTAAATTATGGACAGACAATTTGATGTGGTTTGAGTTTGAAGGATGTTTGTTTTTGGAAATTCGATTGTAAAGGTTGAGCCTTGGTTAACGCCAGGACTTTCGACCTTGACGGAGCCACCATGAAGTTGCACAATGTGATCGACAATCGCCAGTCCTAACCCTAATCCACCGTGTCGTGTTGAGTCGGCTTGCCGAAATCGCTCAAAGACGTGCGGTAGAAAATCAGGGCTAATTCCTTGCCCAGTATCGCTGACGGTAATTTGAATGGCGCGATCGCTACACTCTAATTTGACTTGAACGCGTCCTTGATGTGGTGTAAACTTAACAGCATTTGATAGTAAGTTCCAGAACACTTGCTGCAAGCGAGTTGCATCACCGTAGAAGAGTACCGATGGAGTTACGGCATCGTATTGGTTTTGATGTGGTACGATTGTCAATTCAACTTGAATTGCTTTCGCTTCCGCTAGTGGATGTACAGTATCGATTGCAGATTGCAGTATAACGACCAAGTCTACGCATTGCATATTTAAGTGCAGCTTACCAGAAACAATGCACGATACATCGAGTAAATCGTCGATCAGTTGCTTTTGTAACCTGACGTTGCGTTCAATTGTTTCGTAAGCGCGGGAAATTTGCTCTTCTGTTAACTTGTGTGCTTGCAGTAGCTGTGCGTACATCAAGATCGCTGTTAGGGGGTTACGCAACTCGTGCGAAACCATGGCTAGAAAAACATCTTTGGAGTGGTTGGCGGCTTCTGCTGCACTACGGGCGAGTTGTTCTTGCAAGAGTAATTGCGCGCGTTCTTCTTCTAAGCACTTGCGGTCTGTAATATCGCGCCAGGCGATCGCAAAACCATCACCGAGTTGTGTCACGCGGATATCCAAGGCTTTGCGAATCTGCGGTCGCTCTTCATCTGTATACAAAAGAACTTCTTTTGCTAAGGGTTTGCCTGTTTTCACCACTTGGCAAATTTCGTCAAACAACCCTGCTTGAGAAAATAGCGGTAGCTTTAAAAGTGAGGTGCCAATTTGTTCGGCGGCGTTCATCTTGCTGAACGCGCAAGCGGCGGCATTGACATATTCAATCGTAAAATCTACAATTTCACCAGTATCATTGCGGATACTCTTGCAAATTCCAAAGCAGTCGAGCATCGTTTCCACCGAAGTTTGAAATCGCTGTTCGCTTTGCGCAAGTAAGTTTTGCAGGTGCGTGCGTTTAATCGCGTTATGAATGGCAATCCGCAAGCTTTCTGCGGTTGTTTCTCCCTTAACTAAGTAGTCTAATGCACCGCTTTTCATAGCTTGGACGGCGACCGCTTCATTCCCTTGACCGGTTAGCATAATTACAGGTAAGTTGGTCTTACCCGTTTGCAACTGCAAATGACTTAAAAACTCCAACCCATTGATATCGGGTAGCAAGAAATCTAATAAAATGACATCGGGCTGAACTAAGTTGCACAATTCTAAGCCGTTTTCGCCATATTCTTCGCCAAAAATTTCGTATTTATACGTCTCATCTTTGAGTAAATAGCGGCGATAAGTATCTCGATCTTCTTGACAATCGTCAATAATTACAATTGTCCGTTTTTGTACCATAATTATCCTCTTACTGAGTTAGGAAGAATGACTGCTTCAAACCAGTAATCGATTAAAACTTGGACAGTTCGCATCAATTTTTTGATATCAATTGGTTTAATAATATAACCATTAACTCCATAGCGATAACAGATTTCAATATCTTTCGGATTAGAAGAAGTTGTAAAAACCACAACCGGAATCATCTTGAGTTCTTCGTCTTGTTTAATTTGTTCTAAAACTTCTCTTCCATCAGTTCCTGGTAGATTCAGATCGAGAAGAATAATTGCTGGGCGCGGTGCTTTTGTTAAGTCGCTATATTGTCCTTTATGACGTAGAAAATCTAAAGCTTCATCCCCATCAACACATCGATAGATAGTGTTTGTAATTGATGCTTTGCGGAGAATACGTTCAAACGCCGCAAAATCTTCATCACTATCTTCAATTAAGAGTAATGGTTGAGTTGATCCTGTCATTGACTCACCCTCACACTTGGCAAGGTGAAATAGAAAGTACTTCCTTCTCCGTAGGTTGATTCTACCCAAATTTTGCCATGATGACGTTCTACAATTTTTTTAGCGATTGTTAACCCTGCACCGGTACCACCTCCATATTTATTGAGTGGATGTAAGCGTTTAAAGATCCGAAAAATTGCATCAAAATGTTTTTCTTTAATCCCGATTCCGTTATCTTTTACATACAAAGTTATTGATTCTGGCTGAGTTGGTGGGGAGTCTAAAAAGCCAATTTCTACTATTTTATCAGGTTTATTGTTATATTTGATAGCATTGCTAATTAAGTTACTAAAGACTTCGCTCATCTGAACTGGATCGCAGTAAACTGATGGTAAAGGTCGCGGAATACGGATATCAACCGCAGTTTCTTTTAAGCTAATATTAAGAATATCAATAACACCGTTAACTAATTCATTCAAATCTGTCTTGCGTAGCGCTAATTCTACGCGCCCTAAGCGCGAAAAATGAAGGAGGGAATTGATCAAGTCTTCCATTCGCTGCGTTAAGCGCACGAGAGTTTGTAGTTTTGAAACTCCTTCGGCTTCAAGAACATCTGCGTAATCTTCGATCAAAAAGTTTGAGTAGTTATGAATTCCCCGCAGCGGTTCTTTAAGATCGTGCGAAGCAATGTAAGCAAATGCATCAAGTTCGCTATTACTGCGGGCTAATTCCATATTAATTCGTGCGAGTTCATCCGCTTTACGCAAAACAATTCCTACGATCGCACTCCGCAATTCTAGGACAGCATCAATCTCGCATTGTTTCCAGGGTAACGACTGCGATCGCACAGTTTCTTGCCAAAGCTCAAACGATTTACGCGGCGATAACTCAAAGTTTCCGTACGGATCGCCACCCCAGTTGACTGTCTGAATGACTTCAGGGCGAAACCACAAAACATAATTTTTTTGCATCTGCGAAATGGATAAAACAATCAAACCACTTGCAACTTCTTTAAACTTCTCCGCTATTGGATAGTGCTTGGGCAAACAATCGGTGTAAAAAATATCGTTATCAATCTTTGTTTCTACCCATTCAATTAAATGATAAATATCGCTCTTACTAGGCGTTTTACCTGCAACGGATAGATCGCCATTCGTACAAATTGCAACGCCTTGCGCATCCACTAATTTGAGTAAATTCGCTTTGTCCTTAACTAAACCATCCATGAAGTTTTCTGTTAAGGGCATTGCTTCAATAAATTTTGTTTGAATTGATTTTAAGCGAATTTTGTAGTCTAGATTTTCATTTTCTTCCTTATTTGCTAATTCTAAAGACATCACTTGTCCTAAAAACTCACACGCCGTCCGAACTTCATACGAGACATACTTGGGAGAATAATGGTGACAAGCAATCAATCCCCATAATTTTTTATCTTTATTCAATGAAATCGACATCGAAGCCGTAACGCCCATATTTCTGAGGTACTCTAAATGACATGGGGAAACACTTCGTAAAACTGCGTAACTGAGGTCGAGAGGTTGGTTTGTAATTGGATTTTGTAGAGGAACTAATTCTTTTGGCTGTGCGTTGATATCAGGAATCAACCGCAAGCGATTGAGCATATACAATTTTTTTGCTTGGTCAGGAATATCCGTAGCAGGATAGTGTAAACCCAAGTAAGAAGTTAAATCTTCGCGTTTTTGTTCTGCAACAACTTTCCCAGCTTGTTTGCCATCAAACTGATAGATCATCACGCGGTCAAAGCCTGTCAATTTTTGTACTTCTTGCGTGATGCTTTGACACATTTCTAATAGCGTTGGTGCCTTTTGCATTTTGGCGATCGCACCCTTAACTAAATGATAAAACCTAATAAAATCTCTGTCCTCTTGCGTCAACTTAGGTTCTAGTTCTAGAATGAGAATCTCACCGCATCGATGCAGAATGCCATCAAAATTTTTAATGTTATTACTTATAGCGAGTGAAAGCTTTATCGGATTAACACTTTCAAAATCTTTCACTAAGCATCCTTCAATAAAATGCAATTCTGTAGGAGACAATAAATCTTTTAAGCTTCGATTGAGCAATGCTTGCGGATGAAAACCAAGTAATTCAAATGTATTATTGCTAACTTGAATAATTTCTAACTGAGGTTCTTTGAGCGCAAAAAGTAGACCGTGCGGTTGAATCGCTCCCGAAAGGTGAAGAAATTCTTTATCATATGTTGTTAGTATTGGTTGAACTACGATCTCTTCACTTTGACTCATCGCTTTCCTTTGATAGAAATTGCAATTTTATTCTGATGCAAAAAACAAAATAAAAATAGTAGATAAAAATGGCTAATACGTCAGAGGTGTTTTGAGGATGGAACAATCTAGCTAAAATTGTAACTATTTTTGAATTATTTCAACTATTGACCTGAGTAATGTTTCGATATTTTAAGGAGTTTATAGATTTAAAAAGAATGGATTTCACTATAAAAGCTATTCAAAGCTACTTCAGTACCATTACTAATGATTTATGACCGAGCATTGCAATTCATGAGCTTAAAATTTCCTTATAAAACTAAAGTAATCTTTGCGTTCTTTGTATAAGACTTATAGTTATTAATCAGGGGATGCCAAACATGGACTTGTTATCTAACACTGTAGCGCTGTCGCGAATGCAATTTGCGCTTACGGCGATATTTCATATGTTATGGCCCGTCCTCACCACAGGTATGGGAATATATCTCGTCATCGTCGAGGGCTTGTGGCTCAAAACGCGCAATCCTGACTATTATTACCACGCACGCTTTTGGTCAAAGTTTTACGTACTCAATTTTGGCATCGGTGTTGCTACGGGTATTCCAATGGAATTTCAGTTTGGTACGAACTGGGCGCCGTTTTCCGAAGCTGTTGGTAACTTTTTCGGGAGTGTGATTGGATTTGAAGCTTCCTGGGCATTTATGCTAGAGGCAGCATTTTTAGGGATTATGTTGTTTGGCTGGGAACGCGTTAATCCGATCGTTCACTTTCTTTCGACAATTCTTGTTGCCGTCGGTGCTAACTTATCCACGTTATGGATTTTGACTGCCAATTCTTGGATGCAGACACCAGCGGGTGGAGAAATGGTGGATGGCAAATTTATTGTCCACGATTACTTTCAAGCGATTCTCAATCCATTTATGGTAAATAGCGTACTGCATATGTTTTTTGCGACGCTAGAGACTTCGCTATTTGTCATTGGGGGAATTAGTGCTTGGTACATTCTCAACAATCGCCACAGCGCGTTTTTTGCCAAGTCGTTGAAAATTGTTTTAGCAGCTGCGATCGCCGTCGCCCCCTTACAAATTTACATCGGACACTTAAGCGGCGAACAAGTATATCACTACCAACCCTCGAAACTGGCGGCGATGGAAGCCCAGTGGAAAACCACTCCCGCCGGACAACCCGCAGATTGGAGTTTACTCGCATTACCTAACGACAAAGCTGAAAGAAACGACTGGGAGATCGCGATTCCCAATGCCTTAGGCTACATTCTCGAATTCAAGAAAAATCTGTCGGAACCAATACGCGGCTTAAGCGAGTGGAAACCCGAAGATCGTCCGCATTTGGTTGGTCTAATTTATTATGCTTTCCGCACAATGATTGCGATCGGCTTTTTCTTCGCAGGATTGATGCTGTTTAGTACCTTGCAGTGGCTGCGCGGTAAACTATCGCCAGAAAACATTAGCCAGCAGCGATTACTGATGCTTGGTTGGATTTTTGCTGCACCGCTAGGATACATCGCGGTAGAATCTGGTTGGATTGTGCGTTGTGTCGGTCGTCAACCTTGGACATTGTACGGACAAATTCGCACCGTCGATGCGGCTTCTCCTCTTCCTGCAAGTAATGTTTTAGTTTCGCTTGTCAGTTTTGCTACTGTCTACACCATACTATTTATCGCTGCGTTGTACTTTGGTAGTCGCATTATCCGCCGCGGACCAAACTTAGAATTACCAATACCTGAATTAAAAATTACCAAACCGGCAATTGATACAAAACCTGGTAGATTTGTGCCTGACGAACGCCCTGTTGAAGCAGAGCAGTAACTTGGTAAATGGTAACAGGTAATTGGCGATCGCTTTATACTACCGATTACCCGTTACCCATTACCACTCTTCACAGAGAAAAGTAACACTTACATAAACCTAAACTTATGGAGACACTAGAGTATTTTTTACCTCAAGTGTGGTTTGCTATCTTAGCATTATTTCTCTTCCTCTACGTCGTGCTTGACGGATTCGATTTAGGAGTGGGAATTTTGTCGCTGACGTCTTCAGACGAGGAACGGCGAGGACTATTAATGACTAGCTTAAGTAATATTTGGGATGCGAACGAAACTTGGTTAGTACTAATGGGTGGTGGGTTATTTGGTGCGTTTCCCCTTGCTTACGGCACGATTCTCAATGCACTTTATATCCCAATTATTGCAATGGTCTTTGGATTTATTTTTCGCGGAGTAGCGTTTGAATTTCGCGAGTTATCTAAGCGTAAGTTTTTTTGGAATATTGCCTTTGGTGCAGGAAGTTTTATTGCGGCACTGAGTCAAGGGTTTGCCCTTGGTAGTGTATTAAAAGGCATCAAAGTCGATGAATCAGGACACTTCATTGGCAGTACTTGGGATTGGTTTAGCTGGCAATCAGTCTTAGTTGCATTAACACTCATTCAAGGCTATGTCTTGATTGGTTCAACGTACCTTGTTTGGAAAACCGAAGGAGAACTTCAAGAAACGCATTACAAAACTGCTAAAATTGCTGCTTGGACGACATTAATTGGTGCAATTTTAATTACAATCACTACACCAATATTTTACGTAAGCGCGAGAGAGCGCTTATTTCAGCAACCTTTAGTTTATGTTTTTGCTATTATTCCTTTACTCGGAGTGTGGCTGATTTGGCAACTCCTCCAAAGTTTAAACCGTAAAGAAGAACGCGCTCCTTTTGTCTGGACTATCTTACTGTTTGTGCTGACATTTATTGGACTAGCTTTAGTTGTATTTCCTTACATTATTCCTACTGAAATCACAATTTACCAAGCCGCAGCCGATCCAAGTTCTCTCGTTATTATGATTATATTTATCGGCTTCCTAATTCCCGTCATGTTATTCTACAACTTATATCAATATATCGTCTTTCGTGGCAAAGTCACGGGTAGTTCCTACGGAGAGTAATAACTTTTATCCCTAACTCCTATTTTCCAATATCCTCATTCCATAATTGAGGATTTTCTCGAATGAATTCTTGCATTAATTTTTTGCATTCATCTAAATCTAAGTCAATGACTTCCACTCCATGAGACTCCATGAATTCTTTAGCACCAGAAAAAGTTTCTGATTCGCCCGCAATGACTTTTTTGATTCCAAATTGAACAACGGCACCTGCACAAAGATAGCAAGGCATCAAAGTAGAATACAACGTTGTACCTCGATAGGTGCCGATTCTACCAGCATTGCGCAGACAATCAATTTCTGCATGAGTCACTGGATCGCCGTCTTGAACGCGCTTATTATGTCCTCTACCGAGAACTTTTCCGTCTTTGACTAGTACCGAACCGATGGGGATACCACCTTCATCTCGTCCTTGTTTTGCTTCGGCGATCGCAGCTGTCATAAATTCATCCATAAATTCTCCCTAACTATGTCCAAACAACTCGTACTCATGGACCACGATGGTGGTGTTGATGATTATCTCGCAACAATGCTGCTGATGACGATGGATCGGATACAACCTTTAGGCGTTGTCGTGACTCCGGCGGATTGTTACGCACAACCTGCTGTTAGCGCGACGCGCAAAATTCTTGATTTGATGGGACGATTTGACATTCCAGTAGCCGAAAGCACCGTACGCGGTATCAATCCTTTCCCGCGACTTTATCGCCGCGATTCATTCATCGTCGATCACCTGCCAATTCTCAATCAAAGCGAAGTGCGATCGCCTTTGGTTTCAGAAACTGGGCAAGAATTTATGGTACGGGTGCTACTAGAGGCACCTGAACCAGTAACGCTGATGGTAACAGGTCCACTCACAACAGTTGCCGTTGCTTTAGATACCGCGCCAGAAATCGAGGCAAAAATTGCCAAAATTGTCTGGATGGGTGGGGCGTTGAATGTTCCTGGAAATGTGGAGAAAAGCTTAGAAGCTGGACAAGATGGCTCAGCAGAGTGGAATGTATATTGGGACCCAGTTTCGGCAGCGCGAGTCTGGCAAACTCAAATTGAAATTATCATCTGTCCGTTAGATTTAACGAATACGGTTCCCGTAACATCAGAAATCGTCTATCAAATGGGCAAACAACGCCAGTATCCGCTATCCGATTTAGCAGGACAATGTTACGCCTTGGTAATTCCACAAGATTATTATTTTTGGGATGTCTTAGCAACAGCCTATCTCGCGCATCCAGAGTTTTACGAATTGCGCGAATGGGAAACCGAAATTATAACAACTGGTGCGAGTCAGGGGCGAACAAAAATCACACCTGGGGGGCGTAAAATCTGGGCAATGGATAAAGTTGATAAGTCAAGTTTTTATGATTATATTTTGCAACAGTGGCGGCGTTAGGGGAAGGTAGAGGGGCAGAGGCGCAGAGGACGCAGAGGGGCAGAGGACGCAGGGGAAGCAGAGGAGAAATTATCTATGTTTCTTGTATTATTAAAATATTACTTAATTAATTTTGATGACTTGACTGCACGTTATTTAGGTAGTTTAAGCCCATAAAGATAGCGGATACAGTTCCGGCGACGTTGATTTCGTTGGATGCTATTTTTTCTAGAACTTTGGAGACTGGAACAAGGACGACTTCTATTTCTTCTGTAGAATCTAATTCTTGTTGACCTAGTTTTTTTACATCTGTTGCTAGAAATAAATGAATTTTGTTCGAGTCTTTCACAGGATTGTCGTAAAGAATTCCGAGTGGTATTGCTGTTTTTGCGGTGTATCCTGTTTCTTCTCTTAATTCGCGCAATGCGGCAACTTGAGGATCTTCTATTTGATTATCAAACGTTCCCGCAGGAAGTTCTAGTAAAATCTCACCTGCACCATGTCGATATTGACGAACAAAGACAATTTCTCGATCGCAGGTAATCGGTAAAATCAAAGCGACATCAAGGCGAATATTAATAAAATAGTCATCAACGATCTTCCCATTAGGTAACTCAATTTCATCTTGACGGACTTTACACCATTGATTATCAACCACCATCCTAGAACTCAAAATTCTCCATTTCCTTAAACCCATAAACTCCCAAATCTTAAATTAACAATCAAAACTTTAACATATATATAAAGACCTCCCCATTCCTACTTCTATCTTTGTGTTCTTTGTGTCCTTTGTGGTTTGTAAAAACGTACCCCATGCGAATCGAACTTGAAACCTTCACCATAAACAAACGCTTTCCCCTAACAATTAGTCGAGGAACAACAGCCCAAACAACAAACTTGTGGATTAAGCTAGAACACGATCGCATCGTTGGCTGGGGAGAAGCATCGCCGTTTTCCTTAGGAAACTACCGACAATCTACAGAAATTCTCCAACAAGCACTACAGCAAATCATTCCCCAATTAGAAGCATATAATCCTTGGCAGCGCCAACAAATTGAAACGCTACTCCATAACACTCAACTACCTTCAGCAGCAAAAGCAGCAATAGATATGGCGTTACACGACTGGTTTGGTAAGTGCGTCAACTTACCCTTATGGCAAATTTGGGGATTAGATTGCTCGCGCATCGTTCCCACCTCTGTCACAATTGGAATTAATTCTCCAGAAGGCGCGCAAACGCGAGTGCGCGATTGGCTACAATTTGCCGACATACGCGTCATTAAAGTTAAACTAGGTAATCCCGCAGGTATCGCCGCAGACCGCGCCATGTTCTCAGCAGTAAAAGAAGCAGCAACAACACAAGATATCTTTGTAGACGCAAATGGAGGGTGGAATCTCGAAGATGCGATCGCAATGTGTGCTTGGTTAGCCGATGCAGGTGTTAAGTACGTCGAACAACCCCTACCACAAGGCGCAGAAGAACAATTAAAAGAATTAAAAAAGCGATCGCCGTTGCCCATTTTTGTCGATGAAAGCTGTCATACTAGCGCTGATATTCCCCAACTTGCACGTGGCGTTGATGGCATTAATATCAAACTAATGAAAGCTGGAGGCTTAACCGAAGCAATTCGCATGGTACACACCGCACGCGCGTATGGGTTGCAAATCATGTTTGGTTGCTATTCGGATAGTGCGCTTGCCAATACCGCCGCCGCACAACTTGCACCTCTAGCAGATTATTTAGATTTAGATAGTCATATGAATTTAATTGACGATCCCTTTAGCGGTGTAACACTCAATAAAGGGCGAGTTATGCCAAATCACAAACCTGGATTAGGAGTAGAACGCAGTGCAGCTTGCAGCTAATCAACGAATCGCAATTTTGCTACACGAGGGAATTCGCGGTAATGGTAACGGTAAAACAGGGTTAGCACTTTTGCGCTATAGTGAATCTCCTGTCGTTGCTGTCATCGACAAAGATTGCGCTGGGGAATCTTTATCTGCATTAACAGGGATCGCCAGTGATATCCCGATCGTTGCGTCGGTTAATGATGCATTAGCTTATACTCCAAATGTACTGACGATTGGTATTGCCCCATCTGGTGGTGTTTTACCGCAAGCATGGTTGCAGGAGATAAAATGCGCCGTTACCGCCGGATTATCTGTCGTTAATGGATTGCACACGCCACTTGCCACAATTCCAGAATTGCGATCGCACTTGCGTGAAGGACAATCGATCTGGGATGTGCGTCAAGAACCCCCCAATTTAACTATTGGGAGTGGTAAAGCGCGATCGCTCTCGTGTCGCCGCGTGTTAACTGTGGGTACAGATATGGCGGTTGGTAAAATGTCTGCAAGTTTAGAACTCAACGCCGTCGCGAAAAAACAAGGATTGCGTTCTAAATTCCTCGCCACAGGACAAGCTGGAATAATGATTTCTGGTGATGGTATTCCCTTAGATGCGGTACGCGTCGATTTTGCGGCGGGTGCTGTCGAACAACTTGTTTTACGCTACGGTGCAGATAACGATATGTTATTTATCGAAGGACAAGGTTCGCTGTTGCATCCTGGTTCAACGGCAACGTTACCACTGATTCGCGGTACGCAACCAACGCACTTAATTTTAGTGCATCGTGCCGGACAAGCGCACGTACGCAATCATCCTCACGTCCCAATTCCACCATTATCGGAAGTCATCAAACTCTACGAAAGCGTTGCTACTGCTGCTGGTGCGTTTGCACCTGTAAAGGTTGTGGGAATCGCCCTCAATACTGCACATTTAGATGAATCAACTGCCAAATCCGCGATCGCGCAAGTTCAAGCCGAGACAAATCTCCCTTGCACAGATGTTGTCCGGTTTGATGCGGAATCGTTACTCAGTGCAATTATACAACAATAGTTTGCTTCAATGTATGATTTTACACATGTTATCTACTCAGGAATTGTCTCCTCACTGCCCTTAGGAAAACAATTTACTGAAACCAACTTTGCAAAATTTGATACAGTAACTCATTTAAATTGAGTTAGAGCGAGAAGACAGCGTGACATTCTCTTTTTTTCATGTTCTTCAGAATCTCAATGACTAACTGACGCTGTTTTGGTGTCAGTTTTCTCAAACTATCTCCCCACAATTGTTCAATAGCCTTTTGGTGAGCATCATCGTTACTATTGTTCGCAGAGTTTGTTGACTCATTCATGCTAATCCTTTTTGTTTGGCAGACGAACGACAATAATTGATAGAAGCACCCTTGATGCACAATGACTGAGTTAACTAAAAATTTGTACCACAACCAGCATACGCAAACGAGTCCGAGTTTATCTGTACGGTTCCGAACATATCAGAAAACTCGAATAAAAGTGCTTGGGCAAGCTAGCTGTTCTAAGAACCAAGTAATCGCTGATATTCTGTCTTAAGTACTTGATAACACTCACAAGCGGTTAATTCGAGTGCTTCTCGGTCGGTAATATTGATTTTGCCACGACTATAACGAATCATTCCCGCTCGACTCAGCGTACTTGCAGCTACTGTAACCCCACTGCGACGCGTCCCTAGCATTTGCGCAATGAATTCTTGCGTTAACGGTAATTCTTCTGATTCGACGCGATCGCTGACTGTGAGTAACCATCGCGAAAGCCTTTCCTCTAATGTATGCAACCGATTACAAGCCGCAGATTGTCCCGCTTGCGTGTACAGTGCTTGCGTATAACGTAGCAAGAGTTTTTGTAACGCACCACCTCGGTAAAACTCTTCTTTGAGAATCTCTGCTTTCATTTTCAGCGCCTCACCTGGAATCTGCACTACAGTTTGATGAACTGCTGTATCATCCCCCCAGCACACAGGAATACCTACCATACCTTCTTTAGCAACTATCCCGACTTCGATGATCGAACCATCTTGCATAATCGAGACGGCGGAAATCATGGCGGTGGTGGGAAAATAGATATCCGCAATGACTTCCCCTGCATTGTGCAGGACTCTTTGAAAAGGTAGCGAAACAGGTTCTAGATGGGGCGCAAGTCGCTGATAATCTTCACTCGGTAAAGCAGCGAGCAGCCTACTACCATACCGATTCGAGTTCTCGCACATTTATGTCAAAACTTCCTCAATTTTAAGTAATTTTTTAGACTTTTTAAACAAATTTCGCAACGCAAACATGCGAAATTCTTGTCCTGATGACCAAGGACAAGTTTAGTTGACACAAAAAGCAATTTCACAAGTTTTTTACTATAAAAGCAGAAAAGAGCTTCATCAGATCAGATCCCAAGACCGAAGTATTATATCTTAAGATTTTCTATATTTTTGTCATTAGAAAAACTTGTTAAAATTATAAGTGTTTGAAATAGATTTACAGCGCATAGGTTAAGCAAAGTGACAGAAAATCTCCTTAGTTTAGTCACGTATGAAGCGTTTAAATTTTAGAGGTTTCGCAGGAAACACAGTATAATTCTAGCACTCTTGCAAAGATTTTTATATAAATTAAGCTGCCAGTTGTTTAGATAAAAACAGTATTTTGACGACAAATATAGTAGTTTTTATCTATTAAAAAATAGAGCCGACCCATAGCAATCAATATTAAAAAGGAAAGCAGCGAGCAACCGAGAGCGAAAATAGTCAATATTCAAGCAAAAGTCTCTTAGGCATAGAAAAAACCACTAGTCAAACTTGCGCCTTGAATTTTTTCCTTGAGACTTCCTACACAAATCACAAATGCCTGACAACTTTCTACGGGGCTACTCACAGGAGGTTTCTTTTCCCCTCAACCTAAATACTACGACGAGTGACTAGTAACTCACATCCAAAGAAAATTGCCTAAACTGAGAATAAACTCAACCAGCAATTGAGCTTTCCACCTATGAAACCGATCTGGAACTCACTGTTGCTCAGCTTAAACGCAGTTCTATTTTCTGCTGGAACGTCAATTGTTTTAGCTGAACCTGTCAAAGACTCTAGTCCTAGTGCGATCGTTGTTCCTGTTGAAGGAGAAGCGATCCAGCCTGAGAATGCCACACCCCAGAGCAAACAACCTGCCTCTATACAAGAAATTGTAGATAAACTTAATGCTGCCGTCAAACTAAGTCCAGAAGAAATTGCGCGTCAGCAAAAATTGATCGAAGCCGATCGCTTGTATTTAGGAGGACAATTCGCCGCCGCCGAAAAAATATATCGCGAAGTCAAAGCACCATTTGCGACAGGCTCAGCCGATGTTATTCAGCGTCCACCTGCAATTGTCGATCCTGCACAACTTCCACCAGCAGGGAAAGTTTACTGGCGCGAAGCTGAAGCAGCTTTTCAACACAAAAAAGTTGCTTCCCGAATGATGGTACCTTTGCGGTTATTAGTCGAGCAATATCCAGAGTTTATTCCTGGTCATCTGCGATTAGCGGAAGCATTGCAAAAATTTGACCACAATAAAGAAGCGATCGCCGTCTTAGAACGCGCTGTCACGCTTTATCCGGAACAACCCGATTTAGTCAAAGCCAAAGTTACCGCACTTGCTGAATCCAAACAATGGATAGAAGCATCCCTCGCCGCGCGTCAATTTGCTTTACTTAGAAGTTCAAACGCCCAGCAGGCGAACGAATTTATTCAGCTTGCGGATACTCACTTAGAACGATATCAAAGGCACTTGCGCGCAGAGCTAACAGGCAATACGATCGCCAATATCTTAACAGGTGCCTTAGGCTACGCGCTCACAGGTAATCTCTTAGGTCCCTTTTCAGCAGTGCAAACTACGACAATGCTACTACGCGGCGAATCAGCGGTTGGGGAATCCGTCGCGAACCAAGCGCGGGAACAGCTAGAAATTGTCACCGATAAAGCAGTTGTCGATTATGTCAATGAAATCGGACAAAGACTCGCGCAGGTGGCTGGGCGCAATGATTTTAAATACGAATTCTACGTCGTTTTAGATAAAGATTTAAACGCTTTTGCGCTACCAGGCGGTAAGGTGTTTATTAATGCTGGGGCAATTACAAGTGCTAACTCTGAGGCAGAATTAGCAGGGCTACTAGCGCATGAATTAGCACACGCTGTTTTGTCGCATGGTTTTCAGCTAGTCGCTGAAGGGAATCTTGTTGCGAATGTCACGCAATTTTTCCCCTACGGCGGTACTGTAGCAAATTTGGTTTCCCTCAATTACAGCCGTGAAATGGAACAGCAAGCTGACGTTTTAGGGACGCGACTTCTAGCCTCGACAGGTTATGCTGCGGATGGCTTGCGTAACTTGATGGTGACACTTCAAAAAGAAGAAACAAAAACGCCCTTTACGTGGTTATCTTCACACCCCCCCACAAGCGATCGCATCCGCTACCTTGAATCGATTATTCAACGACATGGTTACAACCGCTACGCTTACGAAGGTGTCGCCCGACACAACGAAATCAAACAAAGGGTAGAAAAATTGCTACAAGCGAAACAATCTGAACGGAAAAAGCATCAACGGTAAATAAAGAGTAAGGGTGCACAGGTGCAGGGGAGTTTCAATTACCAATTCAAAACTCACGCACTAGCCACTAACCACCCGTCACTGTCTCTAGCCCCTCTCTTTTTACAATCGAGGAGTCGCTTATGTCACCACAATTGCAATTTGCTTGGCGAAGTATTGGTTTGTCTGTTGGGGTAGCAACCGCGTTACTGGGTAATAGCGTTATGGCTGCGCCACATTACAACTGGATTGCGCAGGTGAATCCTACAGTACCACCTGTTGTTGTTGATACCGAGCCACTACCGCCCGTTCCCGGAACAACACCGCCGAATGGTTCGACAGTCCCTAACGTGACAACAGGTACGCGGTTTACGTGTCAATTGAATAACGGTCAGTATACCGTCATGTATCAGCCTGAAAGTCAGCCAAACCGCTTTTTCCCCTGGGCTACTCCGACAGCCTTAGGTGGCGGTTGGAGCGAACAACGGCGTTGTGAAGAAATTAGCCGTCGCTTAGAAGCTTATCGTCCTGATGGTTTACTAGAACTCACAACAGGCGTAGAGAATAATTACAATACAGTCTGCGTGATCACGCAACGAGTTCCTTCGTGTCGAATTGTGTTTACCGTACCGCCTGGACAAGACCCGATCTTAACGCGCGATCGCGTCTTTGAAAACTTGACGATCGCCGATAGCGGTCAACAGACAACAGGCGTTTATACTTATACCAATCGTGGCAACGAACTCGACCAGTTATTGAACCTAGGACGTTCAGTTCTTGGTGGTAACAATCGACGTTCGGCACGTAGTATTGACTTAAGACCTTTCCTCGATCGCGCTGATGGAGGTAATGCTTCTCGCCTCAGCGGTGGCGTTCCCGCCCGCAGTAATACACAATCGCGACCGAGTACTGGAAGACTTAATCCTAGCAGGTTTTAGCTGCTAAAGTAGAGCTAATTGCTAAATGCTCAAGAGCTAAACATGGTTAACCGCGATCGCATTCAACCAGGTCCTGGACAAGAATCAGTATGGGATTATCCCCGTCCACCGCGCTTAGAAGATACCGACAAGCATATTCAGGTGATTTTTAATGAAATTGCGATCGCCGATACCCACCATGCCAAACGAGTACTAGAAACAAGCCATCCACCTGTTTATTACATCCCACCGAGTGATATCAAAATGGAGTACCTCATCCGTACTCCGCAATCTAGCTTTTGTGAGTGGAAAGGAGTTGCAGGCTATTACACCGTTGCTGTAGGAGACAAGCAAGTTCCCAACGCCGCGTGGTTTTATCCTAACCCAACCCCTGCTTTTGCTGGAATTAAAGATTATGTCGCTTTCTATCCACACTTGATGGATGCTTGCTATGTCAATGGTGAAAAAGTACAACCCCAACCAGGAAACTTCTACGGTGGTTGGATTACCAGTGATATCGTAGGTCCATTTAAAGGCGGTCCAGGAACGTGGGGATGGTAGCTTGATGATGCGTCTATCTTCGCTTTCGCGCACTTTTGACGCGTCTATTCGGGTCTTGCTTGCATACCCAAGCCAAAAACTTGCTCATTTGGGGCTCATTTTTCAGCTTTTCTAGCGAATTTAGCTCTTGGGCTAAACGCGTATTATCAAATAACGTATGAATTTGTTTGTGGCACGCAGTACATATATTAATTTTGGGTCCATGATGACCTTTTTTCTGTCGAGGAATTAGGTGATGAACGGTTAGTTTTTCTATGGTTCTTTCACATAATTCACACTGGCTAAAATTTCGCAAGGTAAAGTTAATTATTATATCTAAGACGATCAAAAGTTAATTTATGTTTTGTTTTGAAGATTTAACAAACCACTAAGGTCTCAAAGAAAGGATAAGAAGATAGTTTTATAAGTTTCTAAAAATTGCTGTAGCTGTCTTAAAGCATCGACAATCTCTTTTAATTTCTGTTTTATTTAGACTTGGGAATTGCTTGTGAGTTAAATAATCATTTTATGAATATATATTAATTATAGTAGCTTTAGTAGTAAATGTAGTAGGAAAATCTGGTTTTTTATTGTCGAGCTTGCAAGTTTACAACTTAAAATCGGTTCGCATCGCCTTGATTGATCTAAAATGCGGTTGATGAGTCCAAATTGAGCGCATGGTAAATCAAGCTCCGATTCCAGTAGTGGTGAATGGTGCTGCTGGCAAAATGGGTCGTGAAGTTGTTAAAGCCGTCTCGCAAGCAAGCGACATGGTTTTACTGGGTGCAGTAGATCGCAATCCTGAATACAATGGTAAAGATGCAGGAGAAGTCGCAGGATTAAGCGAACCGCTAGAAGTACCGATTACCGATCAATTAGAACCTACGCTAGCCCTGGCAACGCAAGAAAGGCAATTAGGGGTGATGGTAGATTTTACGCATCCGAATAGCGTGTATGACAATATTCGCGCGGCGATCGCCTATGGTATTCGTCCAGTTGTGGGAACAACAGGATTAAGTGTTGAGCAAATTCAAGACTTAGCCGAATTCGCGGATAAAGCAAGTACTGGCTGTTTAATAATTCCGAATTTCTCAATTGGTATAGTGTTACTTCAAGAAGCCGCCGTCAGAGCATCGCAATATTTTGACCATGTAGAAATTATTGAACTGCATCACAATCAAAAAGCCGATGCGCCGAGTGGAACCGCGATTCAAACTGCGCAGATGCTTGCAGAAATGGGTAAAACATACAATCCCCCCAGCGTAGAAGAAACCGAAAAGCTACCAGGAGCAAGAGGCAGTGTTGCCGATGAAGGTATTAGAATTCATAGTGTACGTCTTCCTGGACTGGTTGCTCACCAAGAAGTGATTTTTGGCGCACCAGGACAAATTTATACTTTACGCCATGATACGAGCGATCGCGCTTGTTATATGCCTGGAGTTTTGTTGGCAATTCGTAAAGTCACGCAACTTAAATCGCTAGTCTATGGCTTAGAAAAGATACTGTAATTACATATCTTCCTTCACTCCTTACCCCTCATGTTAGTTCCACTCACGCGCCAAAAATTTGAACAACTGATTCCCCGCATTGCAACTGGCGATCAGTACAAATATTATTGGGGCAAATTTCCTGATTTCTTGAAGCGACTGCTGATTTCAGTTGTCAGTGTTGTTGCTGTTTGGATTGTGCGACTGATTGTCGGTGAAGGATTTGGCATAATTCTCTTTCCGGTAGGCGCGATCGCTGGACTTTATTGGTTATGGGGACCTGTTTTATGGGCAAGTTTACGTAACACCGAATATCGTAAATATCCCTACAGCGGTTTTCTGCGCGGACGCGTTTTGGATGTCTACATCACCGAAGAATTAATTGGTACAGAAGAAACTGTTAACGACAAAGGCGACTTGGTCATTGTCGAAAACCGCGAACGGCGACTTAATGTAGAAGTTGGCGATGAAACCGGATTTACAACTCAAATCCAAGTTCCTCTACGCCGCTCTCACCAAGATGTTGTCCCAAATCAAATCGCAGAAATGGTTGTGCTTTCGACTCGCTCGGATCTAAGTAGCATTGCTAAAGTGACAGATATTTACATTCCGAGCCGTAACCTTTGGATAAGTGACTATCCTTACTTACAAAAGAACGTCTTTGTGGAAATGAGTCGCCGTTTGCGCGAGAGTCGAGGGCGATCGCGTCCATCCCCGCGTCGTAGACCCCGCGCCTCCTACCCGCAAGATGCAGAAAGATGGTAAAAAAAGCGTCGCTTATGTTTCTGATGCTGAAGAACGATTGAGCACCGGAGACAAATAAGCTACCAAAGCGCCAATGAGAAATCCTGCAATGTTGCGTACCAAAGGTAGCCACTCAGAAGTACGCGTGACAACCGGACCAATCCCAAAGGCAATAAATAAAATTCCCCAAAGTGGTGAAAAAATTAAAGCCCATTGCCAAGCAAATATTTGTCCAGGGCGTCGAGGTTGCGCCGCCAAGCCACAAACGACTCCTCCAATCACCGAAGTAATCAAGGTCAAAATCCACTGTTCGCGCGGTAATCCAGGAACAACGCGACAACCCCCTTGGCGCAAACATGCTTCAACCGACTCGATCGATTGAATAATCGCTTGGTCTTCTCCCTCTTCGCGGACAAAATACAAATTACCAAAGCGCGTTTGCAATTCTACCCAAAACGTCCGAGGTAGTAGCTGATAGACTGCATCGCCTACATTAAAGTTGAGAATGTTTCCCCCACGCGAATCGGCAACAACTAAAACACTTTTTTCATCTAAATTCCAAAAATCTTTGACCGCTGTGCCTGGCGTGCGATCGTACTGTGTCAAAACGCGGAGTTTCCACCCAGTTTCGGCTTCAAATTCTTCAAGTTCTTGTGCTAATCGCTCTTCCTGAACGCTCGTGAGCGATTTTGCTAAATCTATAATTGGCGTCGGTTGATCGGGAAGTAGTTCAGGATTGTTGTAGGCAAGGGCTACAGGAGCGGATATCAACCAAACTGCGCCAGCCAAAAAGAATGCAAATACGCTTACCAGTAATCGTCGCCAAATAGAACACTGCATGGACAATTCTATATAAATCTCAAATTTGAACACAAACTAAATGGTTTTATTGTAAAGAGTCACAAAAAAGATGATACTTCTTTACATTTTGTAACTTTACTCTAATTTAGCCGACGACCGCGAACAAACTCAATCCCCCGTCAGGAGAATCTCAGGTTTTGCCGAAAAAAGCTAGGTGAAAGAGGAGCAGGGGAAGAATACTACTATATTTCTAGATAACTCAACACTCACGCACTAATTACTAGCCAATCTTTCACCCACCCCTTGCCCCTTCAGTTGGTTGCAGTCGCATTAAAAATAAAATAAGCACTACACCGACTAAAGCGCCGCCCAGGTGCGCAATGTGGTCAACACCGTCTTGAATGCCTGTTTGTCGTAACTCAAAGACTACGCGCTCAATCACAAATTGACCGAGAATGAGAACTTCTAAGATTTTTCGCCAATGCCAGCTGAGTTTGATGAGAACACTGACAGCAAATAAACCAAAAACTGCTCCTGACGCCCCTAATGAGTAAACCGCACCCCCGTGAAAGAAATAACTCATGAGACTACCGCCTAGTCCGCAAATAATGTAAGAACTGACGACTCCAACAATCCCCTCTTCTTCTTCCACAATCCTGCCAAATATATAGAGAAAAAACAGATTTCCTGAGATGTGCGCCCAGTTGGCATGACAGAACATTGAAGTGAAAAACTGATACCAAGCTGGAGAAGCGTGATTAAGGTAGAGATTTTGGATAAACGGAATACCTAAAACGCGATCGGCAATAAATACAACCAAGTTGACAATAATTAGCGTGAAAACACCGTTGTAATTTTGTTTAGGGTAAGTTGTTAACGGCTGGTCTTTGTTGAGCATTTTGATGATGTCTCCAGCGATCTAGGAGAGGTTTGAAAGCAGAGGTCAGGGAATGCTTGTGATTTGACACGGTGCAGTTTAAGAAATGTGAGAGCTTGTATGCCAGCTAACCTCAAACTTCTGACCTCTTCAATCTACCGTTTCAACATCATCGCTGTCATCGTGCCAATTTGATTGATCGTAGCGTACTTGATTTGACTCTAATTCAGGGGTGTAGTTGTGATATTGTTCAATCGATGCAGCTTCTTCTGAGAATTCTTCTTGATAAGGAAGATTACTCGTGCTGCGGACTTGTCGCGATCGCTGTCCTCCTGAAAGGCGATCGCCGCTGCGACGCGAACCACGCGTAAAAGTCCTCCAAGCCACTTTTACGCCTGTAAAAACGCTGCGCGTGCTCACTTCCACTTTCTGGACTTGTTTTACCGCCTTATCAAGACTTTGGTCTACTTGCTTGGCAACGTTAGTTGCGCTTTGTACTCCTTGACTTACATCATCAGTTAAATCGCTAATTTCTAAACCTGTTAAGCGAATTGCTTCTAGTGTGGGTGGTAAATCGCGGCGCAGGGTATCAAACAATTTCTCTGCACTGCGAGCCGCCCGCGCTAATTCTTGTAAAGCTGGCAAGGCTGCCACCAATACTGCGGTTAAACTCACCGCTACTAATAGAATCGACAGTCCCAGCCAGAATAAAGGGTCAATCACGAGTAGATTAATAAATAGTTATAAGCGGTCTAGAAGCGGAGGTTGATCCGAAGAAGCTTCCATTTTATTCTGGCGAGCAGATATTTGCCGCTCTTGTTGGCTTGCCTCAATTCCTGCTGCCAAAGCTTCTCGCAATCGTTCCAGCGTATCATCCCAGTTACGGAGCGCTGTTTCTGATAAGCGATCTGCTTGGATTTGGACGCTTGTTGATAAATCTTCTGCTAATTCTGGTAGAGCATCAGCAGATTTTTTCAGCAAGGTGCGTGTTTCGCGTCCAGTACGCGGTGCCATTAGCAAGCCTGTGAGAGTGCCAATAGCAGCCCCCAACAACATACCGCCAACAAAAACCCCAGAACGGTTGTTAGACATATCTCAATCTATCTCCTTACACTCATTTTATGTAAGTTTGCTCGGCTTGCGCGACTATCGCTGTATCGTGCTCCAAAAATCCAGGTTAACTCATATGAGAGGTTAACGTTTGAATTGAGGATTACTTATAAGTGTATTTTGCCAAAGCTTTGCGGAAAAATCTTGTCTGACGCAGCAGTGCAATTTGCTGTGCAATCTGTAACCCAACTACCAAAAGATTTAATACTTGCTGGATTCTTAACAGTTTTAATTCTTGCGAAATGTCTCCCTGTCGCGTTTGGCGGATCGCCATTCTACCGACAGCGATCGCCTCTGGAGTTCGTTGTAAAGCTGCACGAGTCACCCGCTCATACACAAGTAAAACATCTGCTATCTGCGCTAACTTGAGCCTGAAACGCCAAATCTGCCAAGCAATAAACAAAAGAACTAGTGTCAGTCCTAGATTAATGCAGATAACAACTGTCACCATTGCCGATCGAATAGCTCCAACGATTTTCTAAGGCAGTCATATCCCTAGTACTATCAAGCTTAAGCTAGATGAGTATCACTTACCCTACTATGTTAATTTCCAATCTGGCAACGCTTTAGTGCATCCTTAATTTAAGGCTTAATTTAAATAACTATGTCCTTCGTGCAACAAAAATCTTCTCCAAATAAGCCCAGCCGTCACCGCCGAGGTATCGAAAGATTTTTTGCGATCGTCGCGCTCATTAACTTTTGTTTAGTATTGTTTGACTATAGCTATATACCTTGGCGAGATTTTTATTTTCATGCAGTTCCTGCCTTTACTCAACGATACGATTTTTTCAAAGGTATTGAACCGCATCGAGAAACTGAACGTTATCTTGCTCAGGTCAATGCACTAAAACAACAAGTCGAGCTAACTGGTTTGCAGTCACAGGAAACAGAAAATTTACTGCAAGAATTACAGTTTTTGAGTAACGAAATGATCGAAGATAATCCCTTTGCTGAGGCAAATAAGTCAGGAGCGCTAGCTAAGATTAAAAACCAAATTCGCGCTCGCATGCATGAAGAATCTGCGCATAAAGCTTTTGACTTGTTTTGGAGTACGCAACATTTATCGCCACAAAATTTGCAGCAGGAGTTCAACTTTTTTGATACACAACTTAGACCATTAATTGAGACTAACTATTATCGCGATATTGGCACTAATGGCAAATTTGTCGATAAGTTTTGGCTGATTGACTTACCGTTTGTTGTTTTATTTGGCTGCGAATTTGTCGTCCGGACTTTTGCAATTAGTCGTAAATATCCAGACTTAAACTGGTTACAATCGATGCTCCGGCGTTGGTTCGATCTTTTACTTCTACTACCATTTTGGCGCTGGCTAAGAATTATTCCTTTAACCGTTCGCTTATATCAATCTGAACTTGTCGATCTCGAACCACTGCGCGAACAAATCAATCATGACGTGGTAATTAATTTTGCTGAAGAAATTACCGAAATTGTAGGAATTCGGATTATCGATCAAGCGCAGGATGCTTTAAAGCGAGGAGATGTCGCAAATTGGGTCTTAAATCCAGAATCACGCCGTCCTTATATCAATATTAATAATACGAACGAAGTGCAGGCGATCGCAGCGCGTTTGCTCGACTTGAGCATTCATCAAGTGCTACCCAAAATGCAGCCCGACATAGAAGCTTTGGTACAGCACATGGTTATCAATAGTCTTAATCAATCTCCGTTGTACCGTCAAATTCAAAATGTGCCAGGAATGCGGCGCTTACCTGAGCAATTAACCGAAAAACTCGCCACAGATATCTCCCACAGTGCGTATAGCACTATGAGTCATTTCCTGCAAGATCCTGTTGTCATGCAGCTATCAAACCAGTTAGTGGAAAACTTTATTCAAGCTTTGCAAGTCGAACTACAAAAACAACAAAATGTTCAAGAAATTCAATCGCTTGTTATCGATCTTTTAGAAGAAATCAAAATCAACTACGTCAAAGGAATTGCCACTGAAGGTGTAGAAAAACTTTGGGAAGAGTCATATCAACTTCGTAAAATCGCTCAGCAATGAAGCTACAGTAGTTGTCTAGTTTATTCAACTAATAAACTCTTGTAAATCAGAAAAAGGGAGACTCGATTGCTTTCAATCATCTCCCTTCGTATAATTGCAATGATTATGGCACTTCTATGCGGCAAGTATTGATTATGCTTGACCTGCTGTACCAGGAACTTGGCTTGTTTTACTTGTACCGTGCAAACGCGGATCGGGTTGTGGTGGTTCGGGTTCAGGTCCCATTGGTTGCGGATTTGCTACATACTCAAATTCGCCTTTGCCATCTGGTGTAGGACCTTTAGCCCAACGTCCTTCAGCGCTTTGCGTACCTTCTGAATGGTTCAAGAACTTATAAGCATACTCATTCTTGCCGTATTCATACGCGATACTGGGAGAGATTGGTCCTTCTAGCCCTTCACTTTGTAGATCTTCAATTGCTGCTAACCACTGGTTTTGATGCATCGTGTCACGAGCAATCATGAAACTGAGCGTATCTTTCACGCCTGAGTCGTCGGTCATCTCATACAACCGTACAGCCTGCATCAAACCTTGAGACTCAGCATGGAGATTAGAGCGAAAGTCAGCAAGTAAATTACCACTCGCAACAATAAACCGACCATTCCAAGGAAAACCAACGCTATCAGCTGGCATTGCACCTAAACCTGAGACAATTCCGTGCTGGGGGTTCATTGCAGCTGCCATAATTTCGTCGCGTACGTTATTGCCGCCCATCACTGCGCCTACAATACGGTCTGTAGCTCCTTCTTCCTGAACTTTCAGGGGTGCTTTATCGAGTAGATACGCAATCATAGTTGCTACCATCTCGACATGACCAATTTCCTCAGTTCCAATATCGAGTAGCATATCGCGGTATTTTGCAGGTCCTCGGCAGTTCCAACCTTGAAATAAGTACTGCATCATCACAGTCATTTCGCCAAAAGCACCGCCCACTAACTCTTGCATCTTTTTAGCAAATAGAGGGTCTGGTTTATCTGGTGGAGTAAAATACTGTAACCGCTTTTGATGAAAAAACATCTAAATTCTCCCTAATAAAATTTTTGCTTCTAGCCACACAAGACATCAATAAAGATGCCTCTATCGCGGCATCTCATCTAGACAATTGATATCTTTGTACTATCTTTAAGTATCTATTTAAAAAGCTTAATTACATCAGCCATTGGGCAGACAAAAAATATCCAATTTATATAGGTATAACTGCTATTTTTAACTAATAAAGTAGCAAAAAACACCACCTTTCAATACATTTAAACATTCTATATATATTTAAGTAATTAAACTCTTGTAATTTACTTAAAATATGTGTCTAAAAATTTTGCTTTTCCTCGGCAAGTTCGCAAATGTAATGACTTTAGAGTTTTTTCTTACTAGATATTAAAGTATTATTAATCTAATATTTAACAATCATTTAACAAAAACTGCAAAAAAATAAATAACACCATTTCTCTGAATAAGAAGTACAATTAATTTCTCCTCTACCCTTTTGCACCTGAAGCGGTCTATTTATAGAAACTTTAAAGCAAGACGATATAAGACCTCGCTTGTCCTTTCTTTGTGTACTTTGTGAACTTTGTGGTTATTTCAAAAAGCTCTGGCAACTAAAAAAACCGCTACTTTTCATAGTAGCGGCTCAACAAATACTTCAAGTGTTGTTATGGCTTTAAGCCTCATCGCGCCCATGTACTTGGGCGGGTGGACTTGTAGCTTCAACGGCGGTAAAAGATTCAAGGATTTTATATGTGTGAGAAGCACCTTTAGGGACAACCCAAGAATCTCCTGGTTCTAGCAACAGCTTTTGACCTTCAAGGTGTAGCTCTGCACGACCCTGAATAACATAGCCGACCGTTTCGTACTCGCGCGTTGCTTCAGGTTTTGGTTCGCCTGGTTGTTCATTTTCCCAAAGCCGCATGGAAACGGTTTTACCCGACGCAAGATATTTTTGCCCCATTGCGCCGTGTGGCGAATGACTCGAACTGACTTTAATAACCGTAGTGTCACTCATACTAGCTTTTCTCCAGTGTTATGGCTTAAGTACAACCTTGATGCAATTGTCTTTTTTGTGCTTAAAAATCTCGTACCCGTGCGGTGCATCTTCTAACTTCAGCCGATGCGTGATCACAAAAGAAGGGTCAATTTCGCCGTTTTGAATTCGTTCTAACAAAGGTTTCAAATAGCGATGGACGTGCGTTTGTCCCATTTTGAAAGTCAAACCTTTGTTCATCGCCGCACCCATTGGAATTTTATCGAGGAAGCCACCATAAACGCCAGCGAGTGAGACGTGACCGCCTTTGCTACACGACAAGATAACTTGTCGCAGTGCAGTTGGGCGATCGGTTTCTAGGCGTACCGCTTGCTTAACTTGGTCGTAAAGCGCCATTGGTCCGGTTCCGTGTGCTTCCATACCCACAGCATCAAGACAAGCATCAGGACCGCGACCGCCAGTCATTTCTTTGAGGGCTTCGCCTGGGTCAATTTCTTCGTAGTTAATGACCTCAGCTTTACCAATTTCTTTTGCCATTTGTAGGCGTTCCGGAATGCGATCGATCGCGATGACGCGTTCTGCACCTAGCATATAAGCACTTTTAATCGCAAACTGTCCGACAGGTCCACAGCCCCAAACGGCGACGATATCACCAGGTTTGATATGGCAATTCTCCGCCGCCATGTAGCCTGTAGGGAAAATATCAGTTAGAAATAATACTTGCTCGTCTGCTAAACCGTCAGGAATTTTGAGCAAACCGACATCAGCAAAAGGAACGCGGGCGTATTCCGCTTGACCCCCAGCGTAGCCACCAAACAAGTGCGAATAGCCAAATAACCCTGCTGGCGAATAACCCATTTGCACTTCCGTCATCCAGGCGTTGGGGTTAGAGTTATCGCACAAAGACCACAAATCGCGCTGACAGAAAAAGCAGTTACCACAGGAAATAGTGAAAGGAACAACGACGCGATCGCCTACTTTTACATTCTTAACAGCGTTCCCAATCTCGACAACTTCTCCCATAAATTCGTGACCGAGGATGTCACCTTTTTGCATCGTGGGAATGTAGCCATCGTAGATGTGTAAATCTGAACCACAGATTGCGGTTGATGTAATTTTAATAATCGCATCGCGGGGATTGAGAATTTTTGGATCTGGCACTGTCTCGACCCGCACATCGTTAGCGCCATACCAGCAAACAGCTTTCATATTAATACTTGACTTGGTAATTGGTAATTGGTTAGTTTTTGCCTTATAACCCTTGATCTCTCTCAGTTTTACGGTTTTAGTACGACTTTGACGCAATTATCTTGCTTCTGCTGGAAAATCTTGTAAGCGTGGGGTGCTTCGTCTAGGGGTAACTGATGCGTGACGATAAACGACGGATCGAGTTTGCCATCTAGGACGAGTTGTAACAACAAACGCATATATTTCTGTCCGTGCATTTGCCCCATCCTAAACGTCAAACCTTTGTTGAATGCTGCACCCAAGGGCATTTTGTCTACAAAACCACCATAGACACCCATAATTGAGAGCGTACCGCCTTTACGACACGCTACCATCATTTGGCGCAAGACGTGCGGGCGGTCGGTTTCTAGCTTCAGCTTTTGCTTGGTTTGGTCGTAGAAGTCTTCAACACCTACGCCGTGTGCTTCTAACCCAACCGCATCGATGCAGCAATCAGGTCCGCGTCCGCCGGTCATTTCTTTAAGCGCGTCGCCTGGATCGACCTCCTCGTAATTAATCGTTTCAGCTTTAGCGTATTTTCTTGCCATCTCCAAGCGTTCGGGAAAACGGTCAATTGCAATCACGCGTTCTGCACCCATCATGTAAGCGCTAATCATCGCAAATTGTCCGACAGCACCGCAACCCCAAACGGCTACCGTATCGCCAGGCTGAATATCGCATAACTCTGCGCCCATGTACCCTGTAGGAATCGCATCGGAAATAAAGAGTAGCTTCTCGTCGGGTAATTCTTTGGGAACTTTCAAAACGCCAACATCTGCAAACGGTACGCGGATGTATTCGGCTTGCGCCCCTGCATAACCGCCTAAGAGGTGCGAGTAACCATAAATTGCGGAAGTGATATTACCGAATAGCTTTTCTTCCATCCAGCCGTTGGGGTTAGAGTTGTCGCACAGCGACCACATGTCGCGTTCGCAATAGTAGCAACGACCGCAACCGATTGTTGAAGGAACAACAACGCGATCGCCTACTTGTAAATTGTTAACGCCCTTACCAACTTCGACTACTTCCCCCATAAATTCGTGACCGATAATGTCACCTTTTTGCACTGTAGGGATATAACCACCATAAATATGTAGGTCAGAACCACAAATTGCAGTAGATGTAATCTTTACGATCGCATCGCGCGGGTTGAGTATTTTCGGGTCTGGAACATTATCTACCCGCACATTATTAGCACTTTGCCAGCAGACAGCTTTCATCTCAATTCTTAAATTTTAGATTTTTGCAGCGAGAAAAATAGTCTTTTGTTCTTCACTTTTCACTTACTAATCTCTACCGGAAGGTTGACCTTCGGTTGTCGCGATTTCTCCAGCTTCCATAAGTTGCTTAAAGCGACGCAATTCGTCACCGATTTGTTGGTCGGGTTCTTCGCCAAAAAGTTTAGCAAGGGCGGAAGCGATCGCCCCTCCTGGCGGGTTGTATTCCATGACAACTTTGACTTCAGTTCCGCGATTTCCTGGGGCGGGTTTAAAGCGCACAAAACCGGAATTTTCTATATCTGCGTCTTCGGTTGAAGCCCACGCGATCAATTCGTTTTCTTGCTCTTGAATAATTTCGGCATCCCATTCAACTTTAGCATCGAGGGGCGCTTTAGCTACCCAGTGCGATCGCTTATCGTCTAACACTGTTACCGATTCAAGATGCTTCATGAATGTCGGTAATTTTTCAAAATCGCGCCAGTAGCTATAAAGTTCTGCTGCTGGTTTATTAATCGTTACCGTTTTTTCGACTTTAATCGGTTGATTCAAGCCAAGCGCTTCTTGGGCTTGCTTGAGCGTACTTTGTTTTTTTGCTCCTTGGTATAGTAAGCCACCGCCTGCAACCGCCATTAACACGCCACGCAGCGATCGCTGTCTTAAACCCATTAATACCATTGCACCGCCACCGATTAACGACGCCCAGCGTTCTTTTTCGCCTGCTTCGATAGATTCTGGCGATTGTTCGCTTGATTTATCTTGTGGTGTTAATTCCATAACAACTAATAGATTGCAACTTGTATGTACAAACTTTCAGATTAAAAATTGAGAAAAGGAGAAAAGTCAAACCTTTCTCCTTACTTATCTTTATTACTGAGCAGCGATCGCAGGTCCGGTTGTTGGTTTACCTGGTTTGATTTCGCTTCCTACACGTGCGCGATAAAGTTTGACTAGCTGTTGCTCTTGCTGCATCATATCTTGAGCAATATCGCGTAATAGGTCAGTCGTTACAGGGTCGCTGGTACTTACCATCAAGGTAGAAATATCGTTGATCCCTGTTTGCAAGTCACCTAACGCGCTGCGGATTTGATAGATATCGTCACTACCGCGAAGTGCAGCTTTGACTTTGGCGTATTTATCAGCAATATTTGCAGTTAATGATGGTTTTTCTCCCAAAGCAGCTAAACGTGCTTCTAGCTTTTGGATGTGCTGCAATTTATTTTGCATCATTTGTTGAAAGAGCGATCGCACTTCGCTATCTGATTCTTTTTGTGCATATTGCTCTAGTGCTTCTTGCGCATAACGCTCACCCGCCAACGCCGTATTTAAAGCTTGGACGATTTCACCTTTTTTCGAACCACCCCACGCATCAGCGAGTTTCCACCATTCTGCATTTCTATCAGTTTCGTCGGGAAGCGCAGCTTCTTTACCACCGTAACCTAAACGGCTCAAAATCGCAGTTGTAAAGATTGGCAAATCTCCAGGTTGACGCGAAGTAATCAAGTTACCATCGACGACTACCGGCTCATCAACATAATTTGCTCCCGCGTTAATCATGTCCTTACGCACTGCAATAAAGCCAGTCGCTGTTTTACCTTTTAGCAAGTCGCCTTCAATCAAAACTTGTGGTCCGTGACAAACCGCCGCCACGATTTTGCCTTGTTCCATAGCTTCTTGCACAAAGCGTACAGTATTCGGGTTGCGGCGCATCCGATCGGGAGCCATACCGCCAGGAACGATTACAGCATCAAACTCGGAAGCCATTGCTTCTGTGGTGGTTCCGTCGGCTTCTTTAGCTAGCTTTCCTTGCTTACCTTTGTACGTTTCATTCGTACGCGAACCCAAAATTGTGACGTCAAATCCTGCTTGCTTTAAAGCATTGTATGGTATTTGAAATTCGACGTCCTCAACTCCGTTCTCAATGAGAATAGCTACTTTTTTGCGACTTCGAGAATTGCTAGAAATTGTCATTTGTCCTCCTAAAGTAGTGTAGTGTGTTGATTCGATATTCAACTGCGATCGCTAAGTGACTTAGAAATTGATGCAATCTGTTTTGCTGTAGATAACTTGTCAAAGTTGTAAACACACTGACGCGTATATAGGAAAAACTACCTTTGCGTGATTTGAATGACACATTGAGAAAATGCTTGAACTATATACCTGCCGTTTCTCATACAGTATTGGCGATCGCAAGAAGTAGCTTTACGCCAGTGTGGTTGAGATTGCTGTATTTGTAACAACGCGGCTTTACACCAATTCCTTTTACTAGGTTATGTATCTTGCCCTGAGCTTCTCGTCACTCCAAAGGGATATATTTCTTCTCTCATGGGGGATATCCCTTAAGAAATAGCTTGCCTTGCAATCAAAAAGGGTATGGTGGAAATATAAGACGGTTAGCGACAAGTTTTGTCAAACTTTCTCGCAGTGTATGAGGATGTAAAGGCTATGGCTGAAAAAGTAAATCCAGACGAAGATTTTATTAATGATGAAGACCTAGAAGACACAAATCCATCGTATGGTACCGGAGTACACACACCACCAGGAGTTGATGCAGGTAGAGCAGAGGGTTGGCGCGATCGCATGAGTGACTACACCGATGTTAGTCCAGAATTATCAGGTGGGGACTTGGATGCAGCATGGGATCAAGCTGATGTTGCGGGGGAAGAAGCCGTAGGAGGAACTGCGCCAACTCCCGACCAGAACGTTGTCGATGAAATCGGTGCTGCTGTAGGTTTAGATATGGCAGAAGAAGAGTACGTCCATACAACCGAAGTGTTGAACATTCGTGACGATCGCCGTTGGGAATTAGACCCGCAATCCTCCGAAGACTATGAAGAACACGCAGATTAAATTACTGTCGGGTAGAGCATAATTTCTACCCGATAAGCGAATTGCTATTTAATGGTTTGCGTATCTTTATTGTCTAATCCTTCTTGCGCGTGTTCCAAGCGTAATTCACCTTGCGGTTCTGAACGAAACCACATCGGAGTATCAGAACCAACAGCACCTTTAGCGACAGTGACGCCACCATCAACTAGCCACAACGCACCTGTAACATAGCTTGCTTCCGAAGATGCGATAAAAGCATACACGTTCGCAACTTCTTCTGGTGTACCGCGTCGCGCCATCGGCGTACCTTGGATGAGCATTTTTTCCATTTTGCTATCCATTGGACCTTTTTCTTTGCGCGTCCATGCAGTATCAATCGCCCCAGGACAAACGCAGTTTGCGCGAATACAGTACTTTGCTTGCTCGACCGCAACACCCTTCATAAAAGAGTGCATCCAGCCTTTCGTACCTCCATACGGCGTGTTTTGCGCAATGCCATTAAACCCTGCTTCCGAACCAGCAGAGACGATATTACCACGCGATTTTTGCAAGTGTGGTAGGGCATACTTAGTCATTAAGAACGCAGAACGGATATTCATCCGAATTGTGTCGTCAAAAACTTCCACTGGATAATCTTGCGTTTCAGCCGTCGCGAGAAAAACTCCCGCATTGTTAATCAGAATATCTAATTGTCCATACGCAGTAATTGCCGTTTGCACGCAGTTTTGCGCGTGGAACTCTTGAGAAACATCACCCGCGTAAGGAACTGCTTCGCCGCCATATTTTTTAATGGCGTCTACAACATCTTGGATCGGGTCGTCAGGTAAGCCGTTGACAACAACTTTTGCACCTTCTTTGGCAAACTTATGGGCGATCGCTTCACCAATTCCCGTACCGCCTCCCGTCACGATCGCAACTTTGTCTTCCAAACGTCGGCTCACGTTCAATTCCTCCTGAGATAGCCTTTACTTCAATTTGCGCAGCATAAAGTTGATATACATCTGTCTTCAGTGGGGTTCATTCAAATCGCGTCTTTTGATACCGTTCGTTTAGGTTAGTTTTCTAGATTGCTAGCAGAGGTCAGAGGTCAGAGTTAACACAGGGGTAATAATTCTGAGTGTCTTTAATGTCCTAACCATATTGACCTGTGTTATAGCGAAAGAATCTAGCTGTAGTTTATTTGAGCAATTTGAGTCGAGGTATTTATGCCAACAACTAATGATGAGACGATTACTCAAGTCGTCAAAGCTTTTCAAAGCTTGAGTGTAGACGAACAACTGGCTTTATTCTGGTTCATTTACAAAGAAATGGGTGATTCGATTACACCCGCTGCACCTCAAGCGAGTACCGTTTCTCCTGATATTGCGGAAGGACTTTTCAATCAAATTAAAGAAAAATCGCACGAAGAACAGCTACAATTTCAGCGCGATCTAATTAATAAAGCTGATACTGAATATACGCGGATGTACGGCTCTATGAGCGATACGACTAAATTATTAGTTTGGTATCGCTTAGCGCAAGGAATGGATAGCGGTACAATTATCCCCATGCCTCCTAACTACGAGCTTTCTTCTGAAGCAAAACAAGTTCTAGAACAAGTCAAAGGACTTGAATTTGAACAACAAATTACAACCTTACGCGACTATGTAGCACCTATGGGTGCAGAACCCGCAGGTGGATCAGAAGTATAAATGCAATGTGCTTCTTTGAAGAAGTTGAATTTGTTATTGTAGTGTTTCTAGACAACTCAAAAAGGCAATAGAAATGCTATAGCAAACTAGTTAGAAAGTTGAATATTTTCGCTTTCTAACTTCACAACTGCAATCGGAATTGGGTCATTATCTAACTGCGTTGCTATCTGTTTTTCCTGTTCTCAAAAGTCAGCTAAGACAAAAATTGAAATTGAAGAGGGTGCTATGACTTCTGCGAACACGGATGTTCTCAATCAATCTGTAAAAGCTTTCAAACAATTAGATATCGACGATCGCCTAGCAGCGATGGCGCTAATTTATCAAGATGTGGCTAGCGCGGTTCCCCCCGAAGTAGGAAATGCATCAGAAGTATCAGGATTAGTCGCTAAAATTCAGGAACTGTCTCAAGAAAGACAAGTTGATGCGTTGCGCGATCTCTTACCTGCAAGCCGCAACGATCAAAATGAAACAACGCTCGATCCTAATCCAGCTAAGGCGTTAACCGAACTCGTTTCTGGTGAAAATACTGTTCCTACCGGCGAGTATGGCTCCATGAAAACCGAGTCAAAGTTAGCATTTTGGTATCAAGTGGCGCAAAAGCTTGGTAATGGTGTTGTTGGAATACCTAACGACTATAACCCTTCGGCAAAAGTAACTGAGTTGTTAAACTCGCTGCGATCGCTCGATACCGAACAGAAGTTGAACTTTTTAACACAAGTTGTTTAGGCGATCGCTATTACTCAATCATCTCAAGTCTTGTAGAGTTAATATGCTCTAGTACTGAGTATATTGCAACTTACATTCTGCATTTACTTTTCCCAGTGTGGCTACTGCTGTATAGTATTAATTTGTACTAAAGTCGTAGCAGCATTGGGAATTTTTTCCTTATAGTTAATTGCAGACGCTGCTGGCGAGAAAGAAAAATGTCAAGATGATCCAACTTTATCCAGTGTTCCGTTGGTTGGGCGTAGCAGCGTTAGTAATAGCAGGTGTCGTTGTTTTTATTTTGTACTTTAGAGGAACGTTTCGCGATCGCGTCGAGTACAAAATCAAAAACGTTCCCGCGCCGCGCGATCCGCGATTTCCTTTAGCACTTGCTAGCCTATCAAACTCTGTGACAACCAGCGGACGCTTGACAGGTTTTTGGGTAGAATCAGAAGCCATTAATGCAGCAAGACTTGCAGCTATTCGCAGCGCCCAGCATGCAATTCATTTTGAAACCTTTTTCATGACTCCAGGGCGACGCGTCAATGACTTAGCCGATGCACTAATTGAACGCGCGCAAGCAGGGGTTGAAGTTGAAATGGTTGTCGATCAATACGGTGCAAAAAAACTGTCGCGGCGTTATTGGCATCGATTACGCGCTGCTGGAATTAATATCCATTTTTACAACGATTTTAACTGGAAAGCTCCGGTAGATTACTTTGCGCGCACGCACCGCAAACTACTGCTCATCGACGGTAAAGTAGGCTTAATTGGTGGCGCAGGAATTTCTGACTATTGGGACGGAGTTGACAAGATCCAAGATACAGGTCCTTGGTACGATTTTGAGATGCGCTGGGAAGGTGAAGTCGTCGCCGCCCTTGAAGGAATATTCATGCAGCACTGGACTTACGTACGCGGTACTGCTAACTTAGACCCTCAAATTTTTAATCCGCTACCCAACGATGATGCAACTGTTCTAGTCACCGCCGGTGACGATCCTTCGTATCGCGCCTCATCGGTAAGAGCATTATTTCAAGTAAGTATCTCGGCTGCAAAACAACGAATTTGGATTGCTAGCCCCTACTTCGTCCCTGACGAAAACTTGCGAAGAGAACTCGTCAGCGCAAAAAATAATGGAATTGATGTCCGCATTCTGACAAATGGTAGTCAGTGTGACAAGAAATTTGTCTACTACGCCTCGTGCGAACTTTACGGCAATTTACTCAAAGCAGGCGTGAAAATTTATGAATACCAACCGAGTATGATGCACGCCAAAGCCTTGCTGTTAGACCGTGACTGGGTGAGTAGCGGAAGTGCAAATTTCGATCCGCGCAGTTTCTTTCACAATGACGAACTGGATATATCTTCTGCTGACGAGCAACTCGTGCAAAATATCGAGCAATTTTTTCTTAAAGGATTTGCTAAAAGCGACCAGATCGATCGAACTCAGTGGCGTAAGCGTCCAATTTGGCAACGCATCGCGGGTAGAGTTGTATTATTCTTTCAATGGCAATTATAAATAGCTTCGGTTTCTACCGTTCAGCTATTTAAACCAATACCTGCAAAGATCGGTTTATACAACACTCATCTTGGCATAAGTCCACGCAGGTGGACTTAGTTTTTAAGCTGCACGGATGATAAAGGGCGGAGGACACCTCCGCCCAACATCCTTGACTTTAGTCGCCAAGCTCTACATTATCAATTACCCAACAAAAGACAAGGTGCGATTTTCATTAATGCTAAACTTTCAATGTTAGATTCGATCCAAGTTAATAGTGCAAATATAATAGGATACACTCGATGCCAGTTGCTGGAAATGCAATCAAATTTGGTACAGACGGTTGGCGAGGAATCATTGGTGATGAGTTTACCTTTGATAATCTTTCGCTAGTTGCGCCGATCGCAGCAAAAGTATTATCGCAAACGTATGGCGATACGGGTAGCAATACGGTTATTGTGGGTTATGACCGTCGCTTTATGGCAGAAGTGTTTGCCCAAAAAGCCGCAAAAGCCGTCACCGAAGCTGGTTTTGATGTCTTGCTTTCAGAAACTTACGCTCCTACCCCAGCGTTTAGCTTAGCAGCAAAGCAGCATAATGCATTAGGTGCATTAGTCATTACAGCAAGTCACAATCCTGGTAGCTATCTAGGATTAAAGGTCAAAGGTGCTTTTGGTGGTTCGGTTCCGCCGGAAGTCACGCGAAACATTGAAGCATTGCTGAGTGAACCATTACCTACCCAGACAACGGGCAAGATATCGCACTTTAACCCTTGGCAAAACTACTGCGAAACCTTACGCGCGAAAGTCGATATTGAAAAAATTCGCGCTTGTATTACGCAAGGAAAGTTGAGTGTATTTGCAGATGCAATGCACGGTGCTGCGTCTGGCGGGTTGTCGCAGATCTTGGGAGTACCCATCGAGGAAATCAATAGCGATCGCGATCCTCTGTTTGGTGGCGGTGCGCCGGAACCGCTACCGCGTTACTTATCACGTTTATTTCGCTTGATGCGATCGCACCAAAGAAGCGCTGCTGGCGCTTTAGCGGTAGGATTAGTCTTTGATGGCGATGCCGATCGCATTGCTGCGGTAGATGGACAAGGAAATTTCTTGAGTTCGCAAGTTTTAATTCCAATCCTCATCGAACACCTAGCAGTTGAGCGCGGTTTGACTGGCGAGATTGTGAAAACGGTGAGTGGTTCGGATTTAATTCCTAAAGTTGCTGCTTTACACCAATTATCTGTTTATGAAACACCGATTGGTTATAAATACATCGCCGATCGCATGTTAGAAACTCAGGTGTTACTAGGCGGTGAGGAATCGGGCGGAATCGGTTATGGAACGCATATTCCCGAACGCGATGCTTTGTTATCTGCGTTGTACGTCCTCGAAGCGATCGCCACTTCGCAAACCGATTTAAGCGATTTATATCGTCAATTACAGGCAAAAACTAATTTTACTTCTGCCTACGATCGCATTGATTTGCCACTCGCTAGTATGGAAGTGCGATCGCGATTGTTAGCGCAACTCCAAAATCAACCGCCAAGCGAAATCGCGGGCGAACGCGTTCAAGATTGTCTTAGCATCGATGGCTATAAGTTCCGCTTAGCCGATAACAGTTGGTTAATGATTCGTTTTAGTGGAACAGAACCCGTTCTACGCTTGTATTGTGAAGCTCCTACAATGCAACAAGTCCATCGTACCTTAGCTTGGGCGAAACAGTGGGCAGGTGGGTGAGAGGGAAGCGATATTCCTTAAAAAAGAGCTACAAATAATTTCTCCTCTGCCCCTCTGCCCCTCTACCCCTCTGCTGCCGATATGAATGCGGTATCTGTCAGTCAACAGCCAAATTTACTCGTAGTCGCGACAAGTAATCCAGGTAAGCTGCGCGAAATGCAAGCTTATCTTGTCGGTTTGGGATGGGAATTAATTCTCAAGCCAGAAGCTTTGGAAGTTGAGGAAACAGGAAGTACTTTTGTTGAAAATGCGTGTCTCAAAGCATCTACGGTAGCAAAAGCAACAGGTCAGTGGGCGATCGCCGATGATTCTGGTTTAGCCATTGATGCGCTTAATGGCGCTCCTGGCGTGTATTCTGCGCGGTATGGTCAAACTGACGCTGACCGCATTCAACGAGTCTTGACCGAATTAGAAAACGCAGCAAATCGCCAAGCAGAGTTTGTTTGTGCGATCGCGATCGCGCGTCCTGATGGTGAAATTGCGCTGCAAACCCAAGGAACTTGTCGCGGTGAAATTCTCTTTGCCCCTCGCGGTAGTGGCGGTTTTGGGTATGACCCGATTTTCTATGTACCAAGTCACAACATGACTTTTGCTGAAATGCCTCCTGAAGTCAAACAGCAAGTCAGCCATCGCGGTCAAGCCTTCAAAGTGCTACTTCCCCAACTCGCCAAACTTGGCGTTTAGGCTGGCGATATAGAAAGCAGAGGGTGCAGGGGTGCAGAGAAGGAATAGTGTTTTCTATATAACTCAAAACGCATCTCTCAAAACTCGTAACTAGTCACTAGCCACTCACAACTAGCTACTAGCCACTCGCTCAAGCGCCCCTCGCTACTAGCCTTTTGTTACACTGCTTCTAGATTCTTTTCTCCTGTTCGAATCCGAACTACTTGCTCTACTGGTGAGATAAAGATTTTACCATCTCCAATTTCCCCTGTACGGGCGGCAGCGATTACTTTATCTACCACCATATCGACTTGACTATCCTCAACAACGATTTCAACTTTGAGTTTTTGCAAAAACTCTACCGTGTATTCTGAACCACGATAACGTTCTGTTTGACCTTTTTGCCGTCCAAAGCCGCGAACTTCAGAAACTGTCATGCCAACAATACCAGCGTTGACGAGCGCGATTTTGACTTCATCGAGTTTGAAAGGACGGATAATTGCTTCAACTTTTTTCAATTTTCTTCACTCCTTACTTAAATTTGCTGAACATTCAAATAAAAGCTACTAACACATCAGTTCTAAAACAAAGTTAATTTAGTAGATGATGTCACATTCCGTCAATTCGTTATTTTCCATAAAAAGGATGACAGGTGCAATGTTTGTCTTGTGAGTGAAACATGAATTTTTAAATAGCATCCCACTATCTCAGTATTTAGTAACAAATAATACATTAAACTAATAGTACGCGGTTTTTGGGCAAAAGATTTCCTGATTCAACGATTAGACCGCAGTGGTCCCACAATCAGATAACCTGCACCAAACGCTGAGACAACAATGATTAAAATTGCGATCGCCAAGCCCCAACCGTTCACTTCTGAAGCCGTTGGAGACGCGCGACGGCGATAGCGCCCGTCTGCTTGTTCTGTATGTAAGCGTCCAACTGTACTTGTTTGCTTTGGTAGTACTGTCATCGGCTTGACTGTTTTTTTGCGGCGCTGCGTTGACCGCGAAGACGCAGCAGGTGGAGTAGCATGATGACTGCGGCTATATGGTGGCGTACTATCAACGATTTGTTGCAGCCGGATAACCGACTGAACAGCGGTTTCGATTTCTTGTCGCAGTTGCTGATTTTGTTTGGCTAACGCGTAATTTTCTGCACTCAGCAAGTTAATTTTGGCTTCTGTCGCTTGCAGTTGTGCAGCAAGTTCCTTGTATACCGAAAGCGGTACCGAGGGTGAGTCGTGTCTTCCAGAGGTAGAATTAGGGCTAGGGGTTGTACTCAATCGCATCGATGCCTTGGCATAAAGAACAGAACTTCATCAGGCTAGCCAGATCGGTGTTAGTCAGCGATCGGATTCAGCCATCCTGTAAGGTTATGCACAAAAGAATAGTCGATCTTGCCTTAGTTTTGTAGCTACTTAGAAAAAAGTAAAAAACAAGCTTTGTAGTTTTTTAGCTATCCATTGCTAACAACGGAAAAAAGTGTCCTACAGGTCCAGATCCGCCACCAATATCTAACGCGTATTGCAGCGCCGCAGTCACATACTCTTTCGCACGGCGGACAGCACTCAAGGTATCACTTCCCAGCGCCAGATGAGCCGCGATCGCAGCAGCTAAAGTACAACCCGTACCATGCGTATTATTTGTGTCTACCTGCATCGTTGTTAAAGTTTCCCAGCGCTGTCCGTCAAACCACACATCCACGCCACGCAGACTACCTGTCATTCCGCCGCCTTTAACTAAAACTGCTTTTGCACCGAGGCGATAAATTTGCCCCGCCGCTGCGCGCATGTCATCGATGGTATGAATTTCTAAACCGCTTAACAACTGCGCTTCGTACTTATTCGGAGTGACAATCGTTGCTAACGAAATTAAATCTCGCAAACTCGCAACCGCCGCATCGTCAATTAACTGCGCGCCTGTACGCGATACCATCACGGGATCGACAACCAAATTCTGAATTTCTAACTCTTTTACTTGCTGGGTAACTGCTGTGATAATCTCTTGATTTAACAACATTCCTGTTTTTGCAGCTTGAATTCCAATATCTTCAACAACTGCTTGTATCTGTGCAATCACAGCGTCGGCTGGTAGCGCGTCAACACGCGTCACTCCTAATGTATTTTGTGCCGTTATGCAAGTAATCGCACTCGTACCATGAACGCAATGAAAAGCAAACGTGCGTAAATCTGCTTGAATTCCTGCACCACCACCACTATCGGAACCAGCAATTGTTAAAGCAACAGGGATCTTTGATTTTGTCACAATCGTAAATTTGGTTATGTCCTTGTAAGCTTATTATAAATAGCAGTTGTGTGAAGACAAAAAACTACCTTTGAAATTCGCTCGTTAAACCTTAGCTTTTTTGTATACCTCTGGCAATTTCCACCAAGGAACATTTGGATATTCGTGATGTTCTCGATGATAACCAAAATGATAGCAAGTAATGAATGACCAAAAAACAGGTAGCGGATTACTTTGGGCTTTATGAATATTTGTATATCCGCCTACTGGCTCTCGATGTGGCAAGAAGGTTCCAAAATAAAATAGCTGCACGGAACTCAAAATAGAAGGAACTACCCAAAACAAAGTTAAATTTTTTTCGGGCAAATGCAGTACACAACTTGCTAGATAAAATATAACAACTAACCCCAATATCCTCCACCAACTCCAGTATTTTTTCATAAAGTGAAAATACCAACTCAAAAAGTTCGTTTCTTGACCATTATGAAAATCTGGATCTAGTTCGCTAGCTGGATTTTGGTGATGTTGCCAGTGCGCTTTGAGAAGTTTTTTATAAGAAAAAAGCGCGTATAGTACTACGGCTAATGAGCCGATGAAGTTATTCACTTTAATATTCTCAGGAAAAACAACTCCATGCATAGCATCATGAGCCGTAATAAAAAGACCTGTATACAAGAATGTTTGAAAAAGTATCGCAGGTATAAATATAATACTGGGCATATTTGAAATATCTATAGTAAGGAGATAAGCCAAGCTTCCAGCCCAAGAGGAAATGACTAAGATAGCAACTAAGAGACATTGATATGTGTTTATACTCTGATTTTTTTGCTGTAATTTATTTGGCAGTTTAGTAATAGATTGACTCATCTTATCAAGACTAGTATTTTTCATTTATTCGTCATGTTGTTACTCAGCAAAAAAAATCAGGACGATTTAATCCTGTGCTTTTGCCACTGTTAAATCTCTATTGATTGCGCTTAGCTTTAAACTTTATTGCAGCCCGTTGTAATCAAAAAATATCGCCAAAATTGATATTTTGATATAACAAATACCAAGCATTGCAATTATTTATAAATAAATTAAGACGCCAAAAAATAATACTTCACAGCATAGTATACTAGCTAAAAAGTATAGGTCTCTTACCTCGTAAAATGAGGTAATTATTCTGAAGTTCAGTATATTTAACAGAAAAAATCAGAAGCTTTCTTGCTTATTTTCCTTAGAATTAAGAATTGTGACGACTCGATTTATCTATCCTAAAAGCTTCCTTTTTTACTTAACTTTACATTTCTTATCATAGCATCAAACAGAGCCTTGCAGTCTTTCTTTAGTCATAAAATTGAGCAAATCTCGGTTATTCCTTGAGTCAAGAAGCCATTGTGTATACTAAGTCATTGAATTTGTCAAGTACTAATATATACGGCGATAGATCGTAGTAATCATCTCTCCATAAGTTTTATAATTAATGCTGATAAATTCTATAAGTATTTATGCCAACAGTGTTGGGTAAGCGATCGCCGCAATTTCAATGACTGAAGAAATACCAAAGGTAGGAAACAGAAGGCTTTTACATTCCAGATAAATAACTTCTCCCAAAAAGGTTTGCAGCCCTAAATGCACTTATGAGATGTTTCGGCTCTCTACTAAAAAACAAATGAGCTTTGGCAGTGATGGGGATAGAGATTTCTGCCAACAGAGAGAGGTACAGCAGAAATTGGCGCTAGCTAATAGATCTTGTGGGTACAGCATCAAAATGACAAAATCATGGCGACTACAGTTTTAATTACGGGTGCTTCGCAAGGTATTGGCAAGGCGACGGCGCTATTATTTGCGCGTAAAGGATACGATTTAGTCCTAGCCGCGAGACAGCCAGAACCATTACAAGCCGTAGCTGAAGAAATTCGCAGTCTTGGTCGCCAGGCGATCGCCATTCCGACAGACGTCCGCGATCCAGAGCAAGTTAAATCCTTAGCAAGTAAAGCATTAGACCATTACGGTACAATTAACGTACTCGTTAACAATGCAGGCATTTACATTTCCGGTCCTGTAGAAGAGTTCTCATTAGAAGATTGGCATCAAACGCTCGATACTAACCTGTGGGGATATATTCATACAATTCATGCATTACTACCGCATTTTCTTGCCCAAGGAACTGGCACAATTATTAATATAAGTTCGATTGGTGGTAAAGTTCCCCTTCCCTACCTTGTACCATACACAACAAGTAAGTATGCAATTACAGGTTTAACCGAAGCGCTGCATTCGGAACTCAAGCCAAAGGGAATTCATGTTGGTGGAATTTATCCGAGTATTATCAAAAGCAATTTTGTAGAACGTGCTATTCTTCGCGGTAAAGATCGACAAGACGCACAAGCACGCCTCGATCAGCTTAACCAACTTCTCAGTACCCCTATTATTGAAAAACCCGAAGATGTTGCTAAAGCTGTTTGGGAAGCTGTGAAGCACCAGCGCGAAGAAGTGTTAGTGGGTTCTGCAAATATTTCCAAAGCTGCTTACGGGCTATTTCCTGGATTAATGCAGTTAGTCTTTCGCAGAGGGTTGAAGCAGCAAAAAGACTAGTCTGCGATCTCATCGAGATGTTCGGTAACTGACTGATAAAGATTCAGCACGTGGCTATCTTCAAGATGGTAAAATACGTTGCGTCCTTGCTTGCGGTAGCTGACTAAGCGCATTGTTCTGAGAGTACGCAGTTGATGCGAAACTGCTGATTCGCTCATGTCTAGAGCTGCTGCTAAGTCACATACGCAAAGTTCTTGTGCGGCTAAAAGTGACAAAATTCGCAGTCGGTTAGGGTCTCCGAGCAAGCTAAAAAACTCTGCCATTCGCTGCGCTTTTTCAGTATTGAGAATTCGATGTTGCAGACAATGTACGCTATCTACATCAACTGGATGTGGTGGATGACACTTAAGCGCTTCATCCTGGGTAGAGTTCTTTAATACTGAATTGGCAGTATTGGTTGATGACATTTGACAATCAATTAACTATTTGACCTAGACACTCCAAGTATAACTTGAGCTACTCGCTGAACTGTTTTTAGCTGAGATGATTTGAATGGGTCTGTGTCGCCCTAGAGAAACTTTCCCACCAGAGTCTCAAAAAACGCTAAGTCTATGCAATTATTTTGAAAAGTGGCTGCACAAAACTGATTAGTTTTCTAACTATCCCTATGGACACTGTAGAACAATTAGCGGTTATTGCAAATAATGATTTGTGGACTTTACTACAGTTTCCGTTCATGCAACGCGCGATCGCGGGTGCGATGTTAATGGGAATCCTTGGTGGTTTGCTAGGTAGCTTTGTCACTTTGCGACAGTTGTCTTTTTTTAGTCATGCTGTAGGTCATGCAGCGTTAGTTGGCGTGACCTTAGGCGTGTTGCTACAGATAAATCCTACGTGGATGTTAATACCTTTTACATTGGTATTCGGCTTAGTTGTCCTTTACTTAATCGACCAAACCGACATAGCAAGCGATAGCGTTTTAAGTATTGTCTTATCAGGGGCTTTAGCGGTTGGTGTTATTCTCAGCAGCTTCATTCAAGGCTACCGAGGTAACTTGATGTCAGTTTTGTTTGGAGATATTCTAGCAATTAACCCGACTGACTTGGTTTTGACACTGCTTATACTTATTGGTAGCAGCCTTTTTCTTTTACTGACACTACGACAACAAATTTTGCTGACTCTTAACCCTGCTGTAGCTCAAGTTCAGGGTATCCCAGTGCAATTTTATCGTTATGCCTTTGTTGTCCTGCTGTCTTTTGCGGTGGCGATCGCGATTAAAGCGGTTGGTGTTTTGCTGGTCAATGCTTTTCTTGTCATTCCTGCGGCTACGGCTAAACTAGCAAGCGATCGCTTTATTCGCTTTTTAGCGATGTCTGTGCTGATTGGTGCTATTAGCAGCATTGTGGGAATGCTTGTGTCAGGTATTTTAAATTTTGCTTCAGGTCCAAGCATCGTTCTCATTCAGTTTTTAGTATTTATTGGTGTCTTTGGTTGGACAAAGTTAAGATTCAAAGCGGCTTAATTCAAAAATCTACTTGCAAAGCCAATACCAATTTGCTACATTAGTTAAGCGCAAAAAAACACACCTGCCGGGATAGCTCAGTTGGTAGAGCAGAGGACTGAAAATCCTCGTGTCCCCGGTTCAAATCCGGGTCCTGGCATCTGCTTAGGTGAGTATTCCCACGCTCCATAACTCATCTATGAACCAGATTTTATCCAGATGAATAAAAATTAAGCACGGCTTAAGGATGAAACGGGGTTATCGGACGTGTTTCCTGCAGAGTGTCCTTACTCAGCGGATCAGATTCTTGACTTTAGATTTTTCCCTGGCGACAGCAAGGAGTTACCCCGATAGCCTCGTATATAGACGAGGATTTAAGCCAAATTTAGTCCAATGGGTTTTAGCACGAGCTGGAACCCTTGTTTTTACGTACTAGACTAGTGGATTGAAAATCCTCGTGTCCCTGGTTCAAATCCGGCTCCTGGCATTTGAATGACAAACTGACAAATCAAGATGTGGCAATTTTACATAATTCTGCCACTTATTGATGATTCATTATTTCGAGCGGCGGCAATTCCTCGCGATCCATTGCACGATACTTGATATATAGAGTTAAGGCATTATCGAAGCTCGTAGTGATTTCCCTTGCCTATAGTTTAACCCCTGACCCCTGCTGTAAATGCTTTTGCACTGCATATCAATTTTCAACTAGTTCCTATTAAATAACTTTTCAGCCTCTACCTGAAATTAATTTGGCAACCAGTTTCGATCGAAAACTTGAGCAACTGTTCAAGGACAGTGTTTAGGTAGCGTGTTGCTGGGCAGCTTTGTTGCTTGATAAACTTGATGCACTGCTAGTTGGTAGCATCTGTCCAGTTCTTCAGCAGGGGGGAAGTTGCTAAATGCTGAGCACTAAAAACTTAACCTATTACCCGATAAATATTGTGTGATATTTAATTATACTTACCCGCTTATTTAGGTGCTTATAACCATGAATTGTGCATCAAGTATTGAGCATTTGTGCTGTACGCTGCTAGAAGTAAATTTATGTTAAAAAAAGTATAAAAATCTTGCTCGATCTCCGTGAAAATCTCATAATTAATTGCAGTTTGTATCTTAGGCTTCAGTTGCCTGAAATACTCGGTTGCCTAAATGTAAAGGAATTTTAGGAAGCTCTGCCCAGAGATGAGGGTGCTGGTTATAACGCTTTTTGTGCGATTAATCATCAAATTAAGGTAAATCAAGGCTAAATAAAAGGTAACATTTTGTCTTAGTTATCTAAAGTTACAGTTGAGTTTAGCGCGTCAACGCTAGGAGCGGTTGTCATGATCGGTTTTATCAAAAATATATTCAGTGGAATTTTATCATTTTTTATTGGGCTTTTTGGTGGCAAGAAGTCTCAAAAAAATCAGCCCAGTTTAGAAGCAGACAAGTCAACAGCAAGCCCTGCTAAAAAGCAGCGAAAACGTAATGGCTACTTTATGGAACTAGATGAGGCTGAGGAAACGCAGCCTACCAAGGTTAAAGAGCAAGTAACACAAGCCTTAGAGCCTGTTGCCGCAAAATTAAATGAAGTGGCTCAGAAAGCTGAACCGATTACTGCTAAAGTAACTGAAGTAGCGCAGAAGACGGCTGAACCCGTTGCAGCTAAAGTAAAGGAAGTAACTCAAAAGACGGAAGAACCAGTAACAGCGGCTAACTCTAAGGAAGCTGAACAACCAGCGATAGCTGCTAAATCTACTAAAGCAGAGGAACCCGCGACAGCAACGCAAGCACCAAAGGTACAACTAGAGCAAACAGCCGAGGGTGTCAAACCTGTACCAGCTAAACCATCGGCAACTAGCACAATAAATAAACCGCAAACTGAAACAACGTTTGCGCCTAAGTACCTTAATCCAACAACAGCTAGTTCAAACGGTCGCCGTCGTCCAGGTCCAAATATGAACTCATTTTTGGATATGGCGCGTCAAGTTAAAACTCCTGGATAAGACTGACTTATCAAGCTACTCGCGGCGGATAGCTTTAGTCAAAATTAGCCCACTGTATAAATGAAATGCTGGGTCCCAAGTTGTCTCAGTTCTGCGGAACAAATTGATGTGAGACTTGAGGTGTCCCAGCAATTCTATTTGATCGAGAACTGTATCTGCGAAAGGTGCAAAGTCAGCCCAAACATTGGCTTGGGGTATTTGCTGTTGAAAAAAGTGGCTGAGGCGATTCCAACTGAGTCTGACGGTTCGATCGTTGAGGCGATTCATCATAGCACATCCTTGGTGAAACTGATAGCTGCGATCGCACAATCGGAGAATACAAAGTCTTTCAGGAAGATGAAGATCGCAAAATTGCGCGTAGTCTTGCGTTTGCGTTTTGCGCTGTAGTTTCCCACGCACATCGCGATCGACGACTTGCTCGAAAATTGGTAATTGTGCCGTTACCCGCTGGCTAACTTCTGACCAATCAAACGCTATTGAACTTTGTTGACCTTGCGCATTGTGACCCATCACTATAGGCGGTGTCGTAGATTGAAAGTAGCTGACTTGAAAAACTTGAATTCTCTCAATTTCTACGAGGGTTGTCCAAAAACAAGGAATTCCAGCCGCACGTAAATTCTCTCCTAGAAACCGCAATTCGCCAATTTTGCCGCTTTTGTAAAATCTCCAACCCCTTGTTGGTAACTTGAGACGCGCCGTGTAAGGATCTAGCTGCATAATTTGCCCAAATGTTCGAGCAACTGTTGTTTTAATTTCTTGGGGAATCGGTTCTAAAATCAATACACCGATTTGCGCGCCATCAGGATCGGCAGTCGAAGCGGCGATCGCATTTTGCCTTTGCTGTTGTAATCTGTCCGCAACGCGCTGCAAACCATGCCGTGCTTGAGTTAGAACCTTCGTATTTGTGGTCTTTTGTAAGAGTTGACGATACACACTTTCTGCCAGTGCTAATTTGCCAGCAACTTCGTGTAATTGCCCTAAATAAAGCTGCGCCCAAGCGTTTTCGGGTGACTCTTGCAGAACTTGGTTGACTAATTCGCCTGCGCGGCGATAGTCTTGGCACTTTATTGCAGCAGCGATTTGCTCTATCATAGTAAATAAGGTGGGCATCTCTGCTTAATTTACCCATCAAAAGCAGCTGACACTAACGACATGGCGACAATGGGTGCCGTTACTGCCCGTAAGACTCGACGACCTAGCGAAACAAGTTGAAATCCTACTTCGCGTGCTGCGGCGATTTCCGATGTTGTCCATCCGCCTTCAGGTCCGATTGCGATTGTCATTTCTGTAGCAGTTGCCAGCGCGAGAATTGTTTTTAGATGCGGGCAGTTAAGTCGCGCTACGCAAAAATACAACTGCTTTGAAGAAGTTGCGTCTGCCAGTGCTTGCTGCAAAGAAACAGGTTCTAAAATGGTCGGAATAAGATTGCGTTCTGATTGTTCAGCGGCTTCTTTAGCAATGCGTCGCCAGCGTTCTACTTTTTGCGGACTCGGTTGCAATAAAGTGCGATCGCTCAATACAGGTACGATAGAACTGACGCCAAGTTCTGTACAGCAGCGGACAACTTCATCGAAGCCGTTTCCTTTGGGTAGTGCCAGAATTAAATTGACTGCAACGTTTAATTCGGATTCAACAACAATCGACTCAAGAATTTGCGCTTGATTTCCTGATAAGACGGCGAGCCATGAATTCCCCGTACCATCCATCGCAATAAAGCGATCGCCTTCCCGTAACCGCAACACTCGATAAAGATAATGCTGTTGTTCGTTCGCCAGCAAAATTTGTTCGTTGTGCAGCTGGGTATGTGCGATCGCTAGTCGTTGTAATTGCGCCATCGGTTTTTTTAGACTGCTATCAAGTCCGGTTAACCACCTGTAGTGTAGTTATTGCCTAGTAACTAGTCACTAGCAACTCAACGGTCGCCTGGTAAGTCAACCAGAGGTGACATAACTACCTAAAACTCAGATGACTGCTCTTTCAGGTAAGTTTCTAACGCTTCATTTACCATTGCGGTTAACGTTTTACCATCGCGGCTGCCAATGACTTTGAGCTTGTTGTAAATATCATCGCGAATACTGATGCGGTGACGCGAGCGGATTTTACCGTTGCTTGCTGGCGGTACAGTCTCAACGACAGTGGCGTTCGCATCGGGTAGTGGTTGCGTAGTTTCTTCAAAAACTTGTGGAGTATAGTTCGCAGCAAATTCTCGAATCGACGCCATCCCAACGCGATCGCAAAAATCACCGAAAGTTTCTGTACCTTGACGCGCTTGCTTGAAGTAGACAAACAATGGTTCAAATTCTGTTTCTAGGTTATTCAGGTGCATTTTCTCGATGTAAACTTGTGCCAAGCGCGTTTGGTTCGGACTACCACCCAACCATATTTGGTACATTTCTGGACCTGCACCGACAAATCCTAATTCTGCCATGTATGGTCTTGCACATCCATTTGGACAGCCTGTCATCCGGATTGCAAAATGCTCGTCACCTAAACCGAGTTTCTGCAACAATGCCTCAACGCGGTCGAGAACGCTCGGAATGATGCGTTCCGATTCGGTTGTTGCCAAACCGCACGTTGGTAAAGCAGGACAAGCCATTGAATAGCGTACCAAAGGCTTAATCGCATGTGGATCGGCTTCTACGTGGTAGCGATTCAGAATCGCTTCAATCGCCTGCCGTTTTTCCGGTTCAATTTCGTAGAAAATAACGTTATGGTGCGGTGTCAATCGGATTGGTAAATTGAACTGTTGCACAACCTCGCGTAAGGCAGTGCGCAGCTGCATTTTGGCATCGTCCATAATCCGCCCATTTTGGACGGAAATTCCCAAAAACAGCTTACCGTCTCCTTGTTCGTGCCAACCTAAAAAATCTTTGTATTTAAACTCTGGTAACGGTTTGAAGGGTTGTAACGGTTTGCCAAAATACTTTTCCACCATCGAGCGGAACTTATCCACACCCCAGTCGTGAATCAAATACTTCAAGCGCGCGTGACGTCGATCTGTGCGATCGCCGTAATCTCTTTGCGTGGCGACAATAGCCTTCACGATGTCGTAAACATCTTCTTTATCTACGTAGCAAATCGGATCGGCTAGGCGGGCAAACGTTTCTTCTTTATTGTGCGTTCGTCCCAAACCACCACCCGCATAGACATTAAATCCCGCTAGTTGCTCGTCGTCCTTCATCATGACTACCAGCGTCAGATCTTGAGAAAACAAATCTACCGAGTTGTCTTCAGGTACTGTGACGCAGACTTTGAACTTACGCGGCATATAGTGCGTGCCATAAATCGGCTCCTCGCCTTCATGGAAAATGGTTCCAGTACCATTTTTCTGCCGTGCTTCTTTGACTGCAGGATCTTCCTCAGCGCTAATTGCTTTTTCCCCATCCAACCAAATTTCGTAGTATGCCCCTGTTTGCGGCGTTAGTAAATCGGCAATGTTTTGCGCGTACTTCCACGCATATTGATAATCTGCACGATTCTTAAACGGGGCTGGTGGTGCCATGACGTTGCGGTTTACATCACCGCAAGCGGCGAGCGTCGAACCTAGACTTTTAACAATAGCAGCGATCGCGCTTTTGAGGTTTTTCTTCAAAATTCCATGCAGTTGAAACCCTTGTCGCGTCGTGGCACGTAATGTCTGATTGCCGTATTCTTCTGCAAGCTTGTCTAGCGTTAAATATAGCTGTGGCGTAACCAATCCACCAGGGTTTTTCGTCCGCAGCATGAATTGGTAGTCTTTTTCCTGTCCCTTGATCCGATTGTCGCGGTTATCTTGCTGGTATGACCCGTGAAATTTTAAGATTTGTACCGCTTCTTCGCTAAAATGCGTTGTATCCTGTAGAAGCTCTGTTGCTACAGGTTCGCGTAAAAAATTACTGCGTTCTTTGATGCCTTCTACTTTAGAAGGTCTTTTCGTTACGGGAGTGGGAATGGAAGAATTAACCATTGCAATTTTTAGCAGAGTTTCTCTCTAATAAAGATTTATGACAGACGCGAGTAATTATTAACACATCTATGCTTTTAGTAAATCCCCAGTAATCCAGTCGGCATTACGGTGAATACTCCAATCTTAACATGGTAAAAAGCAGGAGTTGCTATTAAGTATGCTATACAACTCCTGCGCAATCAAAAACAAGGATTATGATACGAAATCGCCTAAACCTTAATATTATCTTAAAGCTTAAGCGCGGGCGATCGCTTAATAAGTATCAATTCCTAAAGATACCGCTATACAACTTTGTACATAAGGATATTTAGTGCAAATAAGTATGCGGGCATAATTGAATACTATACAACACATTTGGCGAGTAATTTCGTGGTAATGACCAGTTGCCAGCCCTTATGAGGTGATGTTTATTTTTACCCACTTAACTTATAGAATTGTGAATTACTAAAAAAATAGTGTCTATCTTGTCTCGTTAAATTTGTACTAATTAACCTTTAATTCAACTTAATTTACTTTAATGTTCCTAAATGAGCAAATAATATCTCGTTCATATCACAAAGACAAGTATTTGCCATTTACACCATACATTCCTTAAAGCCCTCTTAATCAAAATGTACCAATCGACGTTGTTTTTTTAAGATTGCATCAATTCTCAGTAAGTGGCTGACTAGATGAATTTTATACACGTTATAAAAAGGATGGGTAAAGTAGAGTAATTTATTTTACCCAAAAATCCCAAAAAATTAACTAGTTAGCCTAAGGAAAACCTAAGGTGCTCTTACCAGCGGCTCGCGCTACCAGCAAATCAAACATTATTCAACGCATCCAAGAAATAGTTCCACTAGGTTCACCAGAACCGCAAGATCCTCAAGTGTTGACAATCTTGACGGAACTAACCGCAGATTTAATTCAAGCCTATCAAGCTGAGGGACAACTTCAAGAAGATCCTTTTACTGATGTGTGGAAGCGCACAATTCATTTGTACGAATCAGCAGTTAGTAGCAGAGTGCAAGGCAAAGTTGTGCTTGTAACTGGTGGAGAAGGTTGTGTTGGTAGTGAGTTAGTCAAAAAACTGGTTGAGTTAGGTGCGCGACAAGTCGTATCCGTGGATAAAGCCAGATGTGCTAATTTATACAACTTAACACCGAATAAAGTTCAAAAACAAGCGATCGCTTTATACGCTGCTGATATCCGTAATTACCCCGCGCTCAAGTATATATTTGAAACTGAAAAACCAGATATTGTTTTTCATTTAGCCGCGCAACGCCTTCCTGGGTTAGCAGAAGTGCAAATTCGAGAAACAGTCACAACCGCAATTTGCGGTACTCAACATATTATTCAACTCTGCGAAGAATACGGCGTACAACAATGTATTTTTGCTTCAACAGGTAAAGCTGCGAGATACTTTACCGCCGAAGTTTACGCCGCATCTAAAAAACTCTGTGAGTGGCAGATAGCACAAGCTGCACAAAAAGGCAATGTCACTTACGGAATGGTGCGCTTTACACATATGTTAAATAATAGTTCCGTATGTCAGCAAATATCAGACAAAATTCAGCAAAGCAAAATCATCAATATTCATGCTCCCCACCGCTACATAACAGCACAAAACATCCATGAAGCTTTACATTTACTACTTAATGCCCTTGTTTTATCTCAACCAAAAACACTAAAATTTCTCACAGTGCGCAATTTAGGATGGCCTACCGAAACATTAGAAATTGCCCTCTACAAAATTATTGAATCAGGTAAACAACTGCCAATTTATTTTCAAGGGCTATTACCAGGTTATGAAGAACCTTGTTTTTTAGGGCAATTTGATTGGAGTCAACCTACAGAAATCAATTTATTGATTAATGCTTTGGAAAATTCGCAAGTAGAAGCATCCGGAGATATGATGATTGCAGAGCTTGCTTGCTTTTCTAGCAAGGTATTAGATAAACACCTATCAATTATCCGAACCTTGACAGATAATTTGAGCTTGCCAGAAGCTAACATTAAATACGAACTGAAAACAGCAATCAAAGAGGTCACAACCTCGATCTTCGCTCAAACATCGCCCCAAACGCTGCTTAAGATACTGAAGTGGGGAACTAATCCTAAACAGTTAGTATCAGAAGGCATATCGCTAGAACACCATCGAGATATTATTGAATTAATTGCCCAAGGACTATATGGCAGACTGACTCAAAAGTGTCTGCTCGAGACTTACAAAAATATCATTGAATTTGAAACATTAGTTAAATCGCTGGAAACATTACCCTCAATTCAACAAGAAGTAACGTACCTAAAAGCAGTATCGCAATCCAATAGTTATGACATAAGTTCGATGGTTAGCATTCCTCCATCTAGCTTTGCTTTTTGCTCTTAATTAACAGACTAAAGACTGTAACTATACGAACAGAGTACGCCTGCGCGCACTACTTCTGCATCGCTGCGCTCTTAATGCTTTCATGACGTGAGTTGAAGCAACTTTGATAACTTATAATTTAAAATTTAACAATTAACAATCATAGCCCACTTAAGCTCCTTCATCTTTGACCTTTCACCATAGATATATATTCAAGGAAAAAGGGTTGTCATTACATTTTACACTAGACAACCCTAGCTAATTTAAATTAAGAGTTAGGTGTTAAATTCCCTTCATCCTTTTATATAGTTAGAAGCGATAAGCTGCACCTGCTTGAAAACTAACAGCTGAAGCTGGGCTATTTTCGTAAGCGCGGATACCTAGTTTCGCATCGCTGTAGAGGATGATGTCTCTAGCCACTTGCGTTTCTACTCCTGTTGTTAAAACAAAAGAGTTTCTGTTACCCAAAGGAGTAGGTCTACCGTTTTGTTCTACGAAAGAGTAGCCTCCACCAACATAAACGTTTGTGTTATTAAAAACTGGTACATCGTAAGAAACAATCGGCATGATAGCACTCGTTTCATTGCTGAAAAGAATAGCACCGCGAGCAGAAACTGGAGTGTTAGGAATTGCGTATCGAGCTTGAATATTTCCGCCAAAAGTAGCAGCATCTCCACTTTGTCCGCCGTTTGTTACTCCGGCTGCTATACCTCCGCCAATATAGCTTGCATTCGTACCAGTAGGTTGGGCAAAAGCTTTGCTAGGAGCCACAACTATTGGAGCAATAAAAAGTGCCGATAGAGCAGAAATTGTAGCAGCTTTTAAAGAGAGTTTCATAATCTTTTCCTTGGTAGTATTTAGTATTTTGTGTCTTTAGTTCTATAGTCGAATATTAAACAAAAAAGTTCCAAATGATTTTGATAAACTAGGTAAAAATCTGTCTGAGAAGAGCAAACTGTTAGAATGGATGAAAGAGGTTTGAGCGCGTTTCTATTACAACTATTTATTTTATTGGTTGTAGTTTGTAGACTGTTTCAAAACTGTCACATTACTGTGGGAACGATAATTGATCGAGCTATCCTCGCGTGTCAACTTTGTAGAGAATGAGTGTTAGTTGATTGAAGAGCAAGCACTACGATACTAAACCATGCTTGTTTCTAAAAGTAGTTAGCTATGCATTGGGTTTGAGTCTAACCACAGATTCAAACCAAGAAACTAATATTAAAGCTGATACTCTTCAATTACGGATTGTAGATTGATGTTATGTAATTCTGTCTTGGAGTTCCTATGTATCAGTCAAGATGTAGTTGATTACTAAATAGACGAGAAGTGATTTATATGTCTTGCGTCTAGAAGTAAGTCTTTGAGTGAATCAAATGATAATGTCATTAGGCAGGAGGGTTGACGAATGTTATTAGAACTGAGACGAATAAGCGTTCCACCAGGGCAGCGTGTACTGTTACATGAAGTGAGTTAGCAGGAGTTCGAGCTAATTTTAGATGAATTAGGAGAACATCGCTCGGCGCGGATAACTTATGATAATGGAACGCTAGAAATTATGACACCGTTGCCTGAACGCGAAGATGATAAAGAAATCATCAGCGATTTAGTCAAAGCGCTACTAGAGGAGTTAGATATTGAGTTTAGAAGTTTAGGTTCGACAACGAAGAATCAGGCAATGCTCAAAGGTATCGAGCCAGACCAATGTTTTTACATTCAAAACGAGTTGGCAATTCGCAGCAAGAAGCGCCTTGATTTAACCGTTGATCCTCCACCAGATTTAGTTATATAAATTGATATTACTTCGCGATCGCATCCAAGCCTGTATCAAGCACTCGGCATTCCTGAACTTTGGCGCTTTGAGCAAGATACACTACAAATTAATCTGTTACAAGCAGGAAAGTATATTTTGTCCTCAAATAGTCTGATTTTTCCAGGAATCCCTGTAGTTGAAGTTATTCCGCAATACCTAGTGCAGAGTAGAACCGCAGGGAGAAACGCCACAATTAAAGCATTTCTTCAATGGATAAGAGAACATGCAGGCTGATTGCTGCTAAATTCCCTTCTTTATGTTTATGGGTTTTCTATTGGTGCAACCAATACTTTATCAACGCGATTACCATCCATATCAACAACCTCAATTCGCATTCCTTGCCATTCAAAGTAGTCAGAAGCGGTAGGAATGCGCCCGAGATGCGTAATCACAAAACCACCTAAAGTTTGATAACTACCACGATGTTCGGTGGGAATTTCTTTGATTGCAAAAAGTTCAAAAAATTCATCAATCGATAACATGCCATCGAGTAACCAAGACCCATCTTCGCGTTGTACTACTTGGGGTTCTTCGCGATCGTCAGCAGATGGAACATCACCGACAATTTCAATCAGAATATCATTGAGCGTCACTAATCCTTGAATCACACCGTATTCGTCAACAACGAGGGCAATGTGCGTCCCTGTTTGCTTAAACATTTCCAAAACTTTTAGCCCGCGCGTACTTTCTGGAACGAATACCGGCTGACGCAGTGAAACAGTTAAATCCAGCGGTTGATTCGACAAGCAACGCGCGAGCAAGTCACTTACAGGCACTATTCCTAAAACGTTATCTAAGCCTCCTTGACATACCGGAAAGCGCGAGTGTCCGCCATTAATAATTTTATGACGATTTGCTTCCAGCGAGTCTTCCAAATCAAGCCAAACAATTTCAGGACGTGGTGTCATCAACGCACTCACAGGGCGATCGCCAAGCCGAAAGACGCGTTCTACCATGTCTTGTTCAGCCACTTCAAACGTTCCCGCCTCGGTTCCTTGTTCGATTAAAACTTTGATTTCTTCTTCGGTGACAAGCGGTTCTGTCGAGGGACCTATTCCTAAGATGCGTAGCACAAAATCAGTAGAAGCACTTAACAGGTAAACCGCTGGTGAAAAGAGTGCAGCAATCAATCGCATCGGCATTGCAATATTCGCAGCAATTCGTTCAGGGCTATGTAGTGCGAGGCGCTTGGGTACGAGTTCGCCGATAATCAGTGAAAGATATGTAATAGTTAAAACTACGATAGCTAACGCGATCGCTTGACTATACGGTGCAAGTATAGGAATTTGTTGAAGATAACTCGCGATATTTCTAGCGATCGTTGCACCACCAAAAGCACCTGTCAGAACACCAATGAGTGTAATTCCCACCTGCACAGTTGAGAGAAAGTTATTCGGCGACTCAGCAAGCTTCAATGCTGCCCGTGCTTTAGCATTACCTTCGTTTGCCAATTGTTGCAACCGTGCCTTGCGTGACGAAACAACTGCTATTTCTGACATAGCAAATATGCCATTAGCGACGATCAGCAGCAAAATGATGAGAATTTCAAAGTTCATGGAGGAAGTTGGAGGGGGCAAGAAGATAGTGGCTAGTGGCTAGTGAGTATGAAATGTCATTATTATCTCTGAGTTACCAAGTTGTGGAAACAGAAAACAGATCGGCATCCTAAGTTAACTCAAGATTGGTTTTGTTACACCAATTGTAAAAATGATTGCCACAAATCATAGCTGTCAAATCTCCTCAGATCTCCTCTGCACCCCTGCTTGCCTATACGTAGCAACCTTCACACAAAACGAGTAGGGGAATCCAACCCTTAATTGCTCAATTTCATTGCGTCAAGGACTCTAAAATAGTCAAGGAACCTATTTTCTAGCGCCTTATTAGGCAGAAGACATCAATTAAGACAGCGGAAGCTATGGCATTTTTTTCCATTGTTCGTGCTTTAGGGCGATCGCCGCTCGCAACAGAAATTTTAACTAAACTTGACCGACAGCGCGTCTGTCGGTTAAACGGCATTCCTCGCCTTCCTAAAGGATTGGTGGCTTCAGCTTTGGCACAGGAGGCGCGATCGCATCTTTTGGTTGTGTGTTCCACCCTCGAAGAAGCTGGACGTTGGAGTGCACAGCTAGAAGCAATGGGTTGGCAAACAACGCACTTTTATCCGACTTCTGAAGCTTCCCCGTACGAACCATTTGACCCTGAAACAGAAATGACGTGGGGACAAATGCAGGTTTTGGCAGATTTAATTAGGGGTAATGGGTCATCGGTAACAGGTAATGGGCAAGAACGACAATCACCAATGGCTATTGTCGCTACTCAGGCGGCGTTGCAACCGCATTTACCACCCTTGGAGGCGTTTCAGCCGTATTGTTTAAATATTGCGCAGGGGATGGAGTTAGATTTAGATACTTTTGGTGACAAGCTTGCACAGTTAGGTTATGAGCGAGTACCGCTGGTAGAAACTGAAGGACAGTGGAGTCGGCGCGGGGATATTGTCGATGTGTTTCCGGTGGCTTCCGAGTTACCCGTGCGGTTAGAGTGGTTTGGGGATGAAATTGAGCAAATTCGCGAGTTTGACCCAGCAACACAGCGATCGCGCAGCACTAATGGTAGTGCACTAGATAAAATCGATTCGCTAGTACTTACCCCAACAACTTTTGCGCCGATTATCGTTTCCTCACTGGGTGATAAGAAGCAACAAGTCAGCGCCTACTTATCACCAGAAGAACAAGAACAATTTGAAACAAATCAAATATTAGAAGGTAGCCGCCGCTTCTTGGGTTTAGCCTTCGACAAGCCCGCATCGTTACTTGATTACTTACCTGAAAATACGCTAATTGCCATTGATGAAATTGAACAATGTCAAGCCCATAGTGACCGTTGGGTAGAAAATGCCGAAGAACAACACGCCGCACTCCGTAATTTACCACGCATCCATCGCGCTTTTGAAGACTCCTTAGCAACTGCCAGTAATTTCCGCCAACTCCATCTTTCAGAACTTGTCATCGAAGAAAATTCCGCACTTACAACTATCAATCTCGCTAGTCGTCCTGTACCTGTAACACCGCATCAATTTGGCAAGATTGCGGAAACGATTCGCACTGAACGCGATCGCGGTTTTTCGGTATGGTTAGTGTCAGCGCAGCCTTCTAGATCTGTTTCTTTATTACAAGAACACGATTGTCCAGCACAATTTATTCCTAACCCTCGCGACTTTCAAGCGATCGACAAGCTGCAAATATCACACACGCCAGTCGCTTTGAAGTATTCGGGTTTAGCTGAACTCGAAGGATTTATCTTACCAACATTTCGTCTTGTCGTCGTTACAGACCGCGAATTCTACGGTCAGCATACTTTAGCAACGCCCAATTATGTGCGCAAGCGCCGCCAAGCTGCATCAAAGCAAGTTGATTTAAATAAGCTGCGCCCTGGCGATTATGTTGTCCATCGCAATCACGGTGTTGGGAAATTTCTTAAACTCGAAAGCTTAACGCTTAACAAAGAAACCCGCGAATACATTGTTATTCAATATGCTGATGGTTTACTGCGCGTCGCCGCCGATCAACTCGGATCGTTGTCGCGATTTCGCAGTACAAGTGCGTCGCCCCCAGAATTGAACAAGATGACGGGGAAAGCTTGGGCAAACACTAAAAACCGCGTGCGTAAAGCAATTAAGAAACTTGCTGTTGATTTACTGAAATTGTATGCCGCGCGATCGCAACAACAAGGCTTTAGCTATCCTCCCGATCAACCTTGGCAAGAAGAACTTGAAGACTCATTTCCGTACCAACCGACAACGGATCAGCTAAAGGCGGTACAAGACGTCAAACGCGATATGGAAAGCGATCGCCCGATGGATCGTCTAGTATGTGGTGATGTCGGTTTCGGGAAAACGGAAGTTGCAATCCGCGCCATCTTTAAAGCTGTGACTGCGGGTAAACAAGTCGCGCTGCTCGCCCCGACGACAATTCTTACTCAACAACACTATCACACGCTTAAAGAACGTTTTGCACCTTACCCAATTCAAGTAGGTTTACTCAACCGCTTCCGTACCGCAGAAGAACGCCGCGATATTCAACGCCGCCTCGCCACTGGGGAATTAGACGTCGTTGTCGGGACGCATCAGCTACTCGGTAAAGGCGTAAACTTCCGCGATTTAGGTTTATTGGTAGTAGACGAAGAACAGCGCTTTGGCGTGAATCAAAAAGAGAAAATCAAATCCCTCAAAACGCAAGTTGATGTTTTAACTCTTAGTGCAACTCCGATTCCGCGCACTTTATATATGTCGCTGTCGGGAATTCGCGAGATGAGTTTGATTACAACACCACCTCCAACTCGTCGCCCGATTAAAACGCATTTAGCACCGTATGATTCAGAAGCGGTACGCAGTGCAATTCGCCAAGAACTCGACCGCGGCGGACAAGTATTTTACGTTGTTCCCCGTGTTGATGGTATTGAAGAAACTGCGGCAAATCTGCGCGAGATGATCCCAGGGGGAAAAATTGCGATCGCCCACGGACAAATGGATGAAGGCGAACTTGAGTCAACAATGCTCACGTTTAGTAACGGTGAAGCGGATATTTTAGTTTGTACCACAATTATTGAATCGGGATTAGATATTCCCAGGGTCAACACAATTTTAATCGAAGACGCGCATCGTTTTGGCTTATCGCAACTTTACCAGCTACGCGGTCGTGTTGGTCGTGCGGGAATTCAAGCTCATGCTTGGTTATTTTACCCGAAACAACGTGCCTTATCCGATGCGGCGCGGCAACGTTTACGCGCGATTCAAGAATTTACGCAACTTGGTTCGGGTTATCAACTAGCAATGCGCGACATGGAAATTCGCGGTGTTGGTAATTTACTCGGTGCAGAACAATCCGGTCAAATGGATGCGATCGGTTTTGATCTATACATGGAAATGCTGGAAGAAGCAATTCGTGAAATTCGCGGGCAAGAAATTCCCAGCGTTGATGATACGCAAATTGACCTTAATCTCACCGCGTTTATCCCCGCAGATTATATCACAGATATGGATCAAAAGATGAGTGCCTATCGTGCTGTCGCTGCTGCCAAAACGAAAGAAGAACTAGTGCAAATTGCCGCCGAGTGGAGCGATCGCTACGGTACTATCCCTAGTGGTGCAAATCAACTCTTGCGCGTGATGGAACTTAAGCAAATTGCTAAGTCTTTAGGATTCAGCCGCATTAAACCGGAAGGTAAACAGCACGTGGTTTTAGAAACTCCAATGGAAGAACCTGCGTGGAATCTACTTGCAGCAAATTTACCCGAGAGTTTGCGATCGCGCTTTGTGTATTCGCCTGGTAAAGTTACCGTACGCGGTTTAGGTGTCCTCAGCGCTAACCAACAACTCGAAAACCTAATCGATTTCTTAAGTAAGATGCAAGGCGCACTCCCAGAACCTGTACTCACTTAGAGAGTTATTTTATGTAGCGATTTTCTTTCACATGATTGCGGAAACTCAAGAACAAATTGCTTATTACAATGCTCGCTCTCAAGAATATGTGGTTTTACTACCTTGTTACTGCAATCGCGACTGAGAACCGAGCCAACATCATTTTAATTTTAATAAAGTAGATATTCATAAAAGTGCATTATTAGGATGTAGGCAAAATCAACTCGATTTAAGCTAAACAATTCTGTTTCCGCAGAGAATGCAATTTTTCTAGTTGTCAAAGTACTGAGGATGAGTGCAATGAGTGCTTCCCTGACTTGATTTCTTACTCGGCGCACAATCAACCTTTAAAGTTATTCAGAAATCCAATGAGTACTGATAGTTAAATGGACTAAGACTTATTGCTGGATTATATAGTTCGGCTGGTAAAAACATTTCTAATGAAACAAAAGTCTGCAAATGATTCCTTACGATAAATAGATAGAGTCGTTCGCTGCAAGAAATTATGCTACTGCATTTGAGTACCTGGCTGGAAGTCGAAGCTTACTTAGAAAAATCTCAAGGTATTATTCTCCCAATTGGTTCTACTGAACAGCATGGACCAACGGGGTTAATTGGTACAGATGCGATTTGTGCAGAAGCGATCGCACATGGTGTTGGTGACACGACTGGCGCACTCGTTAGCCCGACAATTAATGTCGGTATGGCACTGCATCACACCGCGTTTCCTGGTACGATTAGTCTGCGCCCTAGCACGATGATTTTAGTTATCCGCGACTATATTACGTGTTTAGCAAAAGCAGGATTTACCAAGTTTTTCTTTATCAACGGTCATGGTGGTAATATTGCTACACTTAAAGCTGCGTTTGCCGAAACGTATACTTATCTTGCAGAAATTGGTGTGAATAACGCCGATCAAGTTCAGTGTCAAGTTGGTAACTGGTTTATGTGCAGTTCGGTGTATCAGTTAGCAAAAGAATTGTACGGCGATCGCGAAGGTTCGCACGCGACTCCTAGTGAAGTTGCGGTGACGCAATACGTTTATCCTGAATCGATCAAACACGCGCCTTTATCTGCTGAAGTTGGTAAAGGACATCCGATATATGGTCCTGTTAACTTTCGCCAGCATTATCCTGATGGGCGCATGGGTTCTGATCCGGCGTTAGCGACACCCGAACATGGTAAGCAGTTGTATGACTTGGCGGTGAAAGAGTTGAGTAACAATTACTTAGAATTTGTTGGTCGAGCGATCGCATAAACCTGTGCGGTTCTACCCCGAAAAATTGCGTCTTTTTCATAGCACAATCCTGTTTTGAGCGCCACTTTTTGTGATGCGATGTGTTTAGGAGCGATTAGAGAGATGAGGCGATCGCACCCCAGCCTGAAACCATAATCGCGAATAGCACAAGCGGCTTCTGTTGCTAAACCTTGTCCCCAATATTCTTTCGCCAGCATATAGCCAATTTCAATTTCGGGAATTCCTTCGACTAATTGCGGTATCAACCCACAACGCCCGATAAATTTGCGATCGGCTTTGTGAATTGTCGCCCACAAACCCCAACCTCGTTGTTGATAGCCGTTGATCATTCTGGCGATCTGGTATTTTGTTTCTTCTCTAGTGATTAATTTAGGGTAGTATTTCATCACCACCGGATCGGCATAAATTCGTGCCAAATATTCCACGTCGTCTAGCGTGAGTTCGCGCAAAATTAAACGGTGGGTTTCAATGGCGATCGCTTTCATTTGATACCGAGGATGTTGGACACGGTGAGGGGTAATTGGTAACTGGTAATTGAAAAGAAATCTGTTACCAATTAGCAACTGTTGAGTAATGATATTAACACTATGATTCAAGCTTTACCTAAAAATCTCTCGTTTGCCGAATATTTAACATATGAAGACGGGACAGATACTGTTTACGAATTAATCTACGGAGAACTCGTTGCAATGGCGCAACCTACTGGTCAACACGCCGATATTGCGGAGTTTCTCAATGATACGTTTAGAGAATACATTAAAAAGCGATCGCTCGCATTAGTTTCTAAACAAGGCGCGATCGCCATTCAAATCCCGCCAGTTGAAGGTAAAGATATTGCCCGAATTCCTGATGTATGCGTAGTTACAGCCGAACAGTGGCAAAATATGAAAACGCGATCTGCGGCGATCGCCCTTACAGAACCGCCACCATTACTGGTTGTTGAAATTGTCAGCACTAATTGGCGTGACGATTATTTAAAGAAACTCGCAGACTACGAAGCATTGGGGATTCCTGAATACTGGATTGTAGATTATCTAGCTTTAGGGGCTGCGCGTTATATCGGTACTCCTAAACTCCCGACTATTTCGGTTTATCAGTTAAGTGAGGGTGAATACCTAGTATGGCAATTTCGCGGTGCAGAAAGAATAATTTCAGCTACATTCCCTGAATTGATGTTAACAGCCGAACAAGTATTTGCAGGAGGATAGAAGCAGAGGAAGCAGAAGTGCAGAGGAGCAGAGGAGCAGAGGAGAACTTAGTTTATGTATCTCATATATTGGAGAGATATTACATCAGACTTTCTTTATTATCAATTGGTATATCTTGTGTACGTGATTTTTATGATTTTTGATTTATTATTTGCTGTAAATGCTTATTTGTGGCATACCTGCATAAATTAGCTGTTCTTGAGCATACAGAAAATTTGTATCTTAATCAACAAAAAATAACTCCGTATCACTATAAAGTATGCAGCTAGTTAAATAAATCTAAAAATGTGCCTTGGTATTACATTTGTTTAAGTGTATACCTACCAAGAGCCGTGAAAAGTAAATCGATATAGATCGGCAAAGATGGCATACGGAGACTGCTAGATGAATAGCGATATCGATCAGTTAGAAACGCAGAACCCAAGTTCACCTGGAGGACCACAGTATACAGGTTGGCAAGCTGCGATCGCCCGCTACTTTAAATTTGGTGAATACAGAACAAACTTTCGCATCGAGACTTTAGCAGGGTTGACGACCTTCATGACGATGGCGTACATACTAGTCGTTAATCCGTTAATTTTATCGGATGCGATTTTCTTAAATCAACCACGCGATTTGTTTGCAGAACAAGTTTTTGCCACGGCGATATCCGCCGCAGTCGCCACCTTAGTAATGGCATTTGTAGCAAAATATCCTTTTGCACTAGCCCCAGGAATGGGTTTAAATGCCTTTTTTGCTTACTCGGTTGTTTTAACGTTAAATATTGACTGGCGCTTAGCACTATCTGCCGTATTTGTCGAAGGTTTAATTTTTATTGCACTCACCTTGACAAACGTGCGTCGACAAATCATCGATGCGATTCCACTATCACTCAAAACAGCGACTTCGGTAGGTATTGGGTTATTTATCGCCTACATTGGACTTTCAGGCAATCCAGAAACCGGAGGTGCAGGAATTATTGTTGGTAGTGAAGTCACAACAACAACATTAGGCAGTCTACAGCAACCAAACACGCTGCTTGCGATCGCAGGTATTTTTATCACAACCGCCTTCCTAGTACGCCGCATCAAAGGTGCATTACTTTGGGGAATCTTAGCAACTGCATTACTCGGCTGGATTTTGGGCAACACGCCTTGGCCTACAGGAATTGTACAGTTTCCTACCGCACCAACCGATTTAATTGGGCAAAGTTTTGTCGGTTTTTCGCGGTTAACCGCAGCGAACTTTATCGATTTTGTTGCGGTTCTACTCGTATTTCTATTTGTTGATCTATTCGATACCGTAGGTACGCTTGCTGGCGTGAGTATGAAAGCAGGATACATTAAAGAAGATGGACAACTACCACGAGTCAACCAAGCGCTATTTGCCGATGCGGTGGGAACGACTTTTGGGGCGATCGTTGGTACATCAACTGTCACAACTTATGCAGAATCAGCCGCAGGCGTTTCTGAAGGCGGGCGTACAGGTTTTGCAGCGGTGATTACAGGTATTTTGTTCGTTTTCGCAATCTTTCTTGTACCAATCTTTGAGGCTATTCCTGCGTACGCGACAACTCCTGCATTGGTGATTACAGGCGTTTTAATGATGGCAGGTGTTTTAGAAATTCGTTGGGGCGATCCTGCTGAAGCGATTCCTGCATTTTTGACAATTTTCTTTATTCCACTTTCCTACTCAATTGCAACAGGACTATCTGTAGGTTTTATCACGTATCCTATTGCTAAGACACTACAAGGTAAAGCTCATGAAGTAACTATCGCTACCTGGATTCTGGCAGCAATCTTTATCGCTAGATTTGTCTTTATGACATTACGCTTTGGAACCGCTGAGTAAGACAAAATATTGCTTTAAGCTTGGTAATTGGTAATTGGTAATTGGTAAGTGGGGAAAATAAACATAACTTAAAGGCTGGTAACTGGTAATTGGTAATTATTAAGTAGGTGGGGAAAGTAAACATAACTTAAAGGCTGGTAACTGGTAATTGGTCAAGCAAAATATATATTACTGATTACCGATTACTGATTGCCCATTACCCATTACCTATTTTTTAACCTATTCAAAAACGATGGATACTTTTTTACAACAGATTCCCAAAGCTGAATTGCATATTCATATTGAAGGTTCTCTCGAACCAGAAATGATGTTTGCCTTAGCAAAGCGTAATGGAATTGAACTTCCATACAAATCTGTTCAAGAAGTCCGCGATGCGTATAACTTTCAAAATTTACAGTCGTTTCTCGATCTGTATTATGCAGGGATGAGCGTGTTGCAGACACAACAAGACTTTTATGATTTGACTTGGGCATATCTGCAAAAAGCAGCTGCGGAAAATGTACGGCACACTGAAATATTTTTTGACCCGCAAGCGCATACTTCTCGCAAAATTGAGTTTGCAACGGTTCACGCAGGTATTTATCAAGCGTTGCAAGATGCTAAAGAAAAACTTGGTGTCTCTTCTTATCTCATTTTGTGTTTCTTGCGACACTTGAGTGCAGAATCAGCAATGGCAACTCTCGAACAAGCATTGCCTTATAAAGATACGATTGTTGCTGTGGGCTTAGATTCATCCGAGATGGGTAACCCACCATCGAAGTTTCAGCAAGTGTTTGACCGCGCGCGCGAAGCTGGATTTTACACCGTAGCACACGCAGGGGAAGAAGGACCACCCGAATATATCTGGGAGGCGATTCAGTTATTAAATGTGTCGCGTATCGATCATGGCGTACGCTGCATTGAAGATAGCCAGTTAGTGAAATATTTGATTGAACAACAAATTCCACTTACGGTTTGTCCGCTGTCGAATATCAAACTGTGCGTGTTTGATGCAATGGAAAAGCATAATATCAAACAACTATTGCATATGGGATTGTGCGTCACAGTAAATTCGGACGATCCTGCTTATTTTGGTGGTTATGTCGCTGAGAATTTACAGCAAATTCAGCAAGCTTTGGGTTTAAGCAAAGCGGATATCTATCAAATGATGAAGAATTCGTTTCAAGCTACGTTTTTGAGTTCTGAAGACAAACAGGCGCGAATTGCAGAATTAGATCGTTTTATGGCGGTATCTGGCGTTTAGAAGCGTAGCATAAATTATAGTTGCCTTTCGACTGAACTCGGAGCTATATAAACCACTTGTAATGCGATCGCCATTAAATATTATTGACAATTTGAATTAAATGTGCATTAACTTGAACTTTGCTCAATTCGCGGACTAAATGCTGTGCTTGGTGATAATACAAAGGTTGTGGTAAGGTGGCAGGTAAATTGTTCATTAATTGGCGGGCGATCGCCAAACTGCAACCGGAAATAAGCGCGATCGCATTGGCACCATCAAAAATTGCATCTTGATACAAAGCCTTTTCAACGCGGATTTGCCACTGTCGCGGGGCTAACTCGCCGCGTTCGATACGTTGTAAACTATGGCTTGTCGCTAACACAACTAAGCGATCGCCGACATAAAGTCGCGTTTCGTACGCAGGCATTAATTTTGCTGACTCATGTTTGTGGTGATACAAAATGGGAACGACACCGTAACCGTAAGCAACTTCAGACAAGATTAAACCATTCAAAGTATCTCCTGCTTCAATGATGTATTCTGTCACGAGTACGGTTGTGTTGTTGAAGTGAAACAAACTCAAGACGTTTTCGCCAAACGCCGCCGCCGCAAAGACTTCCGCCGATAATGCTGAAGCGCACAATACTTTTGCATAGGGAAACAACCGCGCGACGCGATCGCTAAAATGCTGATCGTAACAGTGAATAACAACGCCCAACTGCGGATTCACCGCATGAATCATCAAGCCAACTTCCAGATTTTCTAAATCATCTTCGGTAATTACAATCGCACTTTTCGCATTTTCAAGATGCACTTTGGTAAGTGCACTCGCGATATTGTCTACGACTAGCGGCATTTGCGGTAATATTCCAGAATCTAACTCTGCGTGACTAATTCCGACAATCGCTTGCTTGAATTCTTGCAACAATGTCGCGACGCGTTGACTCAACCTACCTAATCCAATCACAACAATGTGATCTTGTTGTGGTAGCGGCGGGCGACTTCTAAAGTGAAACCGCGAAGTTAACAGCATCTCAATGAGTAAGGCATAAAGTACGCCGATAAATGCTGTACCTGCTAGCGCGAGTATTAAACTAAAAACTTGCAACCCCAAAGATAGCGGAGTTTCTGGTCTAATATCACCAAACAAATCGCCATAGCCGCCCAATAATAACGTTGCTGTGGCGTTGAAAGCGGCTTGCCAGTCAATTGAATATTCCCAGCGAAACAAAAGTGTACCGCAAATTAATAACGTCAATACTGTCGCACCGCAAATCACTGCTACCCGATGCGTTTGATATTGATACATCCATTGCCAAAATTGGCTGAGTTGTTGCTGAAGATGACGCCCTAAAGCGCGAGGTATAGCTTTATGTTGCTTAGCAGAATGCGTTCTGACTGGCTGCGCGGTACTGCTTAACTGGGCAACTTCGATGTACACTAGCGTATCGCCTGCGCTGACCTTTGCTTCTGGTTCCCATTCATAAAATTGTTTCGGTAATTGTGAAGAATTGGTTGTATGACTCAAGACGCGACGATTGCGAGTATTTAAGCCGTATACCAGCCAGCGATCGCACCAGCGATCTCCTGGTTTAATTTGATACTTGACAACTCGCAGTAATTGTCCTTCTAAGTTAAAATAACCCAACGTTTGATCGCCTAAAGCAGCTAAAGCAAATGCGGCGGCTGATAGCTGACTCGGCTCGAATGCCACAAAATTACCGAGATTTTCACTCAAAAGTTGATTGAGATTTTGTTTGTCAGACCGCAAAATTAACCGAATGTGTGGATTCAACAGTCGGGCGGCAAAGGCTGCTTCCGTATTTCCCCGCTCATCGTTTGTTACTAAAAGAACTGAACGACATTCGTGAATTTTGACTTGTTCTAGAATATTCGTTTGACGACAGTCGCCAACTACTAAATCATCTAATAAACTTGGTAACTCAGGAATTTCCCAATTTTGCGGCAATACTAAATCAATCGCACTGACGGCAACACCATAATCTTTTAAAACTGCAACACAGTGTTGTCCTAAACTACCAAGCCCGCAAACTAAAAAGCGCGTCAATTGCGGCGGTAGCGATCTCGTCTTCGTACTTCCCGATGATGGCAACATAATGAGAGAACAAGACAGTGCATTGACTGTAGCAAGATTTAAATATTGAGTTGTCCGTTTTTTTAAGTTTGATTGTTAATTAAAAATATATTCACGAGGCGCGAATATTAATAAAAGTAAAAATGAATAACCTATCAAACTTATATACTAAAATTTAAACTTATATAGTATTCAATCTAGGCAATTTTTAAGTAAATCTCATTACTTAAACTGTAGCAATGACATCTAAAAAAAATAACCAAGCTCAAGATGCCGATGATGCAACCAAGAAAAAATTAAAAAAGAAAGTATACGAAAAAGAATTAGCTCAACTACAAGTTGAATTGGTCAAATTACAGTATTGGGTCAAGCATCAGGGTTTGCGTGTCGGTATAATTTTTGAAGGGCGTGACGCAGCAGGTAAAGGCGGCACAATCAAACGCATTGTTGATTGTTTAAATCCGCGTGGTTGTCGAGTAGTTGCATTAGGGACACCATCAGACCACGAGAAAACGCAATGGTATTTTCAGCGGTATGTCCCGCACCTACCTGGTGGTGGAGAAATTGTGCTATTCGATCGCAGTTGGTACAATCGCGCTGGCGTTGAGCGCGTCATGGGTTTTTGTACTGAAGAACAATATGAGGAATTTTTGTTTTCCTGTCCGCAATTTGAGCGGATGTTAGTGCGATCGGGCATGATATTACTCAAATACTGGTTTTCGATTAGCGATGAAGAACAAGAACGTCGCTTTCAATCACGCGCTAGCGATCCAGCGAGGCGCTGGAAACTTAGCCCAATGGATATCGAATCGCGCGATCGCTGGGTAGAATACTCCAAAGCCAAAGACGTGATGTTTGCGCATACTAATATTCCTGAAGCACCATGGTTTACCGTAGAAGCCGACGACAAAAAACGCGCGCGTCTCAATTGCATTAGCCACATCCTCAGCAAAATTCAGTATCAAGATATAGTTCCTGAACCAATGGAATTACCGCCAAGACAGCCTAGTGGTAACTATGTTCGCCCTCCCAAGAACGAGCAATTTTTTGTGCCAGAAGTGTATTAGAACTGGCAACTACCTTTAGTCATACTTTTTTCATAAAATCTATCCTCCAAAAGCTAGATTAAATTATATTACTAGTTGGTAAGATAAGAATATAAAAGTTTAGTGTGAATTACTCAATGAATAACGTAAAACAAATTAACGACAGCATTTCTGTTGCTATGGGACAACCAACACCGGAGGATCTGCGACAGGCGGCTGAGGAAGGATATAAGTCTGTGTTGAACTTAAGAGCGCTGCAAGAAGAAGGTGCTTTGAGTGATGAGCAACAACACGCGGAAGCCGCAGGACTGCAATATGTAAATCTTCCTGTACGTCCAGATGCTCTAAGTCAGGAACAAGCGGATCGCATTATGGAACAAATTGACCAGTTGCCAAAGCCGCTCTTAACCCACTGTAAAAGCGGACTGCGCTCTGGTGCAATGGCTCTAATGTATGTTGCCACTCGCGAAGGTTTAAGTGCAGAGGCGGCAATGGAAAAAGGAAAGCAGATGGGGTTTGATTGCGATGCCAGTCCTCAAATGAAGGAGTTTTTTAAACAATACGTTTCTACTCGTTCTAGTGGTAGCAGTACTTCGCAATAGTTTTATCCGCAGCTAATAAGTTTTTGCTATTGCAGTTGCAGCACATTTAAGAGGTAAAACAATGGCACTTGTCTTAGAACAAATTAATGTCGAAGGTTTGGCACAATTATCGTATCTTGTAGGCGACGACAAAGCAGGAGTGGCAGTTGTAATTGACCCTCGTCGAGATGTTGATGTCTATCTACAACGAGCGAGAGAACTAGGCGTGCGATTAATTGGTAGTGTAGAAACGCATATTCATGCTGACTTTGTCTCTGGTTCTCACGAACTCAAAGCCCGTGTAGATGTGCCTATTTACGGTGGCAAAAGTGATGACTATCAGTTTGAACTTCATCAGATGCAAGAGGGTGACGAAATTCACATTGGCAGCGTAACGCTGCGCGCTTTGCACACGCCAGGTCATACCCCTGAACACATCTCACTTCTGATTTATGACTCAAAACAAGGTAAAGAACCATTTGGGCTATTTACAGGGGACACATTATTTAACTTGGATGTTGGTCGTCCTGATTTATTAGGGGGTGGAACGGAAAAGAAACTGGCAGCACAGCTTTATCACACGCTGTTCGACAAGATGTTACCTTTAGGCGATCGCATTGAGATTTATCCTTGTCACGGTGCTGGTTCCTCCTGTGGAAAATCTATTGGCGATCGCAGACAAAGTACCATTGGTAACGAGCGAATTTTCAATCCAGCATTTCAAGAACGCTCAGAAACCGAATTTGTGGAATGGATTATGAGCGAAATGCCAGAACCCCCACGTCATTATGCGCGGCTCAAAAAAGTCAACGCTAAGGGCGCACCAATTATGGGCTGTCCTCCGGTACTGCAACCACTGACGCCCAGCGAATTTCAACAGAAAATGGCAGATGAAAATACAGTGGTCATTGATACCCGCTCTATACTAGCCTTTGGCGGAGGACATATTCCTGGTGCTATCAACATCGCCTTACGTCCAGAGTTTCCCAACTGGGTAGGCTGGATGATCGATCCAGAAAAACCGTTGTTAGTTGTAGTAGAAAGCGAACGAGATGTCAAACTAGTTACAGAGCAACTTTTCCGCATCGGCTACGACAATTTAGCAGGCTATTTGCACGACGGAATGACCAGTTGGCAAAATGCCGGACTACCCTTAGAAAGAGTGCATGAATGGACAGTACATGAATTGAATCAACATAAACAAGATCCATCAGTCACTGTACTCGATGTCCGTGGCGATGACGAATATCAACACGGATTTGTCCCAGGAGCCAAACATATTTTTGTCGCTCATTTAGAAGAACATTTAGATCAACTTGACCGCAGTCAAAAAATTGCAACTTACTGCGGTAGTGGCTATCGAGCCTCAATTGCTGCAAGTCTGTTGAAAAAGCATGGATTTGAGCAGGTAATTAACGTTCCTGGCTCCTGGATTGCTTGGAAAGGTGCAGATTTACCAATTGAAAAACCAGAAGCAAACGCCGTAACAGCGTAACGCATTAACTTAAAAATATTGATGGTTGATTGTTAAGATTTAGCGATCTATTCACAATCAACCATTAATTATTAGCGGAGATTAACGTCGAATCAAAACAAAGATAGCAACTGCTAAAACAAAGTAACCAAACCCTTTCTCCAGCTGTTTAGCACTAACAAACTGATTAAGATAGCTTCCCACGAGAATTCCAAAACTTGAAGCAAGTGTGAATGAAATCAGCAGATTCCAATCAATGGGAACGTTACCAACATATCCAGCAAATCCAGTCACGGATTTAAGCGCCAGAATAATGAGTGACGTTCCTACAGCTTCTTTCATGGGAACATTTCCCAATAGAACTAACGCAGGAATAACTAAAAATCCACCGCCAATCCCGATAAAACCTGTTAATACACCAACTGCTAACCCTTCTAGAGCGATCGCTAGCCACCTGGGTACAAACAAGTGATGGGTGTGGCGATCGGCTTTCTTTGAAGTGCTTTCAGCTGGCTTGCTTCCTTTGCGGATCATTGTGATTGATGCAATTAGCATCACCACCCCAAAGGTAATGAGTTGAATGGTAGGAGTAATAAATGGAAGTGAGACAAGCCGCGCGCCTAAATAGGCTCCCAGCATCGCTGCGGGTGAAAACAAAATAACTGTGTTTAAATTAACATTTCCTTGCCTCCAATGCGGGATAGCACCAATTACACTTGCGAAACCAACAATCACCAGCGTCATAGCAAACGCCGATTGTGGTGGAACTGACATAACATAAATGAGAATAGGTGCTGCGAGAATTGAGCCGCCGCCACCAATTAAACCGAGACTGATGCCAATACAAATTGCTAGTAAGTGCCCAATAATGGCGATTAACATTGATATATTGTTCCTTGTAAGCTCTCTAAAGTGAGCGATGTTCCGACTGCATAAGAGTTAACGGTATCTTTGATTCCAAGGCATCTTGGCAAGTAGCATTCCTAATGCACAGGTATCTGTAATTCCGGCAAACATTAATCCAGCACCCACAAACCCGCTCAAAATTAAGAACCACAAAGAGACAAACGCTCCCAGTAAAGTACCAATGAGGACAAGCGAACCTGCAACAATTTGTACTTGCCGCATCAGACTAATGGGTGCTTTCTTATTCACTTGAGTTGGATAGCCTGCTTCTATCCACGCGGTTAATCCACCTTCCAAATGTTCTACTTCGTTTACACCAGCAGCAAACAATTTTTGTGCCGCTTGTGCTGAGCGATTTCCTGTACGGCAATAGAGTACAGTAGGCTTTTCAGGCGCAAATGGTACATCAGCTGGGTTGAAGTTTGATAAGGGCATCAACACTGAACCTGCAATTTTTTCTCTGGCGTTTTCAGCAGGTTCGCGAACATCTACTAAATTGACAGCTTGGCGATCGAGTAACTGTTTGAGAGTATGCACGTCGATAGTTTTTAAGCGATCGCGGCGATCAGTTAACTGCTTTTCCGGTGTACTTGTCATGCAATTCTTCTCAGTATTGATTTGAATAAGTGGGTAAAAACAAATGCAACTAAGGGAGACTTAGTCTTGTTATTTAAATTTGGTGTCAAGCTTAACTGGCAATGGCAACTTGACCGCATTGTTCGTTTGCCGGAACTGCTTCCATAATCTTTTTGGGATTGGGCAGGTTCAAATTATTCATCAATTCAATGAACTGATCTCGCGTACGTCCTGCGAATCGCGGGTTCCATTGCTTTTCTTCACCAATGGTAGAAACTGTGTGCCCGCGGTAGTCGTGTCCTGGATAAACAAGCGTTTCGTCAGGTAAAGTAAATAAGTTTTGCGTGACAAAGTCGTATAAAGTGCCTGGATCTCCGCTTTGAAAATCGGTACGTCCGCATCCCCGAATAAACAGTGCATCGCCTGTGAGCACTCTGTCACCATTGACTAAATAGGCCATGTGACTATCGGTGTGTCCTAAAGTTGCAATCGCTTGAATCTTAATGTTGCCTACTTGCAGCACATCTCCATGCTTGATCAGGCGGCTTGCACAGGAAACTTGAGCATTCTCTGGAACAATTCCTTCACAGTTTGTCAGTTCGCGAAGTTTTCCGGTGCCTGTAATATGGTCAGCATGCACGTGTGTTTCTATACAGAATTTCAACTTTAGCCCCAATTCCTTAAGCAGCTGAAAATCTCGTTCGACTTTCTCAATGACTGGATCGACAAGTGCTGCCTCTCGCGTCTGAGGGTCAGCAATTAAGTAAGTGTACGTCCATGTATCTTGGTCGAATAGTTGGCGAAACAGCATAATTTTGATCCTAATTAAACGTAAACCTGATTCAGGCAATAGCTGGGGTAGAGGCTTCACGTGTCGCTTGCCACAAACACAATGGCAGCTACCACAATGATTGAAAAAAAAGTTAAATAGCCAGCAACTATCACTTCATGAGCCTCAAAGCTTTAATGTATTACCATGTTATTTCATTAGATTACCATATGGTAATATAAAATGGCAACAAATTTTGTTAAATAATTATATTAGTTGTAAGTATTTGTTGAGAAGCAGCATCATATTATCAGATGGTAGTATAAGTTATATAGTAGGGTAGTTAATAAATTATTTCATTAACCTTATAGCTTCTCACTCTGCACTTCATAGAATTCGAGGAATCACCGTGTCATCCACTGCACAAAAAACTCAAAATATTCAACAATCTCACCTGACAACCCAAAACCTCTCGTCGAACGATACAACTGCGCTACCTGTCAAACACCATCAAATTGTCATTGTCGGAGGCGGCGCTGCTGGCATTACTGTTGCGGCTCAACTGCTCAAACGCGATCGCGCGCTCGACGTTGCTATTATCGAACCCTCTGACAAACACTACTACCAACCTGGCTGGACTCTTGTTGGTGGAGGTATTGCACCAATTTCCAAGTTTATTCGAGATGAAAAAGCCGTCATTCCTAAAGGAGCAACCTGGATTCAAAACCGCGTAACAAAACTAGAACCCGATCGCAATATTGTTATTACACAAGAGGGAGAAATTGAATACGATTACCTAGTTGTGTGTCCAGGAATTCAAATCGATTGGCATTTGATCAAAGGGTTGAAAGAAGCACTCGGAAAAAATGGAGTTACGAGTAATTATTCCAAAGACTATGCTCCCTACACTTGGGAAACCATCAAAAACTTTAAAGGCGGCAATGCCATTTTCACCCATCCTGCCACTCCAATCAAATGTGGTGGTGCCCCTCAGAAGGTCATGTACCTAGCAGATGATATTTTCAAAAGCAACAAAGTTGATGCCACCGTTATGTTTTGCACAGCTGGTGCATCAATGTTTTCTGTTCCAGAATATTCTGCTTCTTTAGACAAAGTGGTAGCGCGACGGCAGATTGTTACCAAGTTTAAGCACAACCTGAAAGAAATTAAGGCAGATACTCAAGAAGCTATCTTTGCAGTGACTACAGATAGCGGTACAGAAGAAGTTAGTCTTCACTACGACATGATTCATGTAGCTCCCCCGATGAGTGCGCCAGATTTTATTAAACACAGCCCACTAGCGGGAGCAGGTGGTTGGGTAGATGTAGATAAAGAGACATTGCAACATACGCGCTATGCTAACGTCTTTGCCTTAGGCGATGCGTCATCTTTACCTACGTCCAAAACCGCAGCAGCAGCACGCAAACAAGCTCCTGTTGCCGTACACAACTTGCTAGCGTTGATTCGCTCTAAACCATTGTCAGCCAAGTACGACGGCTATACTTGTTGTCCTTTAATCACTGGCTATAACTCTGCGATTATGGCAGAGTTTGCGTACGGGGGTAAATTAGCGCCATCTTTTCCCCTCGACCCCACACAGGAACGCTACTCAATGTATTTAGCTAAAGCACGCGTACTACCTTGGTTGTATTGGAATCGAATGCTCAAGGGTAAAGGCTTTGAAGCCGATATTCTCAAGCCTATTAACAAGCTCGTCCGACGGTAGATCGCAAAAGAAAAGAAGGTAGATTCTAGTCTACCTTCTTAAAAAAAACTAACCGTTCTTGCGTAATGATGACAGTTGCTGTAGCTGTAGACTTTGCTGTTCTACTTGCGCGATCAAAGTATTGCAAACTAAATCGCACAGTTCAAACAGAAGTGGATTAGCAATTTGATAATAAACGCATACACCACGCTGTTCCCGTGCCACAATACCTGCTTGGGTGAGCATTTTTAAATGCTTTGAGACATTTGCCTGTCCTAATTCTGTTTCTGCAATGATTTCAGTGACATTCTTAGGACCAGTTTTTAAGGAACAGACGATCTGCAACCGACTCACTTCTGACAAAACTTTGAAGAATTCTGCCATCAAGCCCAGCGCTTCAGGGGAGAGTTTAGAAATACCACACTCTGCGGTTTTTTCTGGCGCAGCAACTGACTTTTTAGGCGACTTCGTAGGCATAGGTAAGGATGGCAAAAATTTAGCGCTTTTGTTTTTATTATTATATTACCACATGGTGTTAAAAAATAGGGAAAGTGAGAATTAGAAAGTAGCGGGTAAAAATTGGTGGGGGTACTGCGGATATGCGTCAGTTTGATCGATCTTAGTTTTCTGGACAACTTTCGCTAGTTGTACTGCACAAGCTTTGAGTTCCGGTTGATGGGAATCAGGATCGCATTCAGGGTGCGTTAGTGCGTTAGCTTCGGTTTCATCGCCCCAGAGTGCGCCCCAGTGCATTGGGACAAAAACTGTACCAGGCGCGATCGCTTTGGTAACTTTTGCGGGAAATTTGACGGTTCCGCGTCGCGATCGCACTTCGACTAAGTCGTTTTCTTGAATTTCTAACTTCGCTGCATCGCGCGGATGAATTTCAAGAAATGGTTGTGGGTGCATTTGCTTAATTTTCTCAATTCTCCCTGTGCGCGTCTGCGTGTGCCAGTGACCGTATAATCTTCCAGTTGTTAGTACAAACGGATACTCATTATCCGGTGGTTCGGTAAGTCCCTTAGAGTGATAAGCACTAAATCGCGCGCGTCCATCGGGTGTCGCAAACCGCAAATCGGTGTATAACCTTTGAGAATCTCTGTTTGCCCATGTATCTGGACAAGGCCATTGTAGGGGAGATTGGGCTAACTTAGCGTGACTCATTCCTGTCATATCGCAGGGGCGATCGCAGGTCAGTTGCACGTATTCAGCAAAAACTTCCGCCGAGTTTGTAAAAGGAAACTTGTCAGCAAATCCTAAACGTCGTCCAACTTCGGCAATAATTGCCCAATCAGGCTGAGCTTCGCCAACGGGCGGACGAAACGCCTGACACAACGTGACAACGCGTTCAGAATTCGTCATTGTGCCTGTTTTTTCACCCCATTGCGCCGCAGGGAGGAGTAAATGTGCATACGCGGCGGTTTCGGTGGGGTAATACGCATCTTGATACACCGTAAATGGCGATCGCAGTAATGCAGCTTGCGCGCGCTTGACATCGGGTAAACTCACCGCTGGGTTTGTAGCGACAATCCACAGCAACCCGACATCTCCCGTTTCCAACCCTGTTATCATTTCCCACGCAGTCCGCCCCCAATGTGGTGAAATTCTGCCTGCGGGAATGCCCCAAAATTGCTCGACTTCTGCTCTATCTTGAGCATTTTGGACGTGACGGTAGCCTGGTAATAAATTACACAAGCCTCCCACTTCGCGCCCGCCCATTGCATTCGGTTGACCGGTGAGTGAAAATGGACCGCATCCAGGTTTGCCGATTTGACCTGTCATCAAGTGCAAGTTAATGATGCTGCGGACTTTTGCTGTGCCTTCTGTTGATTGATTTACACCCATCGACCACAGCGACAACACGCGTTTGCTGGTTCCCCAGTACCGTGCGGCAGTTTCCAAATCTGCAACCGATACGCCACACTTGCTCGCGACAACTTCAGGCGGATAGTGCGAAATCACTTCAGCAAACGCTGGAAAGTTCGCCGTACACTCGCTAACAAACTCAGAATCGAAATAGCCCCAACGCAATAACAGATGCGCAATGCCATTAAGTAGATCGATATCTGTCCCTGGATGGATTGCCAAATGTAAATCGGCAACTTCGGCGGTAGGAGTACGACGCGGATCGACCACAATCATTTTGACAACGTTGTGGTTTTTCTTGTGGTGTTTTTGCAGGCGATTAAAAACAATCGGGTGACATTCAGCGGCGTTAGAACCAATAATAAACGCGCAGTCGGTTAAGTCTAGATCTTCATAACAGCACGGCGGACCATCTGCACCCAAACTTTGTACATACCCCGCAACCGCTGATGACATACACAAACGCGAATTCGAGTCAAAGTTATTTGTCCCTAAGCAACCTTTGAGCAGCTTTTGCGCCACGTAATAATCCTCGGTTTGCATTTGCCCTGAACCGTACATGCATACTGCATCGGCTCCTTGAGTCGCGCAGACTGATTGAATGCGATGGACAATGCACTGATAAGCTTCATCCCAACTGACACGACGAAACGGCTCATCTAACGAGTCGCGTAGCATCGGGTAACGCAAGCGGTTTTTGTCGATTGCTTCTGCGATGGTTGCGCCTTTGACACAGACCATTCCTTGACTCGAAGGATGATTGCGATCGCCTTTTACCTTCCAAATCGGATTACCCTGACTATCTCGATTAATTGCCTTCCCTGGCTGTGCTGGCGGCGACACCTCCAAACCACAGCCTACACCACAATAAGGACAGAGGGTTCTAGTTGTATCAGTCATTGTTAATATCCCTCGATCTAGGAGTTAGGGGAGCTTCAGGTGCAGGGGTGCAAAAGAGAATGAACAACTCAAAACTTAAAACTAGCCACTCACCCCTCTCTACTCATCCACATGGGCAAAACGACGATAGAGGAAGTCTAAAGCTTGGTTGCGTAAGTTGTAATATTCGGGGTCTTCCATAATGCGGGCGCGGTTGCGGGGGCGGGGGAATGGAATATTCATAATTTCCCCAATATTTGCCGCAGGACCGTTGGTCATCATCACCAAGCGATCGGCTAAGAACAAGGCTTCATCGATATCGTGCGTAATCATCAGTACGGTGACTTGATGATCGCTCCAAATTTTCAGCAATTCTTCTTGTAATTCCTCGCGAGTAATCGGGTCAAGCGCGCCAAAAGGTTCGTCTAAGACTAAAACTTTCGGACGCAATGCCAAAGCCCGCGCAATTGATACGCGCTGTTTCATCCCGCCGGAGAGTTCTCTGGGTTTTTTATGTGCTGCGTCTGTAAGTCCGACAAGCGCGAGATGTTCGTTAGCGATCGCAACTTTTTCGGCTTTAGGTTTATTTGGATAGACCGAATCAATGCCTAAATACACGTTTTCAAACGCACTCAGCCAAGGTAGCAGCGAATAATTCTGAAATACCACCATGCGATCGGGACCTGGTTCTGTAATTCGCTTGGTTTGCAGTCGCACTTCGCCTTCACTCGGCTTCCGAAATCCCGACACCATATCCAAAAGCGTCGATTTACCACAGCCAGAGTGACCGATTAAACAAATAAATTCCCCTTCATAAACTGTGAGATTAATTCCATCCAACACGGTGTAGGGTCCGGTTGGTGTCGGATAAATTTTAGAAACGTTATCGATCACCAGAAACGGATCGCCGTTGAGAACTTCGGGTTTTCTAGCTGTTGTGGTGTTGAGAGTTTGCATAGGAGATATCGGTAAGGAGGACGGTTCAGAATATTTGTTACACGGCTGCTGGCGTTGCATCAATGACAACTTCTTCAATTCGCACATTGCGCTTGAATTTGAGACTGTTGAGATAGCGAATTGGGTCGTCTGGATTGAACACTGTGCCATCAAAGAAATGAATCGAACCGCGATCGGGTTCTATGTCTAATAAGTCGAGGTCTCTTGCTGCTGCACCGAATAAATCGACACGCTGCACGCGGTCTAAAATTTCGATCCAGTTTTTCGGGAAAGGCGTAATTCCCCAACGAGCCAATTGCGTCATCATCCACAGCCCCTCAACGCGATAAGGACAGTTCGTGCGATCGACGTAAAATTGGTTGTAGCGCAACAGCATTTGAGGTTCCGTACCGTTACCGCGATCGTATTCGTCGATGAATCCAGGGCGGATGTACTCTGGTGCAACGCCGATGTACTGCGGCTGGGCTAATAGCGCGACAATTTCTTCGCGATTGCGGCGATCGTCGCAGTATTCGCACGCTTCGAGCAAGGCTTTAATTAAAGCTAGGTGCGTTTCGGGGTGCTGATTTGCCCAATCTTCGCGAACACCTAAAACTTTCTCGACATGTCCATTCCAGATATCCAAATCTGTCGCGATCGCAAAACCTAAGTTTTCTTTAATCGCGCGAGAATTCCAAGGTTCGCCCACGCAGTAGCCATCAATGTTACCAGCTTTGAGGTTTGAGACCATTTGCGGTGGCGGAATCACCGTTAGACTCACATCTAAGTCGGGGTCGATATCTGCTGAAGAAAGCCAGTAGCGCAGCATTAAGTTGTGCATCGATGCGGGATGCACCATGCCTAAAGTATGAACTTTATCCGGCGTGCGCGCGATCGCCGCTTTAAAATCAGCAAGTGTCCGCACTCCTTCGTCATAAAACCGCTTGCTGAGCGTAATCGAATTACCATTGCGTGCTAAAACTAACCCTGTAATAGTCGGGAGCGGGGCTTTACCACCCATTCCCAAGGTCATAGCTAAGGGCATTCCTGCGGTCATTTGCGCTGCATCGAGGCGACGCGTTGCAACACCTTCGGAAATCGCTTTCCAACTCGGTTCGCGCGATAGAATCACTTCATCTAAACCGTATTTCTCAAAAAAGCCCTTCTCTTTGGCGACTACCAACGGCGCACAATCGGTTAAAGGAATAAAGCCGATTTCGAGATTGACTTTTTCTAAACCGTTGCGGGCGATCGCTACCGCTTGCTGTGCTTTACGCTGTTTCGCGCGTTTTTGCTGATTGAGGAAATAAACAATTTCGTTGCGCAAGCTGTAGTAATTCGGGTGATTCACAACTTCTAAGCGATGGCGCGGACGTGGAAAGGGAACTTCGAGAATTTGCCCGATATGCGATTCGGGTCCATTCGTCAGCATCACAATGCGATCGGATAACAGCAATGCTTCATCGACATCGTGCGTCACCATCACGCACGTCATATGGTTTTCCTCGCAGATCTTCATCAACTGATCTTGCAAGCCACTGCGCGTCAAAGCATCGAGTGCGCCAAACGGTTCGTCGAGTAAGAGTAATTTGGGGCGAATTGAGAGGGCGCGGGCGATCGCCACTCGCTGTTTCATCCCCCCTGAAATTTCCCCTGGGCGTTTATTCGCCGCATGACGCAGCCCGACTAAATCAATATGTTGTTCAACAATGCCGCGGCGTTCGCCTTTTGGTACATTGCTCATTACTTCATCGACGGCTAAAGCAATGTTTTCGCGTACCGTTAGCCAAGGTAGTAACGAGTAATTTTGAAATACGACCATGCGATCGGGACCTGGCTTGGTAACTTGTCGCCCTTCGAGTAATACCCCACCTCGCGCCGGACGATTTAGCCCTGCAATAATGTTCAGTAGCGTAGATTTACCACACCCAGAGTGTCCAATCAACGAGACAAATTCGCCTTGTTGAATTTTCAGTTCAATATTGCGTAGCGCAACATAAGTGCCACCATTCGGTAACACAAATTCTTGATCGACGTGATCGACTTCTACAAATACTTTCATAACTTAATTAATGAGGGGTCAGGGGTTATCTGGGAGCAGAGGGAGCAGAGGGGCAGAGGTTATCTGGGAGCAGAGGGGCAGAGGGGCAGAGGAAGCAGAGGTTATCTGGGAGCAGAGGAAGCAGAGGTTATCTGGGAGCAGAGGGAGCAGAGGTTATCTGGGAGCAGAGGAAGCAGAGGTTATCTGGGAGCAGAGGAAGCAGAGGTTATCTGGGAGCAGAGGGAGCAGAGGGGCAGAGGGGCAGAGGAAGCAGAGGGGAATACTGTTTTCTATCTGTACTCATAATTCATCACTAGCTACTAATAACTAGTCACTCATCCCTCAACACCAGTTGTACGCCACTTCTCTCAACGGGGGGAACCTCCGCACGAGAGTGGCTCCTCAATGGACGACACCTCCGCACGACACTGGTCTTTAAGCCTTTTGCTCTTCTGGAACGACTTTGGAAGCGACAAAAGCCACGAGTCGATCGAGAATTAGACCAACAATACCGACATAAATTAGCGCGAGGATAATTTCACTCAATCGCGAACTGTTGTAAGCATCCCAGATAAAGAAGCCAATTCCTACACCACCTGTGAGCATTTCTGCGGCGACGATCGCCAGCCAAGATAAACCAATCCCAATTCTCAAACCTGTAAAAATATAGGGAACCGCAGACGGAAGTAAGATTTTCCAGAAAAACTTTGGTCCCGATAGACGCAGCACTCTCGCAACGTTGCGATAATCTTGGGGAATTTGTTGCACGCCCACGGTCGTGTTAATGATAATGGGCCAAATTGCTGTAATAAAAATCACGAAAATTGCTGAAGGGTTCGCCTGTTGAAATGCTGCGAGTGACAGCGGTAGCCATGCCAAAGGTGGTACAGTCCGCAACACTTGAAATATAGGGTCAACTGCGCGATAGATAAACGGACTAATGCCAATGAGAATCCCTAACGCAATTCCCACAATCGCCGCTAAGGAAAAGCCGATCGCAACGCGCCCCAAACTAGCGAGAATTTGCAAACCTAAGCCTTTATTTGTTCCACCGTAATCAAAAAACGGGTTGATAATCAAAGGGTCCCATGTTTCTCGAAGTACCGTAATTGGACCTGGTAAATTGGCATCTGGACCTGAAAAAAGTAGCTGCCAAACGATTAAAAAAACAGCGATCGCAATCAGTGGCGGTACGACGTATTTCGTCACAAAAGACATTGTCTTTTGCTGATTTCTACTTCTGGGGGCGCGGCTACCAAGTGTTGTCATCCTCTGTTGTTCTCCTATCCCGTATTCTTAAAACTTTCAAGTTTTCGCGATCGCTTAGACTTTTTTAATCTTCAAGCTATTCAAATACGCTGTTGGATTTTCTGGGTCAAACTGTACGCCATCAAAGAATGTTTCCACACCACGCGAGGTACTCTGCGGAATTTCTGCTGCTGGTACGCCAAGCGCTTGGGCAGCTTCGCGCCACAAATCTTCGCGGTTAACTTGATCGACGAGTGCTTTCGTGTCGGTATCGCCTGGAATATAGCCCCAGCGAATGTTTTCTGTTAAAAACCACAAGTCATGACTCTTGTAAGGATACGAGGCATTATCGCGCCAGAACTTCATTAATAATGAGTCGCTGTAGTCTTCGACGCGACCGTTGCCATAGTCAAATTGACCTTGGAAGCGTCCTAAAATATCTTTTACTGGTACTCCCAACCATTGACGATTCGCGACAATATTTGCCATTTCCTCTTTATTTTCTGGCAAACTACACCACTGCTGTGCTTCTTGCACTGCCATTAAAATAGCTTTCGTTGCTTTGGGATGTTGGTCTACCCAGTCGGCGCGCATCGCTAACGCTTTTTCTGGATGGTCTTTCCACAGTTCGCCTGTGGTGAGTGCGGTGTAGCCAATGCCTTGGGAAACGGTTTGTGCCGGCCAAGGTTCGCCAACACAGAAGGTTTCCATGTTGCCTACGCGCACGTTTTGTACCATTTGCGGTGGTGGTACAACAATCAAGGAAATATCACTGTTAGGATTAATGCCACCCGCAGCTAGCCAGTAACGCATCCACATATCGTGCGTTCCTCCAGGAAATGTAACGGCTGCCCGCAAATCTCTACCTGCCGATTTTTGTTGCGCAAACACTTGTTGCAGTGGCGAACTATCTAGCCCAATTTTCAGGTCTTTGTAATTATTCGATAGTGAAATTGCCTGTCCATTGGTGTTAAGGCGTGCCAAGATGTACATCGGCACGCGATTGCCCTGCGTAATCGTTCCCAACGACATTAAATAGGGCATCGGAGTTAATATATGCGCGCCATCGATGCCACCACCACCAGAACCTAGCACGAGGTTGTCGCGCGTAACTGCCCAGGAAGCTTGCTTCGTGACTTCCACGCCGGTCATGCCGTACTTATCAAACAGACCTTTTTCCTTGGCAATAATTAAAGGCGCAGCGTCTGTTAACGCAATAAATCCTAACCGCGCGGTCGTGACTTCTGGTGCATCAGCAGGGTTGATATTTGCCGCCGGAACAGTACTGCTATTAGTATTTGTCGCGGTGTTGGAGTTACCGTTAGTACAGCCATGCATTAATAGTGAAGCCGCAGTTGCACTACCTGCTGTGAAAATAAATTGCCGTCTCGTAAACTTGGTCATTTTCTTAATTTCAGTTGAATTTTTGCTAATCAAATACGGTTAAATCATTGGCGGTACTCTACCGAGTAACCATCGCTTCTTGCTTGGGCTTTGCGTCGAAATGCTCAATCAGCAAATCTCGCAACACTGGCTGTAAATCTTCACAGGGAATTCCTTTAGTAACACAAGTACCAAGGTGCGCATCTTTACCAACTTTGCCACCCATATAAATATCAACGCCTTCTACTGCTTTGCCGTTTTTACGAACTTTCGTTCCCATCAATCCAATATCTGCAACTTGTGGTTGACCGCAGGAATTCGGACATCCTGTCCAGTGAATGCGCACTGGGCGTGTCAGATGCAGTTCGGCTTCGAGTGCTTTGATCGTGGCTAATGCTCGATTTTTAGTTTCAATCAAAGCGAAGTTGCAAAACTGCGCGCCAGTACACGAAACTAAACCTCTCGTTAACGTATCAGGGCGAGTAGAGAAGCGTTGCAATAATGGTTCGGCTAAAAATGCCTCTAGGCGCGAATCTGGAATGTTGGGAATAATTAAGTTTTGCTCTACCGTGAGCCGAATTTCACCATCACCATAAACTTCAGCAAGTCGAGCAATATCAAACATATCTTGGGCGTAAAGCCGTCCTACTGGAATATGTAGCCCGACATAATTTAAGCCTGGTTGCTTTTGGCGAAAGACACCAATATGGTCGCGTTTTTCCCAATCGATTTCATCTTTCTCCGCAGCAGGTTGCAGTTCTTGACCAAGTTGTTTTTCAACTTCAGCGCGGAATTTATCAATTCCCCACTCATCGATGAGCCACATTAAGCGCGATTTTTGGCGATTTGCCCGCAATCCACAATCGCGAAAGACTTCTAAAACGGCTTTGCAGACAGCTACGACATCTTCAGGCGGTACCCATGCATTCAGCGGAATCGCCGCATCGCAGCGCTTAGCCGAGAAAAAACCACCAACGATAACGTTGAAACCAAATGTACCGTCTTTAAACGCAGGGATAAATGCTAAGTCGTTAATTTCGGCATGAACCGAGTTATCGCGCCCGCCGGTAATCGCAATGTTGAATTTTCGAGGTAAGTTTGTAAACGCAGGATTGCCTTCGCCGTTGTTGGTAATCATGTCTTGTACTTGGCGAACTAAATCGCGCGTATCAAATAACTCATCTTTATCAAGTCCAGCTACCGGATCGCCTGTAATGTTACGTACGTTGTCCATTCCTGACTGCACACTTGTCAATCCAGCGGCGCGAAAGCGGCTGAAAATACCAGGAAAATCTTCAATTCGTATTCCACGTAACTGAATATTTTGTCGGGTAGTGATGTCTGCATTGCCATCATCGCCGTAGCGCTGCACAACTTCACCAAGTACGCGCATTTGATGACTGGTGATGACACCGTTGGGTATGCGCATCCGCATCATGAATTTACCAGGAGTCACAGGGCGAAAGAATAATCCTACCCACTTTAGGCGATGGTCGCGATCGGTTTCGTCCATGGCTTCCCAGCCGATCGCTGCAAAATGGTCTAGTTCGCCTTTGACCGCCAGTCCATCTTTCTCGGCTTTGAATTTCTCGAATTTATTTAGGGTTTCCTTCTTGGCTGCTTCTGTCATAGTGTCCCCTCTTTGCCTATGCGCGCTGGACATGAAAAAAGTAAAATTTTGATACAAAGCGGCTTAGTTTGTTAGGTTATTCGGTCTGAAAACGAAAGTTCGTATAGCTCGTTACGCAGATTTCTAATTAGTACAGAACGATAATTACCTTCTTTGATTTGCAGTTGCGGCTACATCAGAAATATGTGTTTGTTGCAATGTGCTTGACAACATCCAAGTTAAGATCGCATTGCAAGTAGTTTCGTATCTTATGTAACTAAATATTTCAAATTATGAATAAATTGCATTAAAACTATGCGTTTTTTGCAATAAACTCAGTCGCAAGGTGGATGCAAAATATGCATAATTGCAAAAACCACTGCGTTACAAGCTTTAGCAAGCGATTGTCACGCGTGTTTAAGTGAAGTTTTGTGAAGAAAGTGGTAGCAGCGATCGCCAAGAGCAGGTAAAGTATTTTCAGTTTCAGCAACGACTCAGATTGTGCAGAAAAACGAGCAGTTGAGCTTTCTGCAAAGTTAAGTAATTTAGTTGCGATCGCGTTAAGCTATTCCTAATCTGCATACTCAGCAATTGTGAACACAAGTATTCAACTTCAGTTGGAGCAAGCGCAGGTAGCGTTTAATGCAAAAGATTGGTCATTACTCGTGCAATGTTTGCAGCAGCTAATCCCCAGAGAAAAGCGCGCGCAAGATAATGTAAATACGGCACCGGAAGCAGCGCAACTCCTCAATTGGGCAATGGCTGTGCTACTTGCAGGAGATTTTCAACACCGCTGGGATGTAGCAAAATTGATTCCTCGCTTGGGGGTAAGCGCGATCGCCCCACTTGTCGAAATTCTCGAAGAAGACGATGACGAACTGTGTTGGTTTGCTGTGCGGATTTTAGGCGAATTTGACGATCCCCAAGCGATCGCAGCTTTAGTGGAACTCATCGAAACTACCGAAAACGAAGAACTACAAGCCGTCGCCGCGACAGCACTCGGACAAATTGGCAAAAGTGCCATTGCACCACTTACCGAATTATTAGCAGCAGAAGAGACGCGGTTACTTGCAGTGCGATCGCTGGCGTACATCCGGCGATCGGAAACAATTACGCCGTTACTCAGCGTTGTTAGCGATCCCCAACCTCATGTTCGCGCTGTAGCAATTGAAGCTTTGAGTAGTTTTCACGATCCCCAAGTTCCGCCAGTGCTATTAAACGCTTTAGATGATATTGCTGCGCCTGTAAGACGCGAAGCGGTTTTAGGTTTGGGCTTTCGTGCTGACTTATGCACAGAATTAGACCTTGTTGCACGGCTGTTGCCAAAACTTTACGATTTTAATCTTGACGTGTGTCATGCTGCGGCGATCGCACTAGGGCGATTAGGGACAGATGCTGCGGCTAATGGTTTGTATCAAGTACTGCAATCACCCCATACACCAGAGTCGCTTCAAATCGAAATTGTGCGGGCTTTAGGTCGAATCGAATCAAATTGCGCTTTAGAATATCTTGCCTCTTACTTACAGCAGTCGTCATCTGTGCGTGTTTGTCAAGAAGCGATCGCAGTTCTTGGACAAGTTGAACAGCCAAGCAATCAATCAAAAGCAGCAAATATATTAATTGATATGCTACGCTGGCAGCACCCAGTCACTAAATTGGCAAGTATTAAGGGAGCTATTGCCTTATCACTGGGGTATCTGGGCAAATTACAAGCAATAGAGCCGTTAATCAACTTATTAGCGGATTCAGAGCGCGTCGTCAAACTTCATGCGATCGCCGCACTCAAACAACTCGCGCCAGAAGCGCATCAGCAACTACAACAAATGACAACTCGCGATATCGCACCCGAATTAAAAGAAGGAGTGGCGGTCGCGCTAGCTGAATGGTCAAATTAGGAGTAGAGGAAGCAGAGGTGCAGAGGAAGCAGAGGTGCAGAGGAAGCAGAGGTTATCTGGGAGCAGAGGGAGCAGAGGGGCAGAGGGGCAGAGGGGGCAGAGGGGAATACTGTTTGCTATCTATACTCATAATTCATCACTAGCCACTGATAACTAGTCACTCCTCACTTCTTGCTGTATCAATCTCTACGAAAATAGATCGCTAAATCCGCTAAGTTAATGTAAGCCTTAAATGTGATTCAGGCTACATAAAATGCGGCTAGAGCAGTTGCAAGCCTTTTTGGCGATCGCGGAGACGGGTAGTTTTCAACAAGCAGCACGCAAGTGTGGCGTGACTCAATCGACGATTAGTCGTCAAATCCAAGCGTTGGAAGCGGACTTAGGATTATCGCTGTTTCATCGGACAGCTGGTGCGACGCTGACTTTGGGAGGCGAACGCGTACTACCCCGCGCGCGCAAAATTTGTCAAGAGTGGCGGACAATTAAAGAAGAATTAGCAGACTTAGTGGCAGGAAAGCAGCCTGAGTTATGTATCGCGGCGATTCATTCGATATGTTCTAACTGCTTACCTCCGGTTTTACAGCAGTTTTGTCACGACTATCCTGATATTCAGTTACGTGTCACTTCGTTGGGAAGCGATCGCGCGCTGAAAGTTCTCAAAGATGGACTTGTCGATTTGGCAATTGTGATGAATAATCGCTTTTTGACAACAGGCTCGGAAATGGTCGTCGAAGTACTGTACGATGAACCGATTGAAGTTTTAACCGCAGCAAATCATCCCCTCGCGCAGTTCGATAAAGTTCCTTGGTGCGAGTTAGTTCGCTATCCACAAGTTGTCTTTAAGGATGGCTACGGAATGCAGCGTCTTGTACAAGAACGCTTTGAACGTTATGGCGCGACACTGCAAGCTGTTTTAGAAGTAAATACACTCGATGCTTTTCGCGGTGTTGTCCGTCAAGGCGAATTAATTGCATTATTACCGCGTTCTGCATTGGTGGAAGCTAGCCAAGATCCGACACTCGCGGTGCGATCGCTAGCAAATAGTGATTCTTCGACAAGCGTTGAATCGGGTTTAACGCGTCAAGTTGTGATGGTGACAACACAGGATCGCTTGCAAATCCCGCCGATTCGACATTTTTGGCAACTTGTGAAGCAGCTCATCGTTCCGCAATTTGAACAACAGGGAAAACCGCAAGTTGTCAGGAATTTGCAGGTGCGATAGTGCTAGGCTGGAACTCTTGACCCGTCTTTATTATTTTTTGATTGAGCGATCGCAATGAGTAATGCATTTCGGGATTTGCTAAAAAAAGTGGGTAGCGGTAATCATACCAGCGAGAATTTGACGCGCGAGGAAGCCGCAGCTGCAACTCGAATGATTTTACTGCAAGAAGCGACTCCAGCCCAAATCGGGGCGTTTCTGATTGCGCACCGCATTAAGCGCCCTACTGGCGAAGAGTTGGCGGGAATGTTGGATGTATACGACGAACTAGGTCCCAAACTGCAACCGATTGCTACATCACAACGCGTCTTTGTTTTAGGCTTACCTTATGACGGGCGATCGCGTACTGCACCAATTAGCCCCATTACCGCTTTACTCCTTGCTGCTGCGGGACAACCTGTGATTATGCATGGCGGCGATCGCTTACCGACGAAATACGGATTACCACTCGTTGAGATTTGGCAAGGTTTAGGCGTTGATTGGACGCAATCCCTAGAACAAACGCAACAAGTATTCGAGGCGACAGGCTTGGGATTTATTTATCTACCTCAGCATTTTCCCTTGGCTCAACGTTTGTTTGAATACCGCGATCAAATCGGTAAGCGTCCGCCGTTTGCCACAATGGAACTCATCTGGTGTCCGTACGCGGGAGATGCACATATTGTTGCAGGTTATGTTCATCCACCAACCGAAGGGATGTTTCAAACTGCTTTTGCAGTAAGAGGAACTCAGCAATTTACCACAGTCAAAGGATTAGAAGGAAGTTGTGACCTCCCCCGCGATCGCACGGCTATTATTGGTCTATCAACACTCAATCCTGAGGAACCTATCGAACGTTTGCATCTCGTCCCGCGCGATTATGGCTTTACAACTAAAAATGTCCCATTAGAATCAACAACGCAACTATTAAATGCGATGCAATCAGTTTTGCAAGGTGAACCTTCGGAATTGATGCAAACAGCTTTGTGGAACGGTGGTTTTTATCTCTGGCGATGCGGTGTCTGTCCTGATATGCAATCGGGAATCGCCAAAGCTGAAGCTTTACTAAAAAGTGGCGCAGTCACGCAACAACTCCAAAAAATTATCCAGGTTATTGGTTTAGTTACGCGATCGCTTGTACAACAAGCATAAATTTGAAGAGGTCAGAGGCTAGAAATATCATTATCTCTTTTCCTCAAATAGACCGCAGAGGAGATCTGAGGAGAACTTAATTGTAGTTCTTATTTAAAGAAATGCTATGAATACGCAGGTGGACAGGGTTTGTCAAGCCGCGAAAGGAGTCGCTAGGCGTAGTAGACGAATATAATGTGAGGGAATAAACAACAAAGATTTGCAATAGATTTTAAGTTGAGTGAGTGCCTCTAAATGAGCGACTACTCGCCTACCTAGCCAGTGCGAATTTTTGAACATAGAAAACAAAAGCATTTGCAGTATCTTTTGTTTTTCACTACTGGCGTTTCTGATTTCCCTTCAGGATAAAGATTTGTGAATACAAATATAAATTCTCTCTTAAACCCTGCATTTTTTGAGGTTTATTTGAGAATATTTTTAAATAAATCAAGCAAGATAATTTCAAGTAATTCGGGAGAGCGATCGCATGAAAAACCCGAACGATACACGCCACCAAAGTCGCAAAGGGTGGGGGTTTACATTCTTTGGCGGTACAGACAGAAGCTACAAAGAACAAAGTAATATCGCGTCACGCGCGAATCAAACATCATTTCCGTTAACGATGGCAAACGTTGGCGATCGCGTGTGGATTGTCGAACTCAATGGCGAAGATGGATTCGCACGGCGGCTAATGGATATGGGTTTAACGCTTGGATGCGAACTTCAAATCGTCAGTCGTACTAGCAGTGGTTCGGTTGTCGTGGGTATTCAAGATAATCGCATTGGGCTTGGTGCAGAAATGGCACGCCAAGTCATTGTCACAACAATTCCACCAACCAATCGGCGCCAAAACAGCAAAATCAATACCAAGCTACGCAATTTAGCAGTAGGTTGTCGAGGGCGCGTCGTTGGTTATGAGCAAACAGCCCGCGCTTACCGCGAAAAATTGTTAGCGATGGGCTTAACACCAGGATGCGAGTTTACTGTCACTCGTCATGCGCCGCTGGGCGATCCGATCGAAATTGAAGTGCGAGGCTTTCACCTGAGTTTACGTAAAGACGAAGCGGATGCGTTACAGGTTGAGGAGGTGCAATCGTGACAAAGCGGACAATTGCGCTAGCAGGTAATCCCAACTGCGGTAAAACAACGTTATTTAATGCGCTGACTGGTGCGAATCAACGCGTGGGAAATTGGTCTGGAGTGACAGTCGAACGCAAAGAAGGTAGCTATCGCGATCGCGGCTGGAATATTGCGATTGTTGATTTACCAGGCGTTTATTCGCTTGATGCGACAGATACCGAAACCGGACTTGATGAAACGATTGCTCGTAATTATCTGCTTTCTGGCGAAGCCGAACTCATTGTCAATATCGTTGACGCTTCAAACTTAGAGCGAAATCTTTATCTCACCACGCAAATTTTGGAAATGCGGCTACCGATGGTCGTCGCGTTGAATATGATGGATATCGCGCAACAAAACTTACGCATCAAGCCTGAGATTCTCGCACAGCGCCTTGGTTGTCCGGTTGTACCCATCGTCGCGACGCGGGCGGAAGGATTAAAGGAACTGCGCGAGAAGATTTATCAACAACTGCAAAACCCAACTCAACCACACGCGTATGTTGCGTATCCAGCAGTGATTGAAGATGCGATCGCACAACTTATCCCGTTGGTCATGAAACACAGTCACGGTGTCGTCGATCCGCGCTGGAAAGCAATCAAGCTACTCGAATACGAAGATTCAATTGCGCCTGAATTGCGCGGACAAGCGTTATACAAACTCGTTGTCGAAAATCGCCGCAAAATTCATCAAGTGTTGAGTGAAGATATTGATATTCTAGTTGCAGATAGTCGCTACGATTTTGTCCGCCGTTTGATTCAAGAAGCCGTAGAGCGAACGCGACAAGTTAGTAGCACCGTTTCGGATAAAATTGACCGCATAGTTCTCAATCGCTGGCTAGGCATTCCGATTTTTCTGGCGTTGATGTATGTGATGTTCATGCTGACAATCAACGTTGGTAGTGCCTTTGTTGATTTCTTCGACATTTTCACAGGAACGATTCTTGTTGACGGCTTTGGTGAGTGGCTAACGCAAATCGGTAGCCCTGCGTGGTTAAACGTTTTACTAGCGCAAGGTGTTGGGGGAGGAATCCAAACTGTCGCTACTTTTATTCCAATTATTGGATTGCTATTTTTGTGTCTGTCAATTTTGGAAGATTCTGGCTATATGGCGCGGGCGGCGTTTGTGATGGATCGCTTTATGCGCTTTGTCGGGCTTCCTGGAAAATCGTTTGTACCGATGTTAGTCGGATTCGGTTGTAATGTTCCCGCAATTATGGCAACGCGTACGTTAGAAAATCGCCGCGATCGCCTCCTCACCATCATGATGAATCCGTTTATGTCTTGCGGCGCGCGTTTACCTGTTTATGCACTATTTGCCGCTGCATTCTTTCCGGTTGGCGGTCAAAATGTGGTGTTTGGTTTATACCTAATTGGCATTGCTATGGCAGTGTTTACAGGTTTAGTGCTGAAAAATACGCTACTGAAAGGCGAAGTATCTCCATTCATTATGGAGTTACCTCCTTATCACGTACCGCAATTTAAGGGCGTGCTGTTGCGTACCTGGGATCGCCTCAAAGCATTTATGTTGCGTGCTGGTAAGGTGATTGTATTGATGGTCATGGTATTGAGCTTATTAAACTCAGTCGGTACAGATGGCTCGTTTGGGAATGAAGATAGCGAACAATCTGTTCTTAGTTCGATAAGTCGCTCAATTACTCCTGTCTTTGCCCCTATGGGTATCGATCGAGATAACTGGGCAGCTACGGTAGGCATTTTTACAGGTGTCTTTGCCAAAGAGGCGGTAGTAGGTACCCTAGACTCGCTTTACGGTCAACTCGCGCCAGCAACCGACGTGACAGAAGAAGCCTTCGACTTTTGGGGTGGGATTCGCGAAGCATTTGCCAGCATTCCTGCCAACTTAGCAGAACTCCCGAATAGCTTACTCGACCCGCTAGGAATATCAATCGGGGATGTTAGTTCGGTTAATGCTGCTGCGCAGGAGCAAGAAGTTACTACAGGAACGTTTGGCGAAATGGCAAGACGCTTTGATGGCAAAGTTGGCGCGTTTGCTTACCTACTATTTGTACTTCTGTACTTTCCCTGTGTCGCCGCAACCGGTGCAATCTTTCGCGAAACGAATTTAGGTTGGACAGTATTTGCCGCCGCGTGGACAACTGGGCTTGCCTACTGGGTGGCAGTTATGTTTTATCAAATAGCGACCTTGACGCGCCATCCTAGCACTTCCATCGCCTGGATTACGGGGTTAGCAATTGCTATGGCGATCGCCCTTGCGAGTTTGAAACTGGTAAAACCTAGGAAAGTTAGACAGTTTCACATTAAGGCTGATGCAAATAGGTAGCTTCAGGAGCAGAGGAGAAACTATTCAAAGTTTCCCACACGTGGAAGATTTGGGGCTGATTAGTATAAGAACCATCATTAGCAATGATTTTACGGGAAGTTCAAGACTATTTATCGCAGCAAGGAAAAGCATCGCTGGCACAAATGGAGCTTCATTTTCGTATTGATGCGGATGCGCTGCGGGGAATGCTACAGCAACTTGTCCGTAAAGGTAGAGTGCGCAAGTTACCGATTCCACCTTGTTGTCAAGGTTGCGTTAGCTGTCGTCCTGAACAGCTTGAATTTTACGAATGGTTCGCTACAGAATCCATTCGTTCAACAAATCAAACTTGCGCTAATAAATCATCGTAGCGCCGGACTTCTAAAAGGCGATTGCGTTCAGTAACTAACACAACTGTCGGACAGTAAGTTTTCAGTTCTTCAGGTGTGAATTGCCCATAAGTCATAATAATCAAGCGATCGCCTGGTATTCCCAATCTTGCCGCAGCGCCGTTTAACTCGATCGCGCCTGAATTTGCTGGTGCGGCGATCGCATACGTGATCAGCCGTTCTCCATTCGTAACATTAACTACTTGCACTTGCTCGTAAGGTAGTATACCTGCAGCAGCAAGTAACGTTTGATCGATACTGATACTACCGACATAATGCAGATTAGCTGCTGTGAGCGTGCAATTGTGGATTTTGGCTAATAGTAGCGTACGTTGCATGAAGGAGGCGCTAAGGTTAAGTGCTAGAATCGTTTTCCCTATTGATTGCAGAAAACGACTCTAACGTTATGATAGTAGCTTTATCACAGGGTGCGTGCTGTTATGCTTCTGCGTCAGAATCGCGCCCTTGCTCGCTACCAGCTTTAATGCATCTTTCTACTAAAGGCATAACGCGATCTATATCTTCCCAACCACGAATTTCTGTAACTTTCTGTTCCAGATTTTTATAGGTACGGAAGAACTCGGCGATTTCATCTAATCGATGCGGCGCGATGTCTGCTAGCGATTTAACGTGTTTGTAACGAGGATCTTTATCAGGAACGCACAGAATTTTTTCGTCATAATCGCCCCCGTCAATCATAATTAACATTCCAATCGGGCGCGCTGCAATGATACATCCTGGAAATGTTGGCTCGTCCATCAACACCATCCCATCAAGCGGATCGCCATCATCAGCGAGGGTATTGGGCACAAAGCCATAATCGTAAGGATACTGCACTGAAGAATACAGTACTCGGTCTAATGCGAACGCCTGCAAATCTTTATCGTATTCGTATTTGTTTTTGCTTCCGGCGGTAATTTCAATTAAAACATTAATGACGCCTGGTTTTGGTTGAGGCGGAATACGGTTTAAGTCCACAACAACATCACTCCAATTTAACAGCTATTTGGGGGTGCAGTTCGGTTAGCTCCCCGTGTAGCATTTTAGGGTATGACGGACAACTACAAACCCTCAACTGTTCAAAAAAGCGTTAACTATTAGCTAACCAAAGTCTAGCTTGCTATTGCGGATATCAAACCAACACAGGTCTCATCACCATCCATCGGTTTCCATCCCTGCTCGTTGCAAGGGGTAAGATATGGGTTGCACATTCGTGAGAATATTTCTGTCAGAGTACTGAGCGATCGCCACAATTGGGGCTGTCAGCGTTAACAACGCGATTGCTGTTCCTACAATGTCTGCCAACTTATGAGAAGGTTTCTCGCCACTGGCAGACGGACTACTACTAGATTCCATAAAGAAGTTCTACTGAACCTGAATGAGCTTTGACAAAATCTGAAAGGATTACACCTTTCAACTGTTATTTTAACAATTCTTTTCTAGCACACTGTTTTCTAACCAACAAATCTTATACATTGTATCTGCACGCCTTATGTGTGGTGCAGTAGACGAGCAGTCAGCGATATAAGTGGTATAAAGCAGAGGTCAGGGGTTACAGTTTACAAAACAATGGTTATGAGTTTTGTCTGAATATCCTAATCATCTCTTTGCATTGCCGTATTTGCTGATGTAGGGCAGTCTTCATCCTGCAAGGATGCAGGCATTTTGCTAGATATATTTTTGGGTATTTGTCAATAGTTTGCTGAATATGTCGAGTGCGATCGCGTTCGGTAACAATATCTACAACACTCGTAGGTCGTACCAAATAAGTTAATAAAGAATTTTGCTTTAAAGCCCCAATAGCACAGGTTATGTCATCATCAGCTTCTAGCCAAAGCGCGAGCATAGGTAGTTCTGAAGTAGGTCGTACAAATGATGAACTAAGTTATCAACAGCTGATCTTACTTGCCGCGATCGTTGGAATTGCTGGTGGTTTGGTGGCGACAATTTATTATTATGCGTTAGAACTCAGTTTAGATATTGTTTGGAAAACTGTTCCAGAATTTCTACAAGTAAGGTTTGCCAGCGAATTTTTAGCAAAGAATTATATTTGGATTGCTACTACGATTGGTGGCTTCTTTGTAGGTTTGACTTTGTATTTTCTAGGACTTCCTGGCGAAGTAGCATTTGTTGTTGATAAAGTTCACGATCCTGGACACATTGAAATTCGTCAAACCCCAGCAATGCTGATTGCTTCTTTATTTTCCATCGCTTTTGGCGGAAGTGCAGGTCCAGAAGCACCATTAGTACAAGTCAATGGTAGTTTAGGCGGTTGGCTAGGACAAAAACTCAAGCTAACGGCGAAAAGTATTCGCGTAATGACTTTTTGCGGAATGAGTGCTGCGCTAGGTGCCTTTTTTGGCGCGCCGCTGGGAGGAGCATTGTTTGCGTTAGAAATTCCGCATCGTCGTGGCTTAGAATACTATGAAGCGCTTATTCCGGCAGTACTTTCAGCGATTTTAAGTTTTTGTGTTTTTCGTCTCAATACAGGATTAACCATTGGCGGAATTTATCACTTTTCCGCAATTCCTAAGCTTTCGTTGATGAATTTAGTTGAAGGCGCGTTACTTGGTGGAATTGGGGCGTTAATTGCCTTATTGTTTGTTCTCCTATTTCGGGCTATAGGTCATCTCAGCGAGTATGCTGCAAATCATAGAATCTTACTTGCTACTTCGGGTGGGTTGTCGATTGGCGCGATCGCGTATTTCTTTCCCCAAACATTGTTTTTTGGCGAAAAAGAAATTGAAACCATTGTTGAAACTGGGGCGACGTTTGGAGTAACGATGTTACTTTCGATCGCCGTAGCAAAAATGTTAGCAATTAGTTGTACGCTGCATTCCGGGTTTCGGGGTGGATTTATCTTTCCTTTGTTTTATATTGGTGCTGCCATTGGATTGGCGATCGCGTTGGCTTTTCCCCAAATTCATCCGACAATTGGCATGGTTTGTTTGATGGCGGCGGTAAATGTTGCTGTCACAAAAACCCCCATAAGTACAAGCGTGATTCTCAGTGTGCTTTCTGATACCGCGATGCTACCAGTAATTGTGATTGCGAGTTTTGTAAGTTTTCTATTAACGACGCAGTTATCATTGATTCCAACGCAGCGATCGCGCGATTTTAATGTAACTGCTGTAGAGTAACATCCAAATAGCTTTTAACCTCTGCTGTAGCAGAGTATTGTGTAGAGTGACCTTAATCAAGTATCCTCGGTGCATATGATTTTACACTCGCTGTTACATAAAAGATGTCTTGGTTAAGAAAGTTATCGCGGCGCGTTGCAGCAGGTTTGAGCGACAGCAACTTTTTAGAAGTTATTAGCAGCATAGAAACGCTTGTATCGAAGCTACTATCTATATTGATGGTAGTTGTTATTCTTATTGCTGTTTACGATTTATTTGTCATTTTATTCCAAGACATTTTTAGTGCTCCTGTCGGTTTTTTTACAAGAACCTTATTCGAAATTTTTGGTTTATTTTTGAATATCTTAATTGCATTAGAGCTATTAGAAAATATTACAGCATATCTCCGCAGGCACGTGATTCAAGTCGAACTAGTTATTGTAACGTCACTCATTGCTGTAGCTAGAAAATTTATTATTTTAGATTTACAAAAAACAGGAGGAATTGACTTAATTGGACTTGCGGTTGCAATTTTAGGATTATCAATCAGTTACTGGATTATTCGTAACGCCAAACCTCGGCAACCACATTAATCATAGCTATAGTCTAATCCTGACTAAAGTTTAACTCTGACCTCTGACCTTTGTTATATGAATGAGTTTTTTCAATTTGAAGCTGATTTTGTCGATAGTTTACGCTGCATTCCGATGCAGGTACGCTACAAGCTAGATACTTGTGGAGTGAAATTAAAGTTATCGCATTGGACGCAATTTAGTGCGGCGGAACGTCAAGCGCTAGTCGAAAAACCGTGTAGCGGCGAACAAGTGAGTGCTTACCGAGACTTTTTACAGCAGTTAGTCAAGCAGCATACAGGTGCTGCAGCAGGAGAACTTCCGGTAGAAGCGCATCCAGCATGGTTGGACGATACTGCGATACCGCGCGACCTACAAGAAAAAGCCCAAGAAGTTGGCGTAACAATAACATTGCCGCAGTGGCGATCGCTAACTCCTTTACAGCGATTTGCATTAATCAAACTAAGTCGCCCTAGCCATGAAAATAAAAACTTTGTTCCCGCGCTGCGAGAATTTCATTTGCTGTAATTAGCATAGGGCAGGGCATTGCCTAGCCCCTCCAACTGTTTAAAACCATCCCTCTTGTTCTAGGGTTTCGATAAGTTGCAAGCCACGCGGATCGCCTATTCCTAACAAGGAAGCTTTAGCATCTTCGCGAACGCCTAAATCTTCATCTTCGGCAAAAGCTTGAATTAGAGCATCAACGGCTGTTGCATAGACAACATTAGAAGGTAATTCGCGGCATAATTGACCGATTGCCCACGCACAATTACTCCGAATTGCAGCAACAGGATCTTGTACCAACGCTTCAATGAGTGGTGGTATTGCACCTACGACTGCATCGTAACCAACTTGTGACATTTGTGCTAGCGCACTTGCTGCCCACAGTCGCACAGCAGAAATATCGGTTCGTAAAGCGTCTGCAAGCGGTGCTAAAGTACGGCGATCGCGGCAGTTTCCCAAAGCCCAAACAACACCTTTACGCACATAACCATTCCAATCCTGATTGAGTTGTGCAATCAACGGTTCGACAGCATCAGGGCTGGGGTTGCGCCCAATACCGTATGCGGCACTGACTCGCACCAAAGGACAAGGATCGCGCAGTAAACGAATCAAATGCGGGGTAGCACGGCGATCTTCAATATCTGAAAAGGCACGCGCTGCCAACATCCGTTGCTGTGTTTGCGGATGATCCAGCAGTGCCAACATCGCCTCTGGGTCGGGTTTTGGTGTCTCTGACTCAGCACTGAGCGGTCCTAGATGGTCTAAAGGACTTTCTAGCTCAATTTCCTGGTCGAGTACACTGTTTATATCGTCTTCATCGTACATACTGCTACAGTATCGTATCCTACCGCCAATCTAACAAGGCATTGGGTGTGTATTGTTATTCAGTGCGGGTGTTTTTTGTGATGGTAAATGGTAGTGGGTAATTGGATAGATAAAAGCACTGATGACCTTTTGCTAGCGATCGAGCATTGTAGCTCGTGCTGGCATCAATCTGAGCGATTACATAATTGCAGTGAAAACCGCTTTATTTATTTTACGCGGCTACGGCTCTTCAAGGAGCAAGCGCTTTCACCATCCAGACTGACGCAGATTGGTAGCCCAATTGCTTGTAAAGGTTTAATGCTGGTTGGTTGCACAGAAACACTTGTAAACCAATTTGGCGATCGCCTCTTTGCTTTGCCCAGTCTTCAGCATGCTGCATCAAAGCTGTCCCGATTCCGCGCCGTCGATGTTCGGGTACGACATAAAGTAGAAAGATATGCGTATAGCGATCGCCCCTAACTTGATCGATTGCATTTCCCGCCCAAAGACAAGCGACAGTTTGAGTAATTAGTGGCTGGTGGCTAGTGGCAGTGCAAGAGGTTTCAACTGCAGTATTTACCAACCACAAGGGGGTTTCTTTTGAGTAGTATTGTTCAACGGTGCTGGCAAGGTGCGAAAAGTCTTGTTCGGGAAAAAGTTCCTTGTACGAGCGTTGCATGAATTTGAGTAACAACGCGCGATCGACACCACCAGCACGAATTGTATACCCAGGTATGAGTTCAGACACGAGAACTTGGAATGTGTTGCAGGGAATTTTGCGCCGTGACGCTATCGATTTTGAATAACTGTGCTTGTTTGGGTATTGTCGTGGGTTCCTCAATCGGTGCAGGCGCAGCCATATCACTAGGTAAAAAGATGCGGGCGCTAACTGCAACAAGGGCAATTAAAAATCCGATAACCGCAAGTACTGGAGCTATATATTCGCGTAAGATTTTCATATGTGACTTTTGTCGCAGTTAGTATATACAATCTTTTTCCATCCTACAACTGAATTATTGGGTTAGATAATCCTACTCGAACAATTCGACTATACTTGCAGAACATGAGGTTCGAGAAATTGAAGTAGTGATTGCTATTTGCTAGTCAAAGCGCCGCCGATCGCTCTTTCACGGTTTGGGTACAGCAACAGGTTTCGGGTTCCACGGCGCAAACACCGGAAGTAATAACAATCCTGGAATTGCAGCGACGATACTAATAATAAAAAATAAAGACCATCCGGTAAATTCTGCTAATGCGCCAGCAGGAGCAACTAAAATATCGCGACTAACAGCCATTAAACTGGAGAGTAAGGCATACTGCGTTGCAGAAAATCTTTGATTGCACAAACTCATCAAAAAAGCAACAAACGCTGCTGTCCCTAAGCCCGCACAAAAGTTTTCAATATTAATTGTTAGCACCATGAAGGGGTAATTTCTCCCTAATTGCGCTTGCATGAAATAAGCGAGGTTACTAATAGCTTGTAACCCACCAAAGACCCATAACGAGCGATTAATCCCGATTTTACTTAAAATTGCGCCTCCTGCTAGCGCCCCAACGATCGTGGCAATTAACCCCATTCCCCCTTGAATCGCCCCAATATCGGTTTGCGTGAACCCCATTTGCAGTAAAAAAGGCGTGGACATATTGTTGACTAAAGCATCGCCGAGCTTGTAGAGGACGATAAAACATAAAATAAAGAATCCTGTCAATGCGCCCAAGCGTTGAAAAAATTCGCCGAAAGGTAACAACACCGCTTCCGATAATGAGGCGGGAAGTTGAACGCGTTCTTCTGGTTCGGGTGCAATTAATGTACCAATGACACCGACAATCATAACTGACGCCATCAATAGGTAAACACTTGTCCAAGAAATGCGATCTGCCAAGATGAGTGCCAAAGAACCTGTAATCAGCAACGCAACGCGATAACCTAGGACAAAAACGGCTGCACCCGCTCCCATTTCTTTTTCCGCGAGAACATCCGCGCGGTAAGCATCCCCAGCAATATCTTGCGTGGCGCTGAAAAAAGCGACAAACAAGGCATTAATCGCCAGTAGTTGCAATGCTTGCGCGGGTTGCTGAAATCCCATAAAGGCGATCGCTAAAATTAACCCTACTTGCAACGCAATTAACCATCCGCGCCGTCGCCCTAAAAATGGCAATGCAAAGCGATCGAGTATCGGCGCCCAGAGAAACTTGAGTGAATAGGGTAAAGCAACTAAACTAAATAGTCCAATTGATGCTAAGTCAACTCCTTCAACTGTCATCCAGGCTTGTAGCGTTTTACTTGTCAGTAATAGCGGCAAACCTGATGAAATGCCGAGTAACAGTAAAGCCAGCATCTTGCGGCTTTGAAAAACTTGCAGCAGCGATCGATTAGCCACGCTTTCCACCTTATACAACTTCGGATTTTAGATTTTGGATTGAGAACAAATGTTATCGCAAGTAGTTTAACTAATTTCACTATTCGGGATGAAATTGTAGCTTTGTATAAGCAGTCCTGACGTAATGTGCTAAATTCAAATACACGACTTTAGTTGCAGCTCGGCAAGATGACTGCGATGCTCGCTCTGCCTTTGACTTTGAACCTGCAATCAGTTCATCTAACTGACGAACAGTTTTATCAACTGTGCATCTCGAATCCAGAACTTCGAGTTGAACGCAGTGCCGATGGATGTTTAGTTATCATGCCACCTGTGGGCGGCAACAGTAGTAATCGCGAACTCGAATTTGGTACTGATTTAGTAATTTGGAATCGTCAAACACGACTGGGAAAAGTTTTCAGTTCTTCCACAATTTTTAAGCTACCAGGTGGTGGCGATCGCTCTCCTGATGCAGCATGGATTGAGTTATCTCGCTGGCAGGCACTCACGCCAGAACAACGGCAAAAATTTCCCCCAATCGCGCCAGATTTTGTCTTAGAATTACGTTCTCTAACTGATTCGCTGGAAATGCTTCAGGCTAAGATGTAAGAATACCTTGATAGCGGTGTCCGCCTTGGCTGGCTATTTAATCCTCAAGCGCAACAAGTCGAAATTTATCGATTAGGACAAGCAAAAGAAACGCGATCGCTACCTACGCAACTGTCGGGTGAAGACGTGCTACCAGGGTTTACTTTACAAGTTAAACGATTTGAGGAGTGATTTGTATTTGACATACATCATTTGCAAATGATGCGATCGCCTTTAATTTCCACACCTTTTTCTTCTAACCATTTTTGCCAACCGTCGCGCGTTCCGATTGCGCGCGTATTTTTGAGTAACCCTAACTTTTCTTCACGCCGCGTCAATTTCACAAATCGTTCGTACAGCGGATAACTCGGTGTCACAAAAGTTTCTTTACGATGCAAAATTGGCGGGTTCGCTACTCGATCGTACTCGCGATAAAACACACTAAGGTTTTGTAAGTCAATTTGCATACTTGTGTGTAACGCAGGATGCGCTTCAGTGTCAAAATTGGGATAAAAAAGATACGATATTTTAGGTTTATCAGTGTAAAATTTAACTAATGTGACATTATCCATGCGTCCAATTGTGCGACTAGCACAACCTTCGTAGATCCGCAGTAAAGGATCGAGTTCGGGTAATGCGGAAACATGAACGTACAGCGCGGTAGGTAAGAGTTTACCAATCTTACTTTGTTTGCACGTTTGGGCAACAACGCCAGGTTTTCCTAAGCTAAACAGCATTTTATCCGCAACTTGGCAAGCTTCTTGGTACGTACCAAAAAAAGCTTTGATGTCTTGACGAAGTTCTGGTGCGAGTTGATTAAATCCAGGACGTTTCCCAAATTGTGTTAAGGCAAGATATACCAAAATATCCAGCGAACGACGGTAAGCGATCGCATCCCACTCGGCTTCATCGGTCGCTTGCAAAATCACATTGTAAGCGCGGCGAAAAGTCCCAAATTCGAGTAATATTTCACTTTGTGCAGCTAATTCACCTTTAACAGGTAATCTCCCACGTTCGGTAACAAAATTAATCAGTGGCGTTAAGAGTTCTTGATAATCTTCAAAGCGCTTACTCGGCGTGCGGACGCGTGGGGTCAAACTTCGCGAACGAAAGCGTAAAGCCCGAAAGCTTTCTTTTTCGGTTTCATCGCGAAAAACAAAGTAAATTCCTAAGGCGACAGGAACAGCATCAACTTGTAAGACTTCATCGATGTATAATTTTAATTCTTCTTGTTCGTAATATTTCTGAAACGTATTGCGTCGAGTCACAACTCCATCGCCATAAGCAATTTTGGCATGACTGCGGTCATGAATCAAAACTTGGGCAGCCACAATTAAAACTTTCTGCGTCAAGGTCCAAGCTTGGCAAAGTGCTTCGCGGCGTTCTTCGGGATCTTCAATGACGTTGAGAACGTAGCCCAAATTAACAACATCTGCCGGGGTACGCGGTGTATCAGGACGGTAGTACGGATCCCACCCCGTACAGGTATAGTTACGCGCTGCTAGGCGTTCGACATCGCCACCGTAGCCGCAACCGTAGTCAAAGAACGTGGTATCGTTGTTTATGATTGCCCATTCTATGGCTAGCCGCACTGGACGCGATAAATCAGTACGCGCGATCGCGGCTCTATGACGTTCAATTTCCAGAGCTTCGGTCATAACTAGCTTTAGTAGGACTATTAATCTTAATTATTTTTAATCGCTAATTCAATCAAATCCTCAATCTTCTTGATATTCGGATCGCCTGCTAAATAACCGATCCCGCGATGCAAGTGGAGGCGAAACTGCGTTGCTAGCGTTTCTTTGTCAGTTCCCAAACCGTCGTTATAGCAGCGTTGTTTCAACGCGATCGCCAGTATATCCGAGAATTCTCCACCAAACACGCGCCACGTCATTTCTACGTTACTATCTGCAGGAATTGGTACGGGTGCGGGAATCGCCGTTTCCGCAAGCGATCGACAAAATGCCCAACGACACAATATATTCCACTGGTCGATTTTAGTAATGCGTTTGAGTTTGATTAATTGTTCTTTTGCCGTTTGCGAGAGATGAATGCGCTCAAGAGGTGGTTCCATAAAAAGGGTAGAGGAAGCAGGGGAGAAATACTATCTACCATATATAGACTTTTCTTTCCTTATTTACTAGTTACCAAAAATAACCTGGCTCAATGGTGGTGCAGCGTTTTACTGGGTCGTATTTTAGAAGATATTCGCGGGCGATCGCGTTGTTAGATCGCAGTTGTTCAACTTCCTGTTTACCGATTTCTGTATCTGTAGAAAACAGCATGACTTGGTGACTTGCACAAGGAAAGTAGCGTTCGACTAAGTTATTGCGGTGCGAAGAATCGAGTCGCCCTAATGGTGTATCAATCGCAATTGGGAGGTTACGCCTTGATACGCGTGCTAATCCCCACAGTAGTGCGATCGCCAATAATTGCTTTTCTCCCGCAGAAAGACGATGTTTCGGTACTAATTGCCCTTGGCGATCGTAAAGCGAAAGACTAAAAGTCTCCGCATCAACAACAACTCGATGAATTAAGTCTGACTTATGTAGCAAGTACAAAAAACACTCGGTAATTACTGACTCTAATTGATTGAGTTTGCGTAATGTTAGTTTTTCGCGAAAGAGTTTCAGTGTTGCTTGGACTTTAGTTGATGCGGTAATAATATGCTCGTCATTTTTTCTATCAATATTTTCCTCGCTATATTGCGTTAATTCTTTTTTCGTCTTTTCGATAAGTGTTGCTAACTCGTCACAACGTCTTTTCGCTAACTCATAAGCTGCCTTAGCATTAACAAGTTCGTTTTGAGCAAATTTAACTGCCTCACCTAGTTGTTCGTAGACTTCAGGCGCAGGTGCCACAGCTAGTTGTTTTTCGATTGCTGCTAAATTTTCTTCTTGACTTTTTAGATTATGAAGTTGTTTGGCTGCTAAAGATTGTAAATCTACTAGATCGCGCGCGAGAATTTGATTAAGTTGAAAAACACTTTCTCTATCGGCAAGTAACCACAATCTTTTAAGCTGAATCTCTTGTTTTATAGTTTCCTTTTCTTGCTGAAAATACGATTTTATTTTTTCAATTACTTCGCTATCTAATCCTATATCAGCAATGTATTGTAACAATTTTTTCTCTTGGTTAGATAAGATATTTTGAGTTATTTGTGCTTGCTGTTGTCGATATTCTTGTTGTGCTTGAGTATGAGCTTGAATGAGTAATGGCGAAATCAAACTTAAAGGTAAAATTCCACTAGCTAATTCAGTCATTGCCTCGCGGTGACGTGACACTGCTTCCTGCTGATAACGTAGCTGAATTTCTAGTTGACTGCGTTCAGCGGCAATTTTACCACCTTCTAAGATAAACTTATCTGATGTTGCTTGCTGGTGCTTTTGCGCATAAGTTAATTTATCTTGAGTTGTTGCTAAATGCTCTTTGGCAATTTGATATTCTTTTTGCTGATGATTTAACTTTTGTTCAATGTCTTCTAGAGTTATAAGTGCCTGACTTTCAGCAACGAGTTTGCGTCGCCGATTCACTAAAATTTCTATGTCTGTTGCCAATCGTTCAGCTAATTCTAATCCAAGCAAAGAGCGAATTGCTTCAACAACCATTGGGGTAGGTACCTCTTGTTCGGCTAACTCTTTCACTTGCTCGCCATCGAATAAAAATAAATTTGAGATTCCCAAGGGAAGTAAATCTTCAATTCGTTCATCCCAAACTTGAGCCAAGGCACTATCAGGCCAATCATCAACTAAAATACCTAAAGTATCTTTGCCATTTCGCGGATTTTTAGTCCAACTTCGTTTTATCCGAAATTCAACTTGAACGTTATCTAAAATACTTTCAAAAGCGAGTTCAATTGCAGTTGGTTCGCCAGGAGCTGTGTAACGGTTAACTGATTGTGTTAAAAAGTCAGGATAACTCAAGTTTCCTCGCGTAGAGCATTGAGCGCGATGTCCGTATAAAGCAAGACGAATTGCATCCATAAGCGTGGTTTTTCCACCACCATTCATTCCGCCAAATAAAATAATTGGGCAAAACTGCTCGTTTTCTTGAGGACGCAAATTAATAACTTGTCGCCCTAGATAAGGACCAAAATTTTGGAGTACGAGTTCAGTAAACAGCACGGTTTTATTATTCTAAATATAAATTTAATGCGATAATAATTGATATCATAAGCTACTGATATTACGTTTAATGCATAATTAATTATCCAAAAATAATAACTTTAATAACTAAGCAGACACTTGCAAGAAGTTTATTTTAACAAATAATTGTTTTTGTTTTCTAACCTAAGTTAGATGCTTGGTAGCTAAGTTTGCTGATTTCTAGGTAAAATAGTTGTTTTTACCCAGAGATTAAATTTTTCAGATGATCAAGCAATTGTTTGCAGTGGCTGGCGTAGTAGTAGCAATCAATGTCGCTACTCGCATGGTTGCTCATCAGCAAAATTTATCAGAGTTATCAGAATCGCAACCAGCTATCACCCAATCGGTAACGCCTCAACCTCCGGATGACCAGAGCGTCGAGACAGTAGCTGCGCTACCTTTGAGGTTAGAGATTCAGCTAAGTAGCCGTAAAGTTACTCTGTATCGGGGAGAAACACCAATTAAAAGTTATCCTGTGGCAGTAGGTCGTGCTGGTTGGGAAACTCCGACTGGTAATTTTCGCGTAGGTCAGATGTTAAAAAATCCTACTTGGATTAGCCCCTTGACGGATGAGGTAATTCCAGGAGGACACCCTGACAATCCTCTAGGATCGTATTGGATTGGGTTTTGGAGTGATGGCAAAAATTCAATAGGTTTTCACGGAACTCCTAACCCTGAAAGCGTTGGTACTGCAGCTTCTCACGGTTGTATTCGGATGTATAACGAAGATGTTGAAGAGTTGTTTAATCAAGTAAGTTTGGGAACTCCTGTTACAGTAGTAGAATAGCTCAAGAAACCACGTAAGTTATGACTGTTTTTGGTGTATAAAAAAGAACTTTTGGCAGTCATTTAAATTGAGGTTTGTAAGTAAAAAAAAACTAGATAATGACACGCTGATTAGCATTGATAAACAAAACGTATCAAAAGCACAAACTACGACCCAAGGAAGAGAAAATTTTTAACGCATCTTCCTAAACTGAGTAAAAATTCCCAGTTGTGCCTTTATGAACCAACTGCAGGCGAAACTTAATGACAATCATATGATGGTTCGCCTGGTCGTTAGTAGTGTGTAATTTGAGGAGAAATCAATGCAAACACGGAAACGCCAAATGCTGCTCAAGCTTACAGGTTTTTTAGGATTTGCTGGCGCGGCAATTCTTGCTGTCCCCGCTGTAAATCAAACTAATTTGATTCAAAGCGTTGTTGCACAAACAACTGACCCGGCTGCACCTGGAACAACGACTCCCGGTGTAGGACAACCGACTGACCCGGCTGCACCTGGAACAACGACTCCCGGTGTAGGACAACCGACTGACCCGGCTGCACCTGGAACAACGACTCCCGGTGTAGGACAACCGACTGACCCGGCTGCACCCGGAACAACGACTCCAGATGCAACAACTCCTGGTCTAGGAACTGACCCGGCTGCACCTGGAACAACGACTCCAGATGCAACAATTCCTGGTACAACTACCCCTGGAGTAGGAGCACCAACTGATACAGACACTGATAACGACGTTGACAATAACGGAGCGGCTGGAACTACCCAACCTGCCGATCAAGGCGTCCGCGCTCTTTGGTAATCAGTGGTAGCTATCAACTGTCTTTGTTGGATACAGTTCAGCGTTACCTGAACTGTATCACAATCTCAGTTACAATCAGTGATTTCGATCACTTGATAGATTATCATTTCCAAATTGAGCTGGGAATTTTAAGCTAGCCCAAGTTAATTGCTTGACAGTCTCGATGTTGCCTTGCTCAGCAGCGTTTTTCAAGTCTCGCTTGTAGTGGGCGTTGGCGATCGCTTCTTCTTTAGAACGCGAACTTGTTTCAAAGCACTTTTCTAACGCCTCAAAAATGCCATTACGGCGTGCCATTGTACGATACTGGCGTTCGGTATCGAGGAGCTTTGCCATGAGTTCAAGATGCATCGCGTCATCGCCGCAAATTTCTTCCAGTACAGCCCACTCATCGCTACCAAGTAACGCGCGATCGCTTCCTGGGCGCGGATCGCGAAACACCTCACCCGTCACTTCTTGATAAATTCGCGGTAAGCTGTCGTCAAACTCGTGATTTTCTTCTAACCAAATGCGACGGATCTCACTTAACTCTTCTAGGGTGATTAAGGTAAGGTCGCGCATCTCTGCTGGTGCGGTGCGTTGAATCTGTGTTTGAATTGTTAGGAGTCTTCTGAGCCAATATTCTCTTGCTTCTTTAATATAGGGACCAGGAATTGGTTCAACAGAGATATCGCCATCTAAGTTGCGTTCGTAAAGTTGTACGTTACCATTTCTTCGCCTAAAATCTCGTCTTTCACGATTTTCTTCTGCATCTAACTCCATACGAAAATCAAGCAGTGGTTGCATCCATTCTTTCTCTTCATCGTTCTGGATCATGGCTGCTAATGATTTATCGTGACTAACCAATGTGCAAACCCAACAACCAAAACGAGAACTTCCACAGCTAGGAGTCGATGTATCCACGACTAAGGGACATTCGTTGTCAGCCGTAGCACCTCGATACATTGAGAATAAATCTTTGTTGCTATATCGCCAAGGATTCTCCCACTGCATTAGATAAAGCCACACTTCATCATTGCGCCAGTCTTCGATGGGGCTGTAGACTAACGAGTTCGGTAAATTCATGTTCGGACTAAGGCGCTCTCTTACCCGCTTAGCTTCCATTTTTTTCATTCTGTTTGCACGCTTTGTGCTTTCAGCTTTACGAGTACCTAAAACAAGAATAGTTTCACCGTTTGTTCTGATCGCATCGCGAATAAACCGGTTAGATGGATTAATCTTAAGACGCTCGGTACACCAGCGAAATTTTCCTCTAGGCGCTGGATAACCTTTACCGATTAAACCTACCCAGAATGTTTCCTTAGCCTCTGGCTGTAATAGATGCGGTTGAAATGGTAATTTCTGCGCTTCAGCCTCAAGCTTCATCTGTTTGAGCGAGTTACGCACCCAAGCAGAGACAATGGGATTTTCTACTAGTGTGTCTGTGGTGATGACGTGAATTGTTTTGGTTCGCTTGGAGGGTGGGAGAGATGCGATCGCATTCCACACAAGTTGTAAAGTCGCAGTGCTATCTTTTCCACCGCTGTAGCCTACGCACCAAGGTATTTCGTCTAAACAGTACAATTCTTGAATTTCAGTGGTGAGAGCTTGAATATCTTCAACTAAATCTGCTACAGTACGTGTCTGCTCAGCGCCAGTTTGTCCGAGGAACATAACTGGCTCTCTTTGGTTGTGTTGCTGTTGTGCTGTAGACATTTTGTCCTTTTCTACTGAACTTATGCAGTGTGGTTACACAAGTCGAAACTACGCATTTACTAACGACTCTTTTTAAGGGCAACCTCTGTATAGTCAAGTTTAAAGGTTTTTAAAAACTTTTAGCGATTAATTTCTTTGTAGCTTAAGCTTTGTAAGAACTTCTATTTGAAGAAATGATGAATAAGAGAGTAGCTGATACTACTGGTAAATATCGCCGAGAAAACAAACCAGAGGAATTGGCTTCATCGTTAGCACGGTATTTAGAAAATCGAATTCTCGTGCAAACAACAGCGATGGGTGGTACTCAAGCTTACTTAGGGTCAGTTACCTTGGAATGGTTTGCGCAACAAGTGCGTTTTGCATCATGTTTACCGCTACTTCAGCCCAAACATAATCTTGCAACAGACAATGTGGAAGTTGATGCGGATACAATTGCAGAAATTCAGCAACGTCCGCTTGATTGGTCGCGGCAAATACCACTGGTACAATACTTAGTAGCGTGGAAAAACCACAAATTTCCACCAGTGCTGGTTGTCATTCATCAACCATGGGTAGATAATCCGGAAGCAGCACAATGGGATAGTGAAGGACGCGCTACAAAGTCTACTATCGATTTTACGCCTTTAGACCGCGATGGTATTGGGTTACTCGACATCGCACCCGCAACCACAATTTATGCACTTGATGGTCAACACCGCTTGATGGGAGTACAGGGGTTGATGGAATTACTTGAGACGCATCAACTTCAGCGTTATCGCAAAGACAAGACTCCTGATGGTAGTGTTATTACTTTAAATGATTTGATCGAGCATTATCAAGTAGACATTGATTATTTAGAAAGTTTACCGCAAGAAAAAATAGGAATTGAGTTTATCTGTGCAGTCGAGAAAGGCGAAACCCGCGAACAAGCACGACAACGAGTAAGATCGATTTTTGTTCATGTCAACTTGATGGCTGTTCCTTTATCGAAAGGTCAACTAGCACAGTTGAATGAAGATGATGGATTTGCGATTGTGGCGAGAAAAATTGCGACGACGCATCCACTTCTAGAACAAAGAAGCACGCGAAAACCCCGTGTTAATTGGAATAGCGCCACAGTTGCTACTAAATCTACAGTTCTAACAACGCTACAAGCACTCAAAGAGATGTCGGAGCGATATCTCGGACAAAAGTTTTTGCATTGGAAACCATTGTCTAAAGGTTTGATTCCGATACGCCCAAGTGATGAAGAACTAGAAGCGGGAATTTTAGAATTTCAGCAGTTATTTGATCATTTAGCAACGCTACCAAGTTATCGAGTACTCGAAGCGGAAGAAACACCTTTACTACGACGCTTTAGCTTTGAAAAGGATGGTGGTGAAGGAAACATGCTTTTTCGCCCTGTTGGTCAAGTTGCTTTAGCCCAAGCGTTGGGAATCTTAGTTTTTAAAAAAGGTTTCTCACTCAAAGATATCTTTAAGAAACTTCGCAAGTTTGATTTAGAAGGCGGTTTTAGTAGAATGGAATATCCGCGATCGCTTTGGTATGGGGTATTGTACGATCCAAATAAAAAGCGCGTACAAGTTGCAGGGCGCGATTTAGCAGCAAAGTTAATCGTTTACCTTCTCGGCGGAATTCAAGAACCGATGGAACGCGCCGAACTGCGTAAAGCCGTAGCCGATGCGAGAACTGTCGAAAAACAGGCGATCGGCTTTGACGGTCAGCTTGTAGAACCAAAAGCGGTAGGATTACCACCTATGTTGTAATTCATACATTAAGAATGATTTTGAACGATTAAGTCTTAATTCATTAACAACAGACTTCTTGCAGAAGTACTTAAACTGTCATGTTGAGTAGAGCGAAACATCTCGCGGCTACATTACATGGAACCTGCCCTTAAGCGATAGCGTTGCGGCTAGAAATGACACTCGTAATTTTTCGACTTTTGCAAAATTTCTATTAAATATGAATTTTCTGTAGCAAACAATGCTATCAAATTTAGTTAATTAGTGTTAATAAAAATGGTAGCTATTAACTAGTGGTTAGTCACTATTCACTAACTAAAAAGAAAAATTATTTAGCCGGCAATGATATGGTTTTAAAGATTAGTTCAAGATAGAAATTTACTTAGGTCAAACTCTTCGTTTGACTGTTCTTGCTGTTCGCGTTCATAACTAAGCATTAATAGAAGTCGCTCAGAGTAATCTACTGCTCCACGTAATTCATTTTGCAGTATTTCTAGTCCCCCATTAGCATATTCTTCAAAGATCAGATTACGTTGAAACTCGGCTTCCTCAGTGAGTGAGAGAATTTTGATGTCTTTTGTTTCCGTAATTGCTAGTAACTTAATTATGCAGTCATGCCCCATTGAGGCAAAATACTCTAATCTAATAGGAGAAGGTTCTCTTTTTGAAATCTCTCCTAAAGGTACTCGTCTATTGTGCTTTGCACCTAAAGCAGCAGCAAAGGCGATCGCATCTGCAAAGGTTTGAAAAGGACCTGTTGCACCGTCAGTTGATAGCAAGGATTTAACTAAATCAGCTTTGTCTTTTGCTACTCTAATTCTGCCAGTTTCTACCATTTTCTTAAAGCTTTTTAGTAATTTGTAGCGCAGTGGTTACCTCTAACCATTGCGATTTACCTCGAAAATTTCAGTATACTCAAACTCATTAGGACTTTGTCTGACTAAAGGATATTGTTGTCCTGCAATTTCAATTGCGTCTTCTTCACAATCCGGTTTAGAAGAATAGTAAGTTAGAACATATTCCTTACCAATTCTCGAAGTTATTTCTGCTTCGACTTCTCCGTACCACTGGGTATTACTCACTAATACAATTAACTGATTTGCTAATTGTGGAATAATCTTGGCAATTTGTCGCCGATAAGTTTCATCTAAACTCCCAAAAGGCGAATCCATTACTATCGGAAATGTATTACTATCAGCTACCATCAACATTTTTCTTTCGCTCCACTCGCGCACTTTGTCGATGATGCTACCAATAAATGATAAGCTAAGTATTTGATTTTCGCCTGTAGAAGCTGCAACAGGTGCTTCAATACCACAAGTATTTTCTATTAATGTAAGTTCGTATTTTTCACTAATTTTAGGAATATATGGTGTTATAGAAATTTCATTAAATATTTCTTGAATTCTTTTTTCTAGCTGCAAGCGGAATTGTTTTTCTTGGCGTTGTTTAACTTCGGTTAATCGCTCAATGGCATCTAAAGTTGCAGTAATACGTCGTTGTGCTAAGGCTTGTCTTTCTTCATTCAATTTTTGTTTTGCAATTTGCTTATCTAATTCAGCGGCTTCTGTTTTTAAAGCATCAATCTGCTGATTTTTTTCACCGCGTTCAATGTTTAATTCAGCTATTTTTTTGTCAATATCATCCAATCGAAGTTGCAAATTGCGAATTTCTTCACTAGGATCTTTACGCAAACGTTCTTGAATATTATCTAATTCAGCTTCGATTTGCGATATGCTTTCTCTTAATTGATGAATTCGTAATTGTTCGCGATCGGCATCTTCCCAAAAAGTAGTTGCTTGTTTGTCAATTTCGTCAACTTGGGCGATTGTCCGAATCACAGTTTCTTGCATAGCAGAAGAACCAGCTTGATTTAACAAGTTGCTAACGTTCTGACGCGCATCACTTCCATCATCTAGTTGCGTACCGCAAATACAACGGCGATCGCGCAGTATTTCTTGCACAAATTCTTGTGAAATTCCTGCTGTTAACTCACCGCGCTGCTTTAAATCTGCAATAATTTCTCGAAATTGATTTGTCGTTGACAGTAGTAGTACACTGTACCCGCGTGTAGAAATTGTTTTCTTGAGGGTTGCTTTACTTTTTCGTAGTTCTTCTTGATTTATTGTTTTCTGGTTTTCTAAATTTTGTCGTCTTTCCTGTAGGTCTTGCGCCGCAGCAAGTTCGCGTAGACGGTTGCTTGTTTCTTTCCTAAAAGTGTTTTGATATTCTAACTCTTGAGTAATCTCACTTTGTCGCTGTATAATTTGTTCGATCTCAATTTCTATCTTTTGCCGTTCTCGCAAAAGTTGTTTTGTTTGAGCATCACCAATTGATTTTAATTCATTTTCTAGCGTTTTTTTTGCTTCACTTAGGTGCTTGATCGAGTTATCAATGACTTTCACACCTAAAAAGGTTTTAGTTGCTTCAGCAATTTCGGCTTTCTTATCCGATCGCACAATCTGTTCAATTCGCTCGCCATCAAAAAAGAAATACTGATGTAAGCTTGACGGTAGAATCTGATTGATGACGTCTTCTGGATGTTGTGGCGAAGGATACCACCGCCCATCATCACCAGCTACCTGCATAAATAACTGCGTTTTACTCGCGTCGAAGTTGGTGTCATTTTTGTACGCGCGACATTCTCGTTTCACGCGGTAGCGTTTGTTGTCGTGTTCCCAAAAGACTTCTACCCAGCATTCGATTGCTTCTCCGATGTTTGCTTCAGCGATCGCCCGTTTATTCACAAGTTGTTCAGCTGATGCAAACGCCGCACTAAACTTCTCATACAGTACCCACGTAAATGCATTTAAGAAACTTGTTTTCCCTGCACCATTGTTACCGTGAATAATCGTCGTATTACGATTTATTCCTCCTGCAAGAACAATTTCCGGTGTTTTGCCATAAAATGAACGAAAGTTACACAGCCGAATTGAAGTTAGCTTCATCGCACTGCTTCCTTGACAATCCGCAAAATATCATCGTTGATATGGCTGTTGGTTTTTTTATCAAGTCTGCTCTTTTCTAGCTTCCATACCCGTTCGATGATTTGCCTGACTTCCGGTGGTGCTGTATCGATAGGCTCTTGCACTTCGCTAACGTTGTCTTGTAGATTCATCAGAGTTTCTACGTAGTCATTATGCTACATTTTACCTCTGTATTCTGTAGCGATCGCATCCATCAAGACACTTTTACATTGTTTCTTTTGTACAGCTTTGAATTATTAACTTTTGATAAATTCAGCAAAAAAATCGCTTTATTTTTGGGGTTACTTTCTGGTATTATTTGAATTAATAAATGATTTTCTTTATACTGAAAATCTGTCTGGATTTTAAAATTTTGTAAATATTTCCATTATTTTAAATATACTATAGATTGTTAAAATAAGCAATCACAATTACCCTGAGCTCTTGCACCAATTTCATCTATTACCCACTCTCCCACCGCTAACAGTCATCTGATGATATCAGACTGAATCAGCCTTTTAGTCCACTTTGAGTGGGCTTGAGCTATGAGCCTGGGAATTAATTCCCAGGCAGGCTGTCGGGTAAGTGAGAATAGTGCAAGATCTCAGTTATCTCTATTTCATCTTTATTGCTTGCGCTTTCCTCACTACGCAATCTTTGGAGTTCATATGTAACCCCTCAAGACTCCGTGCAGCCTCCAGCTATTCACAGCGAACCTTAACAAAGCTAAGCTATGTGGGTAACGCGCAAAATATAGTCTTGGACTAAAATTAACAGCACAAGGCTATTTCAAAAGAAGTATAGATTTTTACATCATGTTGCAACAAAGTGCCGATTATTGGGTTGCTTAGTGTTTAGAAAATGGAACTGTCAGTCAAGGCGAAACGCAGGATAGCGCGAGTCTTGTCAAGATATTTACGAGTCTAGAACTGATATCTATTACGCTCCTGTTCCAATAAAGGAATTGCATGAGTTTTTGACTGTGGAATCAAAGGAGCCAGAATCAGAAGTTTACGAGTTTAGGGCAGTTTATACCTAAAAATATTCCCTCCCTCAAGCCAAAGCAATTAATTAAACTTTTAGAAAAGGCAGGTAGCACATTTTACCGCGAGGGTAAAGGGTCTTTATACCCGTGTTGTTGAAGGGAATACACGAGTCGTCCCAATCGATATAGGAGCAAAAGAAATGTCTCCTGCTTATGTATTGCGAATTTTTAGGCAGTTCGGATTGACGGATGAAGAAATTGAAGACTTGTTGAAATAGCGATCGCACAGGACAAAAAATCATGGAAGCCAACTGCCGAAGCTCGCTCACTAAAATCGCAATTCGCGGTTAAATGTTATGAGGTTGAGATAGTAGTAATGCTTTGTGTCTGAAAAACCTTCTCGTTCGTTAGCTGGAATTGCTGGGATCGTTGCAGTTGCAACTTTGCTAAGTAAACTCGTAGCTCTTGTGCGTCAACAAGCGATCGCGGCGGCGTTTGGTGTTGGTGTGGTAGCGAATGCTTATAGCTATGCGTACGTTGTTCCTAGCTTCTTCTGGGTACTACTCGGTGGTGTCAATGGACCGATTCATAGTGCCATAGTCAGTGTTTTATCCAAACGCAGCAAGCAAGAATCTGCGCAGTTAGTCGAAACCACAACCACACTGGTGAGTGGCTTACTTATTCTGATTACTGTCATCTTAGTTGTCTTTGCTGACTTTTTTATCAGCTTACTAGGTCCACAGTTGAGTTCGCAAACACAAGCGATCGCCACTGTGCAACTGCAAATTATGGCACCGATGGCATTACTTGCAGGGTTGGTGGGAATTGGCTTTGGCACGTTAAACACGGCAAATCAATATTGGCTACTCTCAATAAGTCCAGTACTTTCTAGCATCACAATCATTATTGGACTGGGAATCTTAGCCTTTCAGCTAGGAAACGATATCGTCTTACCGCAATACGCTTTACTTGGCGGACAAGTTTTAGCTTGGGGAACGCTGGCTGGTGCAATTTTACAATGGCTTGCTCAACTTATTACGCAATGGCGATTAGGATTAGGGACTCTGCGCTTAAGATTTGATTTTCGTTCTCCTGGAGTCCGCGAAGTCATTAATATTATGGCTCCCGCAACGTTTTCTTCAGGAATGATGCAGATCAATCTCTATACCGATCTGTTTTTTGCTTCAGGAATTGCAGGCGCAGCAGCAGCATTTAGCTACGCTGGTTTACTTGTGCAAACACCCTTGGGCATTATTTCAAATATGATTTTACTGCCCTTACTTCCAATGCTTTCGCAGTTAGCCGCACCGGAAGATTGGGGAAATCTCAAACTGCGTATTCGTCAAGGGTTACTCGTTACAGGTGTAACGATGCTACCATTAGGTGCGTTATTTGTGGCTTTAGCCGTTCCGATTGTACGCGTAATCTACGAACGCGGTGCTTTTGGGCAAGCAGGTTCGCAGCTAGTCGCGTCAGTACTCATGGCGTATGGTATTGGTATGTTTGTCTACTTAGCGCGCGATGTTCTTGTGAGAGTGTTTTATGCGTTAGGTGATGGTACGACTCCGTTTCGCGTTAGTTTACTCAATATTATCCTCAATGCGGGGCTTGATTACCTTTTGGTGAAGCCTTTTGGCGCGCCAGGGATTACGCTAGCAACAGTAGGAGTTAACTTTGCTTCAACGATTATGTTTCTCCTCATTCTCAACCGTCGGCTGAATGGTTTACCATTACGTGAGTGGAGCATACCGATTTTCAGCTTAATTGCTAGTAGCTTTGTTGCTGGAACTACCAGTTGGGTGACGCTTTGGGCTACTCAACAAGTCCTCGGTAGTGAGGGGTTCATTGTTCAGTTGTTGCAACTGACTATATCTGGTTTAGTCGGACTTGCTGTATTTGCCGCGATCGCTTTGCAGATGAAGTTACCTGAAGTTGATTTAGTAATTTCGCGCCTGCGCCAGCGGTTTGCAAGATAACGAGGATTAAAATCGACTTTGATACTTCTCCACAATATCGATCAAGTTCACTTGGCATTGCATCGGTAATAAATCGATTAAAGGAATTTCTCTTCTCCCACCGCCAATCTTAATAGGCATATCTTTTAAAATTGCTAAAACTTCGTCTTCATTCACAGAATTAGCCGAAAGAAGTGGATAAAATTTTTCTGCTAAAACCTTGTGCAACTTTGCATCAGAAAGATAAAGATGCCATTTAGCAACATCGATATAGATATTTTCGCCGATTTCAGCTGCTAGGGCTTCGAGAATTTCTGTCGTACTTTGGTTAGCCATAGTGTTTAATCTCACTTTGCAATCCTGTCACTGTCACAATTTCTAATTAACGATTGATTTTCATCTATCTTTAAGTAGACTTTGAAGGGTTTTCTGGTTCTGAATAATCAGCGATCGCCGAAATATAAATTAAATGCACTAGTAACACAACTAACCAACTTGCTGTTAACCAAGGTAGCCAAGTCCAAGTAATCGACTTGAGGTTGTAGAAGAACCACAATCCAGAGTTTGTCACAGCAAAAATGGCGACGTGCGTTGCAAAATTCATGCGATCGTCCAAGCGACGATACGCTGGATCGCGGCGATCCGGTTTACGCGGCCAACGAGGAGGCATAAGTCGTTATGATTATTGAGTAACTATAGATATCTCACTTATTCTAAAATTTTCTGGCACATTCTTGCTAAGGACAGGGCGAAGATAGAGAACTAGCCTAGCCATTTCACCGATGTCACGTATCGAGACAATTCACCATGATGATGACAAAAGCGAATTGCAACTAAAGAAGAGAAATGGTATCAAGTAGTACATCCAACTTGCTAGCGTTCTCGAATAATTTAGCCGCAGACGTGGAACAAGCCGGTAGTCTGAAATCTTGCAGCATTCTCAGTTTAGCCATACAGCCCGCCTGAGAATCAATTCCCAGGCTGTTAGCCCGCATTTTATAATGCAGGGCGAGCCATCGGGGAACAGATGAAAATGGTGCAAGATCTGAATAGTAGCAACAGTTGTAGTGAATGCGCGTCACCGGATATATTTGCGTGGAGTGCATTGGCAGCCTAATGTAATAGTTACTGCCGATCGCGCATTGAAACGTGAAGAAGAAATCACTGTTATATGGCCCTAATCAAATATGGTTAATGCTGCTCCAATTACCAATTACCAGTTACCAAGCCTTCATTTATACTTCTTTTTACCCACTTACTGAGTTCTTAATAAATTTCTCTCCAAGATTCAACGGTTCCCCTACCAATTTCACTATCAATAATTTCACCGCTTTCTGTCACTAACCTAATCTGGACATTTTCAATTGGAGTCGATCTTAAAGCTTTGGCAACATCAGGAGTAATCGCAAATGTGCTATTACTACCATCAAGTTGATAAACTTGTTCGCCTGTACGAATAAAAAGTCTTACAGCATTTTGCGTATTGGTTGCGATTGCGCATCTGGGAACTGGAAAGCTAGCGTAAGGAAATCCTGTATATATGAACCTTCGTCCTCGATAAGCGATAATGCGAGGCGCAAACACGCGATTAGCTAAAAATCTCCTCGAATACGCGCAATTTCGCTCTCTAGAAGCTAATAAGAAACGAACTGAATTGGGACTCCAAAGACTTAAAATTTCAAATCTGACGTTGTTATTAAGAAACCTGCGACTAAAGTAGTTGCGGTCAAAAACTCCAAGATAACTTCCTTCAAAAGGATCGTTAATTCTGACAGGACGCGACCAAGGAACATCCATATTTTGCCCCAAAGCTGCAGAACTCACAACCGGAACTTCTTGAGCAGCTTGTGCTATTCGACTAGGTACAATACCAACAATAGAGGTATTAGCTACTGCTAAGCTTAGTAATAATATTTGCTTAGTCAAGTTGGGGATTTTGCGACTGAAGATGTTGTTCATTTGCCTAGCCGAACTCGATGCACGCCTTATGATGATTTTAGCGACAAATTAGGGAAGGCGGTTGCTGGCAGTATTAGAGCTTTGATAAAAGTGGGAGAATAATAAACCACAAAGGACACAAAGAAGAGTGGTTTTATTAGTAACAAAGTTGAAATTTAAGGTACGAAGAGTTATTTTCTAAAACATGAGGATGCTACATTTTCATGAATTCATGGTAGTTGGTGATGAGAAATATTGTGCGATCGCTAACACTTATTCATAACTCACCTCTATCGACACTGACTCAACAATGGGAAGGTATTACTGTTGAATATAGTTGTATGAATGCGGTTAGTGAATTCGATTTTGCTATGCCTAAAACTGCAATTAGTGTTGCTTTTGCACCGCACGATCGCGTTACTTGGTCAGTTGATGCTGCTGTGAATCAAATGCTGCGAAACTATAGTTTTGTACTGGTAAAACCTCAATTAGGGAATAAGCTACTAGATACATTGAAACTCAATCAATTTAAAGATTGTATTGAAGAAAGTTTAGCACAAAAGGTCGCAGTTGCTGATGTGGCGGCTGTCGTTCACAGTGGATATACCGCAGTGCAATAGCGTAACTACTCTTTTTGCCGTCGAATTCGCAACAGTAATTGAGAAATGAAAACCATGATGGGTAACTCAATTAATGGACCAATGATTAATGTCAGAGCAATTAAAGGTCGATGGGGAAATGTAGAAACAGCGATCGCTAAAGACAAAGGAGAGTTACGAGCTAAAGTAGTGCAGCTAAAACAAGCTAACTCTTCGTAAGAAAAACGCAAGCAACGTCCAACCCATTGCGCCAACAAAAAATTTGTCACAAAGAACAAAGAAACAGGCACAAAAAGCAGAAATAGTAATTCTGGGCGCTGTAGGAGTGTACTTCCTTCAGAAGCAAAAATAGCAATAATTGCTAGATTAAGGCTAATAACTTGCACTACTGTAATTTTTGCAATTGTCTGCTCAAACCAAATATTGCCTTTCCACCAGAAAACAAATTGTCGCGAGACTATAGCTAAAAACAGAGGAACAAGTAATACCCAAACCATACTTTCTAAAAGTTGGATAGGGTTTAACTCAACTAACGTTTCTGCAAAAATGAAGAGATAAGCTGGAAGTAGCAGGATTTGCAATATCAAGTTTAATGGTAATAGAGCAGTTGCCAAAGCGACATCTCCACCTGCAACTCCCGTAAAAACAAGATACCAATCTGTACAAGGTGTAACCATTAGCATCAGTAACCCTACTCGTAAATCAGGGCTACCTTGCAGAAATACAGCACCCAATCCCCAAGCAAAAACAGGTGTCCACAGAAAGTTAACGAGTAAGCTTGCGAGTGTCACCTTAAAGTTGCGCAGTACTCGTCCAAATCGTTTTAAAGGCAGTGGCAAAAACGTTGCGTACAACATCATTCCCAGCAGTGGCACAATAATTGTTGAAGCAACATCGCTAAACCATACTGCCTGAGCTAGTACTAGCCCGATCAAAATCGATAGCAGTACTAAAAACGGTTGGACTTTATCGAACAACGTCATCTTGCCTGACAAAATTCCCCATCTGAGGCAGAACTATTTGGCTCAACTACCATACCCAGGTTGGATGCAATCTATGGGTAAGTGTGGAGAGGTAAAAGTAGCACTAGACTTTTAGTATATTCACTTATGCCGATAAGATTTGCTGGGTTGTCAGTTGTAACTGTGGTAGAAGTTTAGAAATCTGCTGATTTGCCGCGTACACTATTCGTTGATAACTTTCCTGATTGAGCAAACATACCGTCACTTGATTCATTAATGGATCGACAATCCAGTATTCAGGAATGCCAGCGGCTGCATATTCTAGTGTTTTACGATTATAGTCTCGATCGATAGACTCTGGACTGACAACTTCGACAACTAATGGTGGTGGAGTTTGGATAATCGCCGAAACATTTTCGATACTTTGCGCTTGTTCATTCGTAATAATACAAACATCAGGTCGTCGGGAGTTCTCGTTTGTTGTTTGTACTTCTGTACCACTCGGACGAACTTGTAAAGCTAGCCCCCGTTTCTGGATTTCTGAGTAAAAATAAATCAATAGCAAAGTCACGATCGCCTCATGCTTGCCAGTCGCAGGAGGCATTTCTAACAACGCTCCATCCTCAAGTTCGTAACGCTTATCAGTACCATCTGTGTAAGTTTTGTACTCCTCCAACGTTAGCTTTACTGGCGTTTTGCTCATCGCCGCCTCCAAAAAATGCAAATCTCAGATCGCAACCATCACCAATTACCAATTACCAATTACCCATTATGGTAATCTCCCGACTTCCCACCAGATTTACTAACCAAATGAATTGCTTCAATCGAAATCGACTTTTCCAAAGCTTTTGCCATGTCGTACAAAGTTAGCGCCGCAACTGAAACTGCGGTTAACGCTTCCATTTCTACACCAGTTTCTGCTTTGGTTTTAACTGATGCCCTAATTTGATAACCAGGTAAGTGTGAATCTGGTTCAATCTGCACTTCGACTTTGTGCAACGGTAAAGGATGACACAACGGAATTAAATTCGCTGTTTGTTTCGCCGCCATAATTCCCGCAAGTCTTGCAGTCCCCAAAACATCGCCTTTCGGGGCGTTTCCCGCTTGGATTGTGGCAAAAGTTTCGCTCAACATTCGCACACTTGCTGCTGCAACAGCTTGGCGCACAGTCGCCGTTTTGTGCGAAACATCAACCATTTGAGCTTGTCCTTGACTGTCTAAGTGCGTCAAGTTAGAAGAATTTTGAGAAATTTGTTCCATTTCACTTTTTCGTGATAGTATAGATACTCGCGAGAACAAAGCGAACAGCTTTTAAGGGCGTGTAGCTCAGTGGACTAGAGCACGTGGCTACGGACCACGGTGTCGGGGGTTCGAATCCCTCCTCGCCCGTTTTATTTACCTTAATGCATAAACATCTTTACCTTTACCTAGTGCAAAGCGTAGAGAATGCGGGATATCTTTACTCGATTGTGTCAGGAAAACAACGATCGCCAGCGCCGTTAAGCTTGCCGCAACACCGAAAAGATGGCGATAACCAATTTGCTGGGCAACTGCCCCTAACACAGGTCCTGCTACTGCAATTCCGACATC